>PMYM01000244.1 GCA_003171235.1 Phycisphaerales bacterium | reverse complement strand
GTGACAGACTACTAGCCGGGGGCCAAGCAAGCACGGCGTAGCCGTGCGCCGCGCAGCCCCTGGAAAAGGCGCCGCACAACCCAGAGCGAACGGCTGGACCTGCGCGCGGAAGTGACCATCCTCGCGATGGTGGGATAAGCTTCTGGGAATTGAGCCAAATGTCAGGCGTGGAACTTTGTTGCACGCGATCCCTCCAGGATAGTCACAGCATCGGCAGGAAGAATCAATGCCTTGGCCGGTCAGGCCGTTGCCTCTGGCCCATTGCCCGGGCCGTTACCGGGGGCTGCGCGTCCCCCTCGACGTTGCTCGGGACTTCGCCCTCGCTTTGGCTCGGGCCGCTCCCCCTCGACTTCGCTCGGGATGCTACACCCCCGGCTAAATTCTCACCGGCCCTGCGGGCCTGGATGAGCCTCTCCCCGCGTCGCTCTGCATTTGCGCGGATCCTCCCATGCCCCTGTAGGAACCGCTCAAGCCTCGCCCGGTGTATTTCCATTTGTGGGTACAGGGCGGAACAGCTTTCCACTCATGATGTTGCCACCCAATCTTAAGCCTTTCTGGGATGTGCGCACAGGCTGGAAAGCCTGTGCCACCAAGAGGCAAGTCTTTAGGTTATTTCCGCCCGGGCATTCATGCCGGTCAGTTCCGCCGGAATCGGTGCAAGGTTTACTGCGTCGCGGCGGCGGCCGAGCGGCGGGCCTGGCGCTTGCGGTCGTTCTCGGTCAGCAGGCGCTTGCGCATGCGGATGAANNCGGCGCGGGGCCTTGAGCACCACGGTGGCGTCCTTGCTGGCCGCCCGCATATTAGTCAGGCGCTTCAACCTGACGACGTTTACGGATATGTCGTTGTCCTTGCAGTGCTCGCCGACGATCTGGCCCTGGTAGACCATGTCGCCCGGCTCGACGAACATCATGCCGCGGTCGGCCAGTTGGTCCAGGGCCCAGGCCGTCACCCGCCCGGTCTCGATGGCCACCATCACGCCGTTGGCGCGGTGTGGAATTTCGCCGCGCTTCGGGCCGTAGCTGTCGAAGACGTGGTGCATCACCGCCTCGCCCCGGGTGGCCGTCAGCATGCGGTTGCGCAGCCCGATCAGCCCGCGGGCGGGGATGGAAAACTCCAGGTGGGTCATCTGCCCGCGGGTCTCCATCTTGATCATCTCGCCCCGCCGGTCGCCGGTAAGCTGCATCACCGGCCCCATGCCCTCGGCGGGGCAATCCACCACCAGCGTTTCCACCGGCTCGAGCACGTGCCCGCCTTCCTGGCGGTAGATGACCTCCGGCTTGCCCACGGTAAGTTCAAAGCCCTCGCGGCGCATGTTCTCCAGCAGGATGCCCAGGTGCAGCAGGCCCCGCCCGGCCACGTCGTGCTCGTCGTGGCCCTCGCCCGGATGGACCTGCAGGGCGACGTTGGACTGCAGTTCCTTCTCCAGCCGCTCGCGCAGGTGCCGGCTGGTGACAAACCGCCCGTCCTGGCCGACAAAGGGTCCGTCGTTGATGCGGAAGGTCATGTGCAGGGTGGGCTCGTCCACCTCCACCGGCGGCAGGGCCTTGGGGTTTTCCGGGTCGGCCAGGGTGTCGCCGATGTCCACCTTCTCCAGCCCGACGACGGCGCAGATGTCGCCGGCGTCGATCTCGTTCACTTCCTGCCGGCCCAGCCGCTCGAAACGGAAGAGCTGGCTGATGCGCTGGGGCGTCTGCCCGCCGTGGCGGTCGATGGTGATGATGTTCTGCCCGGCCCGCAGCGTGCCGGCAAAGACCCGCCCGATGCCGATGCGGCCGACGTAGTCGCTGTAATCCAGGTTGGTGATGAGCACCTGCAGCGGGGCGGCTGAGTCAAATTTCGGGGCAGGCACGTGACGGATGATGGCGGCAAAGAGCGGGTGAACGTCGCCCTTGGCCGGCACAGGCGTCTCTGGTAGCACGTCCGCCTCGGCCGTGGGTGGCGCGGGCGTCTCGCCCGCGTTCTGGGTCCGCCCCGCGTTGCCCAGCCGGAGGGCTTCGTCCAGGTCGTCGGTCGCCCAGCCGTCGCGGCCGGAGGCGTAAATCACCGGGAAATCCAGGGCGTGATCGTCGGCCCCCAGTTCCACCAGCAGGTCGAAGACCTCGTCCAGCACCTCGCGCGGGCGGGCCTGCGGGCGGTCCATCTTATTGATGACCACGATGGGCTTGAGGCCGTTGTGCAGGGCCTTGGTCAGCACGTAGCGGGTCTGGGGCATGGTGCCGTCGACGGCGTCCACCAGCAGCAGCACGCCGTCGGCCATCTTGAGCACGCGCTCGACCTCGCCGCCGAAGTCGGCGTGGCCGGGGGTGTCGATGACGTTGATGTGGTAGTCGTTGCCCGCCGGGTCGGTGTAGGTGATGGCGAAATTCTTGGACAGGATGGTGATGCCGCGCTCGCGCTCCAGGGGGTTGGAGTCCAGGATGCAGTCGCCGACCAGTTCGCTGGAGCGGTACTGGCCCGACTGGCGCAGGAGCTGGTCCACCAGGGTCGTCTTGCCGTGGTCCACGTGGGCGATAATGGCTACATTGCGAATCTGTTGTCTGGGCATAAAAGGGTCACTTATAGAAAGAGAAGGTGCAGGGTTTAGATGGTCAGCGGGGCGCCGGGGTGTTCGTAGACCGAGCAGCGTCTTTGCACCCAGCGCAGGCTCCAGGCGGGGCTGTTCCAGCAGCCGGAGGCGCAGGTTGTGCTTCCTGACAATAGCATAGACACTTCTTTATACCCCTGCCAGGCCGGAAAAACAAGGCCCTTCCCCGCCGAGTGAAGCTTGTGTTTTTGGATTAATCGAGTATCTTTCATCGCTTGGGCCTTGGCCCAGGCGGTGTATCAATGCATGAGGACATGACAAACCGGCAAGACGAACATGCGGACGGGCGGGACCGGCAGCCCCTCCAGCCTGAGGGGCCGACGGGGCCGGCGGCGGAGAATCCCTCTGAGACGGCCCCGCCAGGGCCGGCGCAGGAACACTCGCCGGACCCCGCGCCCCAACACGAGAGGTCTTCCGACGGGCCTGCCCTGGTCGAGGCGGTGCTGTTCGCCTCCGACAAGCCCCTGCCACCCGCCAAGATCAACGAGATCACGCAGATCGGCGGCGTGCGTAGCGTCCGCTCCGCCGTCGAGCAGCTTAACGCCCGCTACGACCAGACCCGCGCCGCCTTCCGCATCGTGCACGTGGCCGGCGGCTACCAGATGCAGACCCTGCCCGAATACGCCGGCGTGCTGGCCCGGCTGGTAAAGAGCCGCGAGGAAAGTCGCCTCTCCCAGGCAGCGATGGAGACGCTGGCCATCGTGGCCTATCGCCAGCCGGTGCTACGGGCCGACGTCGAGGCCATCCGCGGCGTGGCCACCGGTGAGGTGCTGCACCGCCTGATGGAACTCAACCTGGCAAAGATCGTGGGGCGGGCGGAAGAGCTTGGCCGCCCCCTGCTCTACGGCACGACCAAGCACTTCCTTGAAATCTTCGGCCTGGGAAGCCTGGAAGACCTGCCAAACCTCCAGCAACTCAAGGCCCCGCCGGCGACAAGAAAACCCGCCGAAAAGCCAGCCGAACCGGCCGCGCCGGAAGGTCAAACCCAGCAGCCCCATGCTGAATCCCAGCAGCAGGCGCAGGAGCAGGCCCCGCCCCCCGCGGCTGGGCAACCCGCCTCGCAGCCGGATGAATCCGCCGGCACGGGAGAGCCCGCCGTGCCCGACGCCCAGGCCGACGGCGCCGGCGAAATCGCCCCCGACCTCCCAGCCGATGAAAGCGAAGACCACGGCCAGAGCGAGTCCTGACAACAGCACCCGGCAAGAACAGTAGGCAGTAGTCAGTCGCCAGGAGCCAGTCGTAGGGCGAGCGCCTGTTGGGCCGCTCGCGCAATTCGAGGTCTTTGAAACAGGTCCCTGTCCCTATTTACTGTCCTGTCCCTATTTACTGTCCCTATTTACTCAGTCCTGGCGTTGCCCTACATGCCCTGCCGAATGAAGCGAGGAACTTTGCCCGTGACAGAATGACCGATACGCTCAACACGCTCGCTCCGCACCTGCACGCCAGGCAACTGTCCGCGAATCAATGCCAGGGCGGCGCCAACCTCCCGTGCGTCACCATCGGCGGAGTATCGCACTGTCAGGGCGGTCGGGCCTGTCTGGATGAACTGGTACTGGCGCACGCCGGGAACTCGCCCGATGGGTCCGCCCAAAGTGGTGATGGGCACGCGTCGCCCGTCTGGCAGAGCGAGCACGTCGCTGCCCCTCCCCTCGTGCAACCGAAGCTTCGGCCACCATAGGCCGCAGGCGCAGGGCGAATCGTCCCAGACGGCCAAATCGCCCACCGGGTACCGGATCAGCGGCATGCAGGTGAAGATCAGCGAGGTGAGCACGACTTCACCGCTCTGGCCGGGGCCCACAGGCACGCCTTCGCGCAGGATTTCCAGGTCCACGGCGTCCATGCGCACGTGCAGCCCCCCGCCGCCCGTGCAGGAGAAGGCCATCCGCCCCGTCTCCATGGCCCCGTAACAAGTGATGGGGCTGAAGCCAAAGGTTCGGTGGACCAGTTCGTCCAATTCCGGCGGATACAGTTCCCCGCCGGTGGCCAGCACGCGCGGTCGCCATTTCAAACCACCACGTCTCTGGGCCTCGACGCAGAACTCGCGCAGCATGCTCGGATACCCGCGCAGGACGTAGGGGCGATGCCTCTCGAACAAATCGACCCATTCCCGAACGGGCCGGGCCGGATCCACGCGGATCCAACGCAGCAACCCCAGCCGCTGCAGCCACGTGCCCTGGGGCGAAACGAGTTGGGTGCCCAGTCCCATCGCCAGCCGCCACGGCCGATGACCATACAGCCATTCGCAGTCCAGGTTGACCGCGTGCATGCGCACGCGCTCGGCCTGGTGGTACAGCAGGATCAGCGGATTGCCCGAACTGCCCGACGTGGAGGCCAGCCATCGCTGCCCGGCCGGCACGTCCTGACGCCATGCCTCCTGCCCCGCCTGACGCAGGGCATCGCGTGTGACCAGCGGCAGGCGGCCGCGATCGGCTAGCCCGCGAATCGACAAAGGGTCAACCCCTGCTACCGCCAGGAGCCGGCGATAGAAGGGGATGGTCGCGGCCGCATTGCGCACCGTCCATCGGAACCGCTCATCCCGAAACCGCGCCATCCTCCCCTGCCCCCAGCGAGAGCGAAATGGCAGGCTCATCAGGTAGCGATAATGCCAAGTTTCTGGGATCACCTCGCGTATTCCTCTTGATCCAAGGCAGGCATTATATCGGGCGGACGGATTAACCAGCGCACACTTACTGGCTCATGAGACTTCACGGGACAGACCCTTTGGCCTAAAGGTTTCCAGGCAGGAAATTCGGGGAATTCGGGGGCAGACTTCGAAATAACTCCCTCCTTCATGTACTAGACAGCGGTTGGGGTCGCATGTGGTTCAGTCGATCTCGAACCGCACCTTGCCTGTCTCGCACCCGGCCAGGCGCAGCGGCCCGATCTCGCCCGCGGCCCGGACGTGCGTGCCGCCGCAGGGGTTGGCGTCCCAGCCGGCGACGGTGACGATGCTCACCGGCCCGGACATCTCCCGCGGCCCGCGATAGATTTCCCCCGCCTGGGCGATGGCCTGCCCAAGGTCGGCAAATTCGACGACTTCAATCGCCCGGTTCTCGGCGATGACCTGGTTGGATTGCTCGATGAAGGCCTGGGCCTCCTGCGGCGCCGGCTGCCAGGCGCCCTCGAAGCGAATGGTGCAGGCCCGCCCGCCGTCCTGGATGTCGATGCCCTTGGCCACGTAGTCGCTCAGGCGGCGCTTCACCGCCCCCATCAGCACGTGGCTGCCGCTGTGGCATCTCATGTGGGCGTAGCGCCGCGGCCAATCAAGCCGCAGCTCGACCTCCTGGCCGGCATCCAGCTCCGCCGGCCCGGCCAGCACCAGGAAGACCTGCCCCTCGACGCGCACCGCCCGCTCGACGGGAACCTCCGCCCCGCCGACCAGCAGGCTCCCGCGGTCAAACGGCTGACCGCCCCCGCCGGGATACAGGATGTTCCGCTCAACCAGCACGGCCGGCCGCTTCTTGACGAAGGTCGTGGCGGCGATGGTCGTCGCGACGGATTGGCAGTACGGGTCTTGTTGGTAGAGTTCCATGCGGTTTCTCCCATTCCACGCAGGCCACGGGATCAGTACAGACAAAAGCCCCCGGCCACAAGGGCCGGGGGCGAAATATCAACCGTGATTCTGCGCATCAGTTCCGGTTTCGGCCTGGGTGTCGGCGTTGTTTAGGCGTCTACTTCAGCAATGCTTCCAGGCGATCCAGGCCCTTGTCGATCTGCTGCATGCCGGTGGCGAAGGAGAGGCGCACGCAGCGGTCCTCGCCGAAGGCCACGCCCGGCACCAGTGCCACCTTGGCCTGCTCCAAGGCGACGGCGGCAAAGGACAGCGAATCGCTCACCTTCGTGCCGCCGAAACTCCTGCCGTAGTTGCCCGACACGTCGGGGAAGCAGTAGAACGCGCCGGTGGGCTTGACGCAGCGCACGCCGGGCATGCCGCACAGCCGCTGGTGCATGTGCCGGCCGCGCTTCTCGAATTCCTGGCGCATCTTCTCGACGGTGGCGGCCGACTGCGGGTCGGTGTAGGCGGCCAGGGCCCCGGCCTGGACGAAGCTCACCGGGTCGGTGGTCTGGTGCGAGCCCAGCGTGGCCATGGCCTTGATGACGTTCTGCGGCCCGGCCACCCAGCCGATCCGCCAGCCGGGCATGGAGAACGCCTTGGCGTGGCCGTTGAAGGTCAGCGTGCGTTCGGGCAGGCGCGGATCCAGGGCGGCGAAGGATACGAACTTGGTGTCGCCGTAGATGAGCTTCTCGTAGATCTCGTCAGAGAAGACCACCAGGTTGGTCTTGAGCACCGCCTGGGCGATGGCCTTGAGTTCCGCCGGTGTGTAGGTCACGCCGGTGGGATTGTTGGGGCTGTTCATGACCAGGATCTTGGCGTCGCGGCCGAACTTCAGGACGTCGTCGGGGGTGATCTTGTAGCCGCTTTCGTAACTGGTGGGGATGAAGACGCACTGGCCGTCGGCCAGCTTGACCATCTCGGGATAGCTCACCCAGTAGGGCGCGGGGATGAGCACCTTGTCGCCCGGGTTCAAGAGCACCTGGAAGGCGTTGAACAGGCCGTGCTTGGCCCCGAAGGTGGCCAGCACCTGCTCGGGCTTGACGGTGATGCCGTTTTCCTTGGCCAGCTTTTCGGCCACGGCGGCCTTGAGCTTGCCGGCGCAGCGCGGGGTGTACTTGGTGTCGCCGGCGTCGAGGGCGGCCTTGGCGGCGTCCTTGATGAAGGCGGGGGTGTCGAAGTCGGGTTCGCCGGCGCCGAAGCTGACGACGTCGATGCCCTGGGCCTTCATCTGGGCCGCCCGGCCTGTGACGGCCAGGGTGGCGCTGGCCCCGACGCTCTTGATGCGGTCTGCAAGTTCCATGCTCTGCTCCTGGTGAGGTTCCTGAGATATAGTCTGGTTAGGATAACCAGGCAGCGGCCAAAATCAAGCCGGCCGCACGGCCAAACCCGCCCTTCCCCGCCGCTTGCGGCCTGGCCTCTTCCAGTGGCATGGGCGTCCCGCCCATGCGTCGCAGGGGCATCTTGCCCCTGCTTGCCGGCAAATCACGCTCAAGATGCCCGTGCCACTGCGAAGGTTGCCGCCCTTGAACGCCGGGAGGGCCTGCGGCTATGATAGTTTTGCAGGCCGGGAAAAAGAGCCCAGGAGGGTCTTGATCTTTTTCGCGTGGTCGCTAGTATATTTGCTCTTTCGCGCCGCTAGCTCAGTTGGTAGAGCAGCTGACTCTTAATCAGCGGGTCGAAGGTTCGAGTCCTTCGCGGCGCAACGAAAACCCCTGTAAGACAAGCACTTACAGGGGTTCTTTTTTGCGCTGAATTGTGGCGGCGTCTCTGCGCTACACCTGCGCTACGGCCCGACCCATCACCCGCGTGACGATTGCCGATCTGGTAACGCTGCTGGAAAGGGAAGAATCGCTCCGGGCAAAAGGCGGGCGAATAAATCGCACAAGCAGAAGCTAATCTTTAGCCTCTACGCGGAAGTAGATTTCTGTCTTGCTCCCAATTTCGGCATCTGCGGCTAGATTCGCTTCGCCAAAATATGCGTACAAGTGTTTAAGAGCCTTGCGCAAGTTCTCGTTGGCAACTGTTCCGCACACCCTGCACAAATATGGCTTGCTAGGGTCGGTTATGGGCTGTATTTGCTGTGAGTTATGGAGATCAATCGTGTGTTCCGTCTTGCACTGGAAGCATATCCAAGACACGCGATTCAGCTCCCCGTGGGTTAGTCGTAGCTCTTTGATGCTCGTCATGGCAATAGCTCCTTCGGCCCGTTATTATCGCTTGGTGATTGACCCGAAACAATGTCAAAGTGAACCACTACCCGAATTTCGGCTTGCCAGGATTAGCCGGGTGACACGATCTCAAGCCGGTTGGGCCTGGGATACGTCCCCGACGCGGGTTTTCTGTTGGTCAACTTGTCCAACAGGCTGCCCGGCGGGTGTCGCTGCGCCGTCGACGTGGGCAAGCTCCTGGCGGGTATTCACCGGCTCCCGTTCGGCAGAATTCTGCTGAACGGGCTGCTTGTCGCCCTGCATCAGGTTGGCGACGTGGGCAAGCTCCACGCGCGTTTCGACAGCTTCCGCAGAATTCTGCGGAACCTTGGTTTTGCCGCCCTCGCCTACGTCTGCCGGTACAGGGTCCAGCGCCGTAGCCAAAAGGCAGCGGCCAGCGCCCAAACTAGCCACGATCTCGGCCTGGGGGTGCCCGACGGGACTATTCCACGACGATCGTGCTTCCTGCGCCGGTTCCACCGCCGGGAAGCCAGTCGCCTGGGCGTCCGGTGGTGTAGGCTCAGCGGCGGGGGCGGGTGCTGGCGGCGGGGCGGTCAAGGTCAGCCGGGGGGGAGCGCCGCCCAATCCGTGCATGCGCCCATGCCGCAATCGCGGGCCAATCGAAAGTGGGTACTGCATCCGGTAGGATGCAAACAAACCTGTGCGGGCGGCCAGAAAGCTGTCGTGGATTTTGACTACTTCGCTGAACGCCTCGGCCATGTCCTTCTCGACGGCGACTTGGGCGGCTTGGCATAGCTGAACCAGGTCAAGGTGCAAGCGTTCACGGGCCGCCCCCAACTTTTTCCGCGCCTCGCCAAACAGCGGTTCAAGACTAGCAATCATCGCGCGCCCGGTTTCGACATTGGCCGAAAGCTTCCTCAAGCTATTTCGGAATTTATCAAAATCGCCTTGGCCGCCGGTCAACTGTTCGCCCGCCCGGTCCTTCAAGCTGGCCAGGTCGCGCACCGCTTGCTCAAGCCGTTCACCTTCAACGGCCAAAGACTTTTCGACGCCGGCCATAGCTTTCCCCAGCGCCGTAACGGTGTTGACTTGGCTTGTAAGTGTTTCCGCCGCCTTGTCCAGTATTTCCTTGTAATCCGCCATCGTCGTTTTCCTTTCGATAGAGTTTTTCGTAAAGCGCCGTCAGTGTCTTTGTGATCTCATCCGCCAGGGGTCGGTTAGTGTTTGCCAATGTGCCGTCGCCATAGCCAGGTGTCGCCCTCAAGCTGTCAATCTGACTTCGTAGGTCCGCGCCGCGGTCAACCTTGGGCGCGACGTGAAGGGCATGGTTGCCCCGGTGGACATATTCAATCAACTTCGCCACAATCTCGCCGCGCAGGCCCTGGTCGATATTCTTGTTTTGGGCAAACTGGGAGAAGATTGCCATCATGTCTGCTGGCGCGCCAAGCTGCCTTAACTGGGCCTCCATCAGCGGCACAAGCTCCGGGCTGCCTTCGCTGGCCAAGCGCTGCATCTTCCAAACCGCAACTTCATCAGGTCGCGCGGTGTCGGCGTCGACATTGCCGATGTCAAAGCCAAGGGCCACCGCCGCGTCAATCTCGGCTTGGGCCTCAGCTACAGTTGACGCCGTTGGGCGGGCGGCAGTTTCGAGCGCGTCTAAGGCCGATTCTGTGTCGGGCGGGGCGGCCGATTTTTCAGTCAAAACCTCGCGCGCAATCAGGTTTTGGCGATAGGCTACCCAAGCATCATGCGATGGGTGTCTGGTGTCTCGGTAAGGATGTTCCGGGTGCTCGTACATGGCGGCATCGAAACTTTGCTTGGCCGACAACACTTCATCGGCGCTCATGCCGTCCACGTCGGTTTGGGGTAGGTCATTCGCATTTTCCATGATTCAATCTCCGTTCTGGCCGACATCGCGGCCAATAGTTGCGGCGGGTTGGGGCGGGGCGGGCAGCGCCAGAGTTGGCGGCCGCTCTAGACCGTCCAGAATTGCCAAACGGGCAAGCCGCGAGCCTTCCTCGATCTCACGGTCGGTAAACTGACGGCGGCGCTCCAGGTCAAACGTGGTAACGACGCCAAAGTCAACAAACATCCCAAGATGCTTACCCATAAGCTCCGTTGCCCGAATAGCGGCAGCAGTATCCGGCGGGTCTTTCGCCAGGGCAATCAACCGCTCAGCTTCCAGGTCCGCTAACACCTTGCCCACAGTCGCCCGGACAGCTTCTTGGTATTCCTCTAACTTGGCGATGATCCGGGGCCGACGCCGCAACTTCCAGGCCGCGTTGTGGGGCTGTTCATACCCGGCCAGTTTGGCGGATAAAGTTCCCTTGCCGTAGGTGTCCGATTCCGGCGAACCAAACCGCTCACAGAAGTCAAGTTCCTTAGGGGTCAAAGGCAAGGGACCGCCTACAACCAATTCGCCGTCTGATTCATCTTCATCGCTCATCGTGCATCTCCTAAAAACGAAGTACGGGGCCGGCCATGTGCCGGTGGACAGTATCGAAACGGAGACCGGCGGGCCAAAGGGGGTCCACCCCATGCCTGTTGGAGAATTTCGCCAATGCCCCACCCACCTGCACCTGCCGCTGGTGGCGTCCACCTGCACCTGCGCCATGCACCTGCCCACCGTTGGCGTAGGTCCGGGCCTCTTGCCGGTGATAGTCTATCAGTGGGTATGCCATTCTATCTATCGTTATCGACATAGGTTATCGTTTCAGCCATAAGGCTGCGCTACTCCTGCGCTACTTAGGGTCGGTTTTGAGGCTGTTTCGGGCCGGTTTACCCTTGGCTTGCGGCGAAGGTAGCCTTGCACGGCTCGATAGACGGCCTGGGCATGGCCGGAAGGCCCTGGGCTGCCCTCAGGGCGATGATCTACACCCTGATCGACCTGGGAGCCATCCGCGCCGCCTACAACACTACTTCCTGCGCCCTTGTCAAACAGCCCGGTTTGTTGTGTTTTTTCCATAATCGTATGTTTGTTAGACACTTATCTTAGAATCAGCCCTTTTCCGTGTTCACTATCGTCTTGCAACAGGTTGGCGAAGGTTGCCACACAGAACACTTGGCAATCTTCCCTGTATGTGCGCCGTTTTTTATGTGTGTTCATTGGGGTTTCCTCGAAGGTTGCCAAGGTTGCCAAGGTTGCCAACGGGGGTATCTTGGCAATCTTCGTGGCAATCTTCCCCCAGCCGCCAGAACCATGAGCCTTGCAAGTCGCCCTTGCCCTTGTACGCGGTGACGTTCAAGGCGCGCTTGGCGCGGTCTAGGGTCCGCTTGGCAATTCCATCCTGCCGGGCCAGGTCGATGACTTCCTTGGCGGGCCTGGGGCCGTCCCTCAAGGCGTCGGAAAGCCAGTCTGCCGCTTCGTCGCGTTCGCTCAGGCTGTCATTATCGCGCCCCGGATTATGGTTTAGGGCTTCGTCGGCCCGGATTGCAACGGGCGTGGGTTCCCATGCCACTACGGGCTGTTTGTTGGCGCTGAAGGTGCTGTCCAGGCGATAGGCCAAGCCGGACTTGTCCTTGGTCAAATTGGACTTGATCGGCAAGAGGAAATGCCGCTGGCCTGTAGGGTCATCCCGGTCAAGGCCCGCGACGTAGGCGGCCCGCGCGGCGGCGACAAAGGCCAGGCTGCCCATTGCCCGGTACATGGCCGGGCCTTCACCCTTCCGCAAATGGGAAACGACCACGATTGCAACGTGGTGGCGGGCGGCCAGTTCACAAAGCGGGCTCAACAGGCCCCTGACTTCAGCGTTCTTATGGCTATCGGTCCCGCCAAGGTAAGAGCTGATCGGGTCGATTATGACAAGGCGGCAATCGTCAACTTCCTTTATCGCTTTTTCAAGGGCCTGCAAGTGTTGCGCGATGTTGAAGGGTTCGCGGATTTCCTTGCCCGCCGCCAGGTCAAACCGCTTTGTGGTAGTTAGGGCGTGAACGCGCTGCACGTCGGCTTCCGCCGCGTCAAGCCTTGGCCGGATGGTGTCGGCAAGATCATCTTCGGCGCTCAGCAGCACAACGCCCCCCGGCGCGGCCGTGTCTGCCGGGCAATCGGGCCAGCCCGCGCCCCTGGAAACGCGCGCGGCCAGGTCCAGCGTGATTAGGCTCTTGCCTTGGTCGGGATCCCCTACAATCAGCGTCAACTTGCCAAGGGCGATTCTGCCGGGCCATAACCATTGCACAAGCTCAGCCTTCACGTCGCTAAGGCAGGACAAAACCGGCCCGGCTTCTAACGACTTGGCCGACGCCGCGCCATCGGGCAACATTGCCGACGCCCTTGCAAGGTCGCGCCGCAGGGCTTCTGGCTCTACGGTTCCGGCGGTCGCCCGTTGGGCCAGGCCCTGTACGATACTCAAAGCCCGGCGCTCGGCGGATTGTTCCTTCACGCGGGCGATGTAGTAGGGTGCATTTGAGATGCTCGGCACTCCCTCCGCCAACGCCAGGACATAGGCTCGACCGTCGCCGTTGCGGCCAATCAGGTCCAGTTTGCCAGTTCCCTCTAGCAACCCCACCAGCGCCGCCAGGTCCGGCGGGGCATTGCGCCGGGCCAACTCCCTCAGCCCGTCGAAAATCACTCTGTGGCCGGGGCGGGTGAAATCGTCGCCGTGAAGTTCCTCGAGCGCCTTAGCGCGGGCGTCTTCGTCGATCATCGCCGCGCCAAGGGCGATGGATTCGGCCTCAAGATCGGTTGGCAATGCCGGGGTCATGGTCATGCCCCTACTTGCCAGCGGCGGCAGCGCCCACTTCGCGCGACCTAAGCCATTCTTCAAGGTCTGAAATTCTGTAGCGTGCGCTCCGCCCTACCTTGACGAAACGCAGGTTATAACGACCATCGACAGCCCAAGCCGCCAACGTCTGGGGCTTCAACGCCAAGAATTTCGCCGCCTGCACCCGCGTCAACAATACCGATTCGCTCGTAGCCACAATCAACTCCTTACAATGGTTTCGATTCATTGCCAATAACCAGAGTAAGACAGTGACAAGCGGGGTAAATGAAGAAAGTGATCGTGCGCCAGAAATGAGACGGCTTTGATACGGCGGCTATTTCCTGGGGGGCCAGAATCTCGCTACTTCGGCAGGATTGAACATATGTTGCGCATTGGGGGCATCATCGGAAGAACGATAATCCGTAAGTTTCTTGTCGCGTATGCCTCGCAACAGCGTTGCCCGCGAGACCTTGAAGGCTTTGAGTATCACAACCAAGGAGACGGGGGAGACGGGCTTGGGCATACGACGGTCTATTGTGTACCGCGCAGTCGTGAACCACTGTTCCAGCGCCATTAACTCGCGTTCCACTGGCCATGTAGGATTGTTCGGCACAGGGACATCTCGCAACTTGACACCACGATCAAGCGCGGCTTGCCGATAATCGAAGGCAGTCTTTAGGAAGATTTTCATAAACTGCCCGTTGCCCCCGGCCTCCGGGACGTAAAACTTGCGAAGCCGTTGGATCGCGCTTACGGTTCGGACTATAACGTCCGGCTCGTCGGGGTCCAGGAGGGGCGTACACCGGGGCGGGAAGTTCTTAAGCACGGCCCTGGGCTGAGCGTCTAATTCTGCTTTTGTGAGGGGCGGCGTCAATTTCGGGTGAGACGGCAGCGCGGCCATGATAAGCTCTCTGGCCTGCCTGGCAGCCTCAGCCAAGTATTGCTCTAGCGTCATGCCCAACTGTTTCGCGCGATTGGCGGGGTCGAAAGGCTTGTTACTCCGTTTCATCTTGCACCTACCTTGTCGGCGCGGGCAGCGCCTTGTGTTGTTTCGGTTTGCCCTTGGCAGCGGCCATCATCGCGGCGGCGGCGGCGTGGACGCTAACCTTTACGGGGCCTAAGTCCAGCCGGGCGTAAATCTGTGTTGTGGCGATATTCTTATGCCCCAAGCTCTTGCCGATGATAGCTAGCGACGTGCCATTGGCGGCCTGCCAGGAGCCATGTGTCCGGCGCAAGTCGTGCGCCCGACAATCCTTGATTTCGGCCAGGGCCATAATCCTCTTCCATGCGTTTTTCAGTTCTGTGACATGGCCGGTCTTGCCGAACGATGGAAAGACATACTCGCTCGGCTTGTCTTGGCCTTTGTTGGCATCATCCCGGCAATTCAGAAATTCGACCGCTTCCGGGGCCAGCACGACCAACAGCGGTTCTTTGTTCTTGGACTCGGACTCAGGGATTCGCCACTCGCCGTGTTCTAGGTCCAGGTCCGCCCACTTCATGCTCTCCATGTTCCCCCGTCGCGCTCCGGTCAAGAGACTCAAGGCGAAGAAGTCGCGCCACAGTTCGGGCGTTTCTTCATGCCGTAGGGCCTGAAAGAATCTCTGGATTTCGTCGCCCCGCAAGAAGCGGGTGCGCGACTGTTCCTTGAACCGCTTGATTCCTTTGGCGGGGTTGGGGCCTTCGTACCCTTGGTCGCTGGCGAAGTTGAACATGGCCGACAGCATCGCTAGCAGCCGGTTAGCGGAATAGGGGTGGTCAGCGCCGATCTTGTTGTGAAGGCTGGCAACGTCGGCCCGCTTGATGCTCGATAGCGTGTGGGTCTTCCAAGGGGCAAGGTAGCGGTCGAATTGAGCTTGGTCGCCCTGCCATGTCCTCTTGCGGGGCCGGGCATGTAGTTCCATGTACATGCCGAATAATTCGCCCACGGTCGTTTCGCCGCGAGCCTTGCGCCGGTCATCGGCGGGATTGTGCCCCTCTGCCATTTGGCCGGTCATGCGGTGGACTTCATCGCGGGCTTGTTGCACGGTGATTTCGGAAAACCGCCCGATCTTCAACCGCGTCGGCCTGCCGCCCATCCTCTTGTAAAGCTCAAACGTCTTGACGCCCGTATCCCAAACGGCCAGGTACAACCCCGGCGTCTTGGCATCGGCGTAGTAAGCCCGGCCTTCCTGGGGCTTGGGTAACTTGGCGATTGCGGCCTGGGTGAAGGTGAGTTTCTTGGTCTTGGTCTTGGTCATGTTCCTTGTCTCCTGATTCTGAATCAGTGGGTTCTTGTCGGGTTCCTGCGCTACGCCTGCGCTACGTTTCGCATCAAAAACCGTCAATTACCATGTAGCGCAGTTTACGCATGTGCTACGATAATGCCAGGGAAATCCTAGAAATATCTACAATAATCTTTCACCGTCAATCAGCGGGTATCTCCCCTAGATTGGACTCTTAATCAGCGGGTCGAAGGTTCGACTCCTTCGCGGCGCATTACCCCCACCAACGCTGAAAGACGTTGGTGTACGTTGACGGACGATGCATAACGTCCCGATTCTCAAGCCGTTCCAGCCGCCCGCCCCGTGCCCGAATCAGCGGCTTCGCCCCCTCGATAGCGCAGGACGATGCTGGGCATTGAAACGTAGGGCATTTCATCCACGGGCCCGGAGGACGGCTTCAACTTCGACAAAGGGTAAATCTGTGCCCTACCTTATTGAATCTCTATCGCGGGGCAGGACCAACGTTTTCTGCGCGCGCACGGCTCGCCGCCGCGTATAAGCATACGCAACCTGACCTGAGGGTAGCATGTCGCGTCGTTGAAACATGCTCAGCAGGGCGATAGAATGCCTGAAGCTTTATGACCCCCGTGAACAAGAACATCGCGGTGCTGCTGACCATCCTGATGGTTGTCGGGCTTGGCTTTTGCCCCGAGCATGAACTAGTCAAGCAGACATCAAAGGAAAGCGGGGACTCTCCAAGCGCCCTGTCACAGGCCCACCCAGCCAGCCTGCTGTTCATTACCTGGTCTGATTCCCGTCATGACCTATACGGGTCGGACCGAAGGACATCTACACCCTTGCCGCAGGTAATCGCAGCATGTCTGTGCATCGGGGCTCAAGGCGAGCAACGTGCCACTTTTGGCAACGGCGTTCCTGGTGGGTGCAACAGCGCTGCTCGCGAATCCCTCGTATCACTTCATCTCCTGCTAACTATCTAGACCTCCCACGTAGTCCTTGAATCCAAGTTACCTGGTTACGCTCCGTCAACACTTGCGCGCAGCCATTGCTGTTGCGCCTGAGACTGCGATTGCAGGGAGATCGAAATTATGTCCAAGGAAATACCGGCTAGCAACCCACTTGCGAAGGTGCATGACTTGCTGAATGAAGGTCATACTAGCGCAGCGATGCACATCATAAACGGAAGTGGTCAGCATTCCGGCGCGATGGAGAACGCGCGCGGGGTGTGCCTGCTTCGGATGGGTAAAGCGGAAGAAGCGCGTATCGTGTTCGGTTCATTGACGTTCCCCAACAAGAGCATCGGTATCAGCCCGGAGACGCCAACCGTCTACCAGACCAACTACGTCACGGCGAATATCTTGGCAGACCACACTGATACCGGCCTGCACATCCTCAGCCAGATACAAGATGACCAGCACCCAGCCGTCAAGAAGCTCCGCTCGGCAGTTGCGGCGTGGAAAAAGAGCTTGGGGCTGCACCATCGTCTCATGTTGCTGTTGGGCGTTTACCCCAACAAGCCGATAGCCCTTGATTTCGTTCCTGGAGATTTTTGAACATCACGACTGAACAACTGATTAAAGCCCCTTGAGCCGCCTTGGCCAGCACTACACGTCCTTGCTGATCTGCGGACCGTCGTAGCGGGCCACCACTGCCAGTCGTCAGGGGCACCGTGCCTGCGCCGCCGGCTGCCAGGTGCCGTGCCCACTTCTGGGAACAGGACGGAGAGCAGGTAACGGCGGTAGCCTTTCTTCGGCAGAGCCTTCATCGGCACCGCGAGATATCCTGCTGGTCCGGCTTAAGTGAGCCTCTTCACGCCACCGGCGGCAGCCTTCGTAACGCCGCACGCTGCTCATCCTGGACATGCGTGTAGTGGTCAATCGTCAAGGTGATCGTGCTGTGCCTCGCCAAGTCCTTGGCGATGGCCGGCGAATTGTCTGACAGCCGGTCCAATATCCTGGGGAATGTACCTTGACAAATTTCCACATGTGACTATGATATGTGCGTTGGTAGTCAGTTCGCTCGACCGGTATGCCGAGCCCGCTCAGGTTCGGTTGCCGTGAATGCGGCAGCATGTGAGGAGAACGCTCATGCTCTCTGAATCGCGCAAGTTATCGGTTCGTTCATTCCCGGGGGCCTCTTTGTTACTGCTTGTTTTTTCAGGGGTTACCCAAGCATCGCTCATCACGGGTGCCGATATTGTCCTCCTGGGGCAAAACGTTTCACATTCAGGAAACGGCACCCTGGACCTGGTCCTGCTGGAGCACTCATAGGAATGCGATCGAAACCCTAACGTGTCGAACTTCAAGAAGGAGGACTTCTGTGAAGAAGACGATTGCGGCTCTTGTAGTCTTGGCGACCTTGGGCATGTTGGCCCCCACGGTCCATGCGGCCCCGTTCACCATTGACCACTTCGCCCAGCCCAACACCGGCCAAGCTGTCAGCGTCACGGACACCGGGAGCGCGTTCAACACGACGACGGGGCTTGCCGGAGTTGTCGGCGGTTCGCGCACCCTGCAAGTCGACGTCACCGCCTCCGCCTACGGCCAAAGCAGTTCGCTAATAGTGACTCCCGCCGCGCCGGGGGCGCTGTCGCTGAGCAACGACTCGGGCCAAAACGGCGTGGGCACGATCACTTGGGATGCCAACGGCGCCGGGCTGGGCGGCGTGGACCTGACCGACGGCGGCAACCTCTCGCATCTTCAAGCCACGATTCTTGCCAGCGACCTGGACCTCGGCTTCCGTGTCGACATCACCGAAACGGCCGCCACGGGTGGATCCACGGCCTTCTGGTCGACAAACCTAGGTCCCGGCGTCTCTTTCGTTAGTCAACCCCTGGCGAGTTTCACCAACGCGGGCGCTGTCGACTTCACGAAAGTGGACAAGATAGTGCTGACCCTGTCCGGCCCCCCTGCTCAGGACGCGACGCTGGACCTGGTGGAAGTCGCCCCCGAGCCCGCCACGCTGGGCCTGCTGGTCCTGGGCGGCTTGGCGTTGGTCAGGCGAAGGCGGTCAGCCTAATCGGCGTCGTCCTGCGCAAGTTCGGCCTGAGCTTCTTCGAGTTCGTCTAGACGGGCCTGGAGGCCTTCGCGCCAGCCAAGCTATGCCCTTGGCCTTTTCCGCCAGGTCTTGCAGTCGGTCGGCGTTTGGCCGATCCCCGCCGGCCCGGATCTGCTCGGCCAGGAACGCCAGCGCCGCCGCCCCTGCGCGCCAGTCGGCCGGGGGCAGAGCGGCCGTGGTGGTGCAGCTTTTCAAGCTGTGCAGGCACAGGTTGAAAACCTGTGCCACCCGAAGGCCGGCGTCCTGAATGAACAGAGGCAGTGACGTGGCCGGGCAAGGGGTTTGATCCGGCCTGCCGATGGTGAGATTCTCCGATGTATTACCCGCGCGACCAAGTTGAACCCCCCGGATATTTCGCCAAGCTGCACCACGCCATCGCGAGCCAGGTCGATTCCGCGCGCAAATCCAACCCTTCGCTCTGTTGGTCATGGGCACACTTGCCGGGGGCTATAACAACCCATCTTCCGTCGGGTGGCACAGGCTTGGGGTGGCACGATGGACGCCGGCACAAAGAAACCCTGCCGGCAGATCGGCGGAGATGCTGGACTCGCCCGGCGGATTGTTCGTACCATTGACATCATGCAAGTGAAGCTGGCGCGCAAACTGGGCTTCTGCGGCGGGGTGGAGCGGGCCATCGAGTCGGCCCAGAAGGCCCTCCAGGCCGGCAACGGCCCCATCAGCAGCCTGGGCGAGATCATCCACAACCGCCAGGTGGTGGAGCGTTTGGCGGCGGCCGGGCTGAACGTCATCGACGACCCCGCAGCCGCCCGGGGCACGGTGCTGATCCGCTCCCACGGCGAGGGGCCCGAGGTGCTGGAGCGCCTGCGCCAGGCCGGGGTCCAGATCATCGACGCCACCTGCGTGCTGGTGAAGCGCGCCCAGCAGATCGTGGCCGAGCTGGCGCGCGACGGCTATCGCGTGGTGGTCATCGGCCAAGCCCGCCACCCGGAGGTGCAGGCCGTCTGCGGCTACGCCCCCGGCGTGGTGTGCGTGGACCGCCCCGAGGACCTCGATCAACTGCCCCCCGGCGGCAAGATCGGCATCATCTGCCAGACCACCCACTCGCCCGAGCACTTCGGGGAGATGGTCGGGCGGATCGTGGCCCGCGGCTACGGCGAGGTGAAGGTGGTCAACACCCTGTGCAACGAGGTGGCCCAGCGGCAGGCGGCGGCAGTGGAACTGGCCCGCCAGGTGGAGGTGATGTTTGTGCTGGGCGGGCGGCAGTCGGCCAACACGCGCGAACTGGCCCGGCTGTGCGGCGAGCACGTGCCCACCCACCACCTGGAAGGCTGGGAGGAGTTTCGCCCGGGCATGGTGGCCGGCAAAATCGCCGCGGGCGTTACGGCCGGGGCCTCCACCCCGCGCTGGATCATCGAGGAATTCGTGGACAAGCTCCGCGTCTTCGATCCTTCCCTGGAAGAATAGTGCGAAGTGCGCCGGTTCAGCCGCAAAGATTAGCCGCGAACTTCGCGAACAACGCGAACAGGAATAGACAAGATAAGAGTGAATAGGAAAGAGACCGTGCCACCCTCAAGCGCAGCGAAGCGTAACTTGGGGGTGTTCTTTTTCCTTCTCGCACCCCCAAGCTTCGCTTGAGGGTGGCACAAAAGCAGCGCGTAGGGTGCTCTGTTTTCAAAGTTACACGTCTTGCTTTTCCTGTTCGCGTTGTTCGTGGCTAATAAACAACCCCGCCGCCAAGAGAGAGAAGACCGGTTCGATAGGCACGCGGAAGCGGGCGTGGGCGACCGGGCCGGGGGAGAGAACGAAGTACAGCACGATCACCGCCAGCAGGGCCCACAGGCGCGTCGGGCGGAAGGCCCCCGCCGCCAGGCCAATCAGTCCAAGCAGAATCCGCCCCGCGCAGATGAGCGCCATCGGCAAGGCCAGCCAGATCGCCCAGCCATTGCCGGCGAAGTAATGCTCGCTCGCCGCCCGCAGCCCGTCCTTCCGCAGCACCGCCAGCGTGCCCTTGTTGCCGCTGGTGAGGCCGGCCACCTCCAGCACGTCGGTGGCGGCGGGCAGGAAGACGTTGAGCGTGGTTCGCAGGTGCATCCTGGCGTAGGCCAGCGGGTGGGCCAGGATGATCTGGCGGCCCTGGCGGCCTATCTCGGCCAGGAAGCGCGGATCGTTAATCTTCTCCATAGGCGGCCAGTTGGGCTCCTGGGCAAGACTGGCAAGTTCCTGCTGCCTGGGCGTCAGCGGCAACTGCGGCTCTCGCTCCGCCAGGCCCAGGGCGTTGCAGTAGAACAGGTTGTAATCGGCCACGCCGGAAATGTGCGGGTAGCCCGCCTCGACGGCGTTCCGCGCCAACCAGGGCAGCACGGCCACCAGCCCGCCGGCCAGGAATACCCCGGCGCTGGCCCAGCGCCGCGGTCCGGCCAGCAGCACCGCCGAGCCCAGCGCGATCAGCGGCAACCCGGCCGGTCGAACCATGCACCCCAGGCCCAGCAGCAATCCCGCCGCCAATGGCCGGAGAATACTTGCTGCTCTCTTCCGCGCGTCCAGCGGAGACTCGCCGTGCCCTTTTTGTTCCCCTCGCGGTGCGCGAATAAAATGCCCGGCCAGCAGCGTCACCGCCAGCATCAGCATCAGCGTGAACAATTGCTCCGACAGCAACCTGACCGACGATACGATGGCCGCCGGCGAAACGGCCTGCAGGCCCGCCGCCAGCAAGCCCGCCCGCTGCGACCATGCCCGCCGGCCCATGCGGTACACCAGGTAGCACACCAGCACGTCCAGGCCGATCTGCACAAGGGCCACCGCCCAGGGGCTGCGCCCGCTGAGGGCGTACACGCCGGCCACAAACAGCGGGTAGCCGGGCGTGCGGAACAGCTCCGGCCGGCCGTCGGCGAAACGCGAGAATTCGCCGCGATCCAAGAGCGAGCGGGCAAGCTGGTCGTAATCGTGGCTGTCGGGGGTGAAGAGGGCGCCGCTGCCGCGCGGCAAGGCCGCCAGCAGCAGGGCCACCCGCAGCAGGGCCGCCGCCGCCAGGATAATCGCCAGGATGGTGCGCCCGCGCGAAGGAGTCATGGCCGGCATTGTAATGATGGTTGCCCGGTCGGACAAAGAAGTACCCAGGAGCCAGTAGCCGGCAGCCAGGGCAGGATTACAAATTTGGGGATTTGAAATTGCCACTCGACTTCGCTCGGGATCCTGAGCCCATCGAAGGGCGGATTGGCGGAGCCAAGGCAGTGCCGGCCGGTGCAGGCCCACCGGCGGGCCCGTCAGCGTCGTCAGCAAGCCTTGGGGCTGCATCGGCGGAAGATGCGGCAGCCAAGCTTGCTCCAGATCGTGCAGGAGGGTTTGCGCCAGTTCTGGTCCCCCGAGCAGATCGCCGGCCGCCTGTTGCGTCAGCGGGGCCGACCCCTCATCAGCCACGAGACGATCTGCCCGTGGATTTGGCCAGGCCCTGGGCCTGAGTATATACTTTGCCCCGCCGCATCGCCCCCGGGAACGTGGAACCAATGAGCAGGTCAACGGCCTGATCCGGCAGTTCCTCCCCAAGGGCTGTGAGTTGGCGAACCTCCGCCTGCCGGAGCCGGAGCGGATCGAAAACCTACTCAGAGTCCCTAACAAAATGCCGCGTGAGCCGCGTTGCGGCCAAAACCGACCAGATGCAAGGAAGGCCGACGAAGCCATACCCAGGGCGGTATGGCAAGGAGGCCTGACGCCGCGGATGGGCGGTTTTCGCCGCAACCCGCAGGGACG
>PMYM01000104.1 GCA_003171235.1 Phycisphaerales bacterium | reverse complement strand
GGGTTATTAGGATAGGCTCTTAGGACAGCCGGGGGTGAAAATGCACAAGGGCTTGCGACATCTATCGATTTCGCAGGCCCTTGTGAATTTGGGTACTTCGGGAACGGAGAGGTCGGGATTCGAACCCGAGGTACGGGTATAAGCCCGTACAACGGTTTAGCAAACCGTCGCCTTCAGCCGCTCGGCCACCTCTCCAGGGTTCTGATTCGCCACAGGTTATCCCACTATCCCCGCATCCTGCAAGGCTTTTCTTGTTGCCGCAACGAGTTAGATGCACATCCGGATCGTGGCATCCGCCGCCGTTCAAGGCGCCCTAACGGGGCTTTGTTTGTAGCCAGCCGGTGACCCCGGCGGTGCGGGAAGCCAGGCCGGCGGAGCCTGTCATGGCTGGGATGTCGGGGTGTACAGGTGTTGCTTCAGCAGATATGCCGCTGACTGGTAGTAGGCGACGGCGTCCCCCAGCAGGCCTTCGTCGGGGGCGATGACGTGTTGTTCTCCGTCGGGGCCGACACTGAAGGTGATCGACCGCTTCTTGGGCAGCAGCACCTCCAGCTTGTCGTCCGTCAGTAAGCCCACTTCCTGGTAGATGCCCAGCGGCGCCCGGCCCTGGCCGTCGGCCAGGACGTCGCGACCGAAGAAACGGCTCTGGTAGGTGAAGTGCAGCAACCCCATCAGCGTGGGGGCCAGGTCGATCTGGCTGGTAAGCTTGTCCACCTGCGCGGGCTTGACCAGTTCGGGGGCGTAGATCAGCAGCGGGATGTGGTACTTATCGGCCGGGACTTGCGTCCTGCCGGCGCTGCTGGCACAGTGATCGGCCAGAAAAACGATCAGGGTGTCGCCGAACCAGGGACGAGTGCGGGCCTGCTGGATGAATTGGCCGATGGCGAAGTCGGCGTACTTGACCGCGCCCTGCCGGCCCGAACCCGAGGGGATGTCGATCTTCTGCGGATACGTGAAGGGCCGATGGTTGGAAGTGGTCATCACCACCGACATGAACGGCCGGCCGGAGGCGAAGGACTTGTCGCACTCCTTTAGCGTCCTGCGATAGAGGTCTTCGTCGCAGGCCCCCCAGGCGTTGGTGAAGGTGATCTCGTTGGCGGCGAAGTTGGATTGTTCGATGGTCCCGAAACCGTTGCCCTTGAAAAAACCGCCCATGTCGTCGAACCGATTGGAGCCGGAATAGATGAACTTGGTGACGTAGCCCCGCTGGCGGAAGATCTGGCCGATGGAAAACATGCCTGCATTGCCGGGCCGCTTGAGGATCGACCGGCCGGGCGTCGGCGGAATGGACAAGGCGACAGCCTCCAGGCCGCGGTCGGTCCGCGTGCCGGTGGCGTAGCAGCGGCGGAAGAAGAGGCTTTCCTTGGCCAGTGCGTCCAGGTTGGGCGTCAAGTTCTCCTGGGCGCCAAAGGCGCCCAGGTATTCGGCGCTCATGCTCTCGAGCACAACGATCAAGACGTTGTGCCGCTCCTCGGGGCCCGGGGCGGTCATCTGGCGCGTGATGTCCATCGGGTCTTGGCTGAGGTAGCGGGAATTATCGGTCTTGAGCAGGCCCCGCAGGCGCGTGAACGCGGAGGCCGGATCGCCGGTAATGTAGAACTGATCATACTCGAGGACATTGCCCCGCAGGGCCGTCACAAAACTGTACAGACCGTTTTTGGCCAGTTCATTGGTGCAGGCGTTGGCCGAGACATTGGCCAGCGACTGGTCCACCAGCAGCAGCGACATCGCCGGGGCCAGCAGAAGAATCCCCCCCGCCAGCAGGCGCCGGCCGAGGCTGTCGGTTGATTCCGTCGCCGACCAGAGGGCCTTTCGGGTAAGCAGGACTGTCAGCGCCGCCGCGGCGGCAATACCGGCGAAGATCGCCGCCAGGGGGTAGGATTCGCGGATGTTCCCCAGGACTTCCTGGGTATACACCAGGTAGTCGACGGCCACGAAGTTGAATCGCACCCCCAACTCGTCCCAGAACAGCCATTCCGCCGTCAGGTCGAACAGCAGCACGAAAACGCTCACGAAATAGAAGAACGCCGCCACGTACCGGCCGGGCCGCCAACGAAACGCGCGGTCAGGCAGAACCAGCAAGATGAGACTGGCCGGGGCGGCCAGGCACAGGAATGTCGCCACGTCGAACAGCAGGCCTACGACGGTCGCTTTGGCCAGGTCCGCCGCGCCTACCCCCATGCCCCGCCCCCAGTGCGCCCATAAAGCCATTCGCAGCAGGAAAGACGCCGCCACGAAGACGGCGCCGAACAGGTACAGCCCGCCGAACCGCGAGCGGAAGATCTTCACCGGGTTCTCCTGGCCGTCTGCTCCCCCCGCGCACGTCTCGCCGCCGCCTTTGCTGGTTGTTTTATAGTACCCGCCATCCTCGCGGCGAGCAATGGCGGCTGCGAACATGGCCAACGATTCCATGCCGTTGAAGCCGTGGTTTCCACTCCGGGCTGGAATGGCAGGGCCGGCTGTTGCCTTCACCGCCCCGCCGACGGGTCAGGCAGGAGGCATTCGATCCTGGTGCCCCCCTTCCGCCCCGGCAGGATGCTCAGCTTCGCCCCGATGAGCGACGCCCGATACTCCATCGTCCGCAGGCCCATGCCGCCGGTCGGGCGGCGGTCTTTGGGAAGGCCGATGCCGTCATCCTCGACCGTCAGGCTCATTCGGCTGTCCCCGTTGGCCAGGCGGATGAGGATATTCTTGGCCCGGGCGTGCTTGAGGGCGTTGTTCACCGCCTCGTAGGAAATGTAATACAGGTGCGAAGCGATCCGCTCGTCGGGGAAATGCACGTCTTTGTCGCCGACGAACTGGCAGGGCGTGTGAAAAACGCTGTCGGTGGTGCTGGCCAGCTTTTCCAGTGCGTAGAAGAGCCCGTTGTGGCTCAGATCTACCGGGCAGAGGTTCCGGGCCAGGCCGCGGATCTGCTGGAGGGTCTGATCGGCCACTTGGGTCAGCTCGTCAATGCCGCCTGCCAGGCCGGGCGCCGCCGCCTGGGCCTTCTTCTTGAGCATCGCCAGCATCATCTTCATGCCGGCCAGGTTGCCCTGAATGCCGTCGTGCAGGTCGCGCCCGATGCGCCGCTGCTCGGTTTCCACGGCCTGGAGGACCTCGGCCTCGGCCCGCCGGCGCTGCTCCTGCTCCTGCAGGCGAAGGTGAATCTCGTTCTGCAGTTCGTCCAGGGCGCGGGTAAGCTCGCCCGTGCGTTGCTGCACCTTTTCTTCCAGGTGATCGCGGGCCGTGTGCAGGTCCAGCAGTATGCGGTGGCGCTCGATGGCGTAGCGCAGCGCCCGGGCAATGGCGCCGGAGGAGATCTGGCCTTTGACCAGGTAGTCCTGGGCGCCGGCCCGCAGGCTGTCCAGCCCCACCTGCTCGTCTTCCAGCCCGGTCAGCACCACCACCGGCACGTCCCGGAACACCGCCACCGCCCGCTGGACCGTCTCCAGCCCCTTGCTATCGGGCAAGCCCAGGTCCACGAACACGACGCAAAACTGCTGCCGCCCGGCCAGGGCCAGCCCGTCCGACAGCCGCTGGCTGACACTCAGGGATGGTTTGCCGCCGATGCCTTTGAGCAACTCGCCGAAGAGAAAGGCGTCCGAGGGATTGTCCTCGATCAAGAGGATTTGCCGATCCGGCTCACTCATGGCTGCCTCCAATTTGCGGCAGGGAGAAAAAAAAGGTCGTCCCCCGCTCCAATTCCGACTCCAGCCAAATCCTGCCCCCATGCCGCTCGACGATCTTTTTGCAGATGGCCAGCCCAATGCCCGTGCCGGGGTACTTGTCGCGGCTGTGCAGCCGGTGGAACAACTGGAAGACCTGCTGGGCCTGATCGGCCGGGATGCCGATGCCGTTGTCGCTGACGCTGAAGACGTATTGGCCCCCGTCGGCGCGGGCACGGACGCGAATCTCCGGCCGGAGGTCGCCCCGGCGAAACTTGACGGCATTGCCGATGAGGTTCTGCAGCAGTTGCACCAGTTGGGTATGGTCGCCCATGACCGTGGGCAAGGGCTCGCAAGTCACCGCCGCCTGGGTCTCCTGGATGCCGGCCACGCAGTTGGCCCGGGCCTGGTCGAAGACAACCCGCATGTCCGTCGGCGCCAGTTCCTTGGAGCGGCTCTGCACCCGGGAGTACTCCAGCAGGTCGCGGATCATCTGCGACATCCGCCTGGCCCCACCGGCCGCGAAACCAATGTACTGCCTGGCGTCCTGATCCAACTGCGGGCCGTACTTGCCCTCCAGCAATTGCATGAAGCCCGTCACCGCCCGCAGGGGCTCCTGCAGGTCGTGGCTGACGACGTAGCCGAACTGCTCCAGCTCCTGGTTGGAGCCGGCCAGGGCCTCGGTTCGCCGGGCGATGAGCTCTTCGAGGTGCTCGCGATGCCGGGCCAGCTCCGCCTCGGCCCGGGCGTGCTCGGCTACCTCCAGCCGAAGCTGCTCGTTGGCGTGGGACAACTTCACGTACGGCTCTTTAACCGACCAGGTGAAGACGCTCCGGTATATCAGGTAAAACGCCAATACCTTGTACGCGTGGCCCAGCACGTTGAAGGTGTCGAAAACGCTCTTGTATATGGCGAAGACCAGTTCGCTGAAGATGCACAGGATGAAGGCGGCCAGAAAGTATGCCAGCAGCGGATCGCCGGTCTTCGACATCCGCCTCCAGTAGGCCAGCGACGCCAGCGCCAGCAGGCCGATGACCACGTATTCGGAGACTTTCTTGAAGGCGGTCAGGCCCACGCCCTCGACATAGGTGGCGGGCGTCAAGGATGGAAAGAAGGTGACGCCCGTGAAGACCAGGGCGGGAATGGCCAGCGCCGCGGTCATCAGCACGCCCCTGGAGAGCCATCGGCCGGCGCCTTTGGGCTTGATGAAGGCGCTGGCCAGGAAGGCCAGGGCCATCAGCAGCCGCACCGCCACCCAGTATTGCGTTGACTTGTTGGCCGAATTGGGCGTGATGAAGGCGGGCATGCCCGCGTAGCCCAGGGCGTGCATGAAATCCAAAATCCCGACGGCCAGGAAGGAGCAGCTTAGAAACAGCACCTGCCTGTCGCGCGAGCGGTCGAACGTGAACCAGCCCACGCCGAAGATCGACAGCGAGACCATCACGCTGAAGAATTCGGCAACGTTGTGAAAGACCAGGTACTGCTGGGTGTCCAGGATGCGATACAGCCGAGAAGGGAACAGTTCCACCGCCAGCAGCGGCAGCAGGGCGGCCAGCAGCGCCCCCGCCAGGATGCGCCTGGTCGTCCAGAATGGCACGCTCTTACTCATCGGCTTCTCGCCGCCCAAGCGGTTATCCTGCTCTAGGGGCCCGGGGCCATTATACCTCAGGCAGCCGGCTGGGCGTGAGCGGCAATCTTCCTGACCAGTTCCTGCAGTTGTTTGAACTCGTCGGTCTTGACCAGGTACAGGCATCGCCCGCCGGGATATGCGTCGCAAACGTGCATCTCGGAGGTCGAAGTGGTCAGCACGGCCACGGGAATTGTGTTCAGCGCGGCATCGGCGGCCATTTCCCTGAGCACCTCGCGGCCTTTCATGACGGGCAGGTTCAGGTCCAGCACCACCACGTTCGGCCGGGGGGCGCCGGTGAACTGCCCCTGGCGGCGCAGGAAGCGCATCGCCTCCTCCCCGTTCTCGACCACCTGCATCTCAAGCGCGACGCCCGCCGCCAAGAGCGCCTCGCGGAAGAACACCACGTCGGCGACATTGTCCTCTACCAGCAGCAATTTCAATTGCTTCATTCGATGTTCTCTGGGGGCATGGTGAAGCAAGAGGATACTCCCCCTGGCCCGATGCGCATATAGGGTAAATCCCCAGTCATTTGGTAAGGCCGGCTCCTATGCCACCCCTGCCCTTCCTGCTGGGCCGGAAGGGTGAAAGCCGGATTGCCCGCAACTGGAATATGCGTGCTAAGCGGTCTAAGGTAAGTCCGTATCGGTGGCACAGCCTTTCTAGGCCAATTTAGGATTGCGAATTGACAACGTCAGGATGGCACAGGTTTGAGCCTGTGCAACCGGCAAACCCCAATCCTAGGCCGTTCCAGCCAGGCCACCAGGCAGGACACAATCAGGCCCACAGGGCCGGTGAGAATTTAGCCGGGGGCGAAGCAAGCACGGCGCAGCCGTGCGCCGCGCAGCCCCCGGAAAAGGGCGCCCAACAACCCAGAGCGAACGGCTGGACCTGCACGCGAAGTTGAGCGTGCTCGCGATGGTGTGATGAGCTTCCGGGCATTGAGCCAACTATATGGCGTGCAACTTCTAGCACGCGATTCCTCCAGGGTAATCACAGCATCGGCAGGAAGAATCAATGCCTTGGCCGGTCAGGCCACTGCCTCCGGCCCATTGCCCAGGCCGTCACCGGGGGCTGCGCGTCCCTCCGGTGGCACAGGTTTTCAACCTGTGCTGCACAGCTTAAGAAGCTGTGCCACAACGGCCGCTCCACCCCCGGCTACTGTCCTGGCGGCCCTTCGGGCCTGGGCCAATCGTAAACGACGGCTTGCCCGATTCTCCGCTGGCGAAAAACTTCCCGCCGGCGGTCGATTGCCGGCTGGCCCAGCGGCCACGCCAAGGATGCGGAAGACGCCCTGCGCTTCGCCGCCCTGACCGGCTTAGTGAAGTTCGCGGCCGCTTCTCCCCCGACGCCTCCGCTAGGTGGTTATGGCGCGGGGCAGGTAGGTGGTGAACCATTCGGCGGCGTGCTGGGCGACCTGTTCCAGGGCGCCTTCCTCCTCGAACAGGTGGGTGGCCCCCGGCGCCAGCACCAGCCGGCGCTCGCAACGGAGCATGGTCATGGCCTGGCGATTGAGATCGACCACGGAGTAATCCTCCGCCCCCACGATCAGCAGGGTGGGGGCGCGGACGTTTCGCAGGGCTTCGCCAGCCAGGTCAGGCCGCCCGCCGCGCGAGACCACCGCCGCCACCTGGTGCTTTCGCCGCGAGGCCGCCAGCAGGGCCGCCGCCGCCCCGGTGCTGGCCCCAAACAACCCCAGGGGCAGCTTGAGCGTCTGGGCGTCGCGGGAGAGGAAATCCGCCGCCGCCATCAGGCGCCCGGTCAAAAGCTCGATGTCGAAGCGCAGCTTGCCCGTGGCGGCGTCGATGCGCTCTTCCTGGGCGGTCAGCAGGTCCATCAGCAGCGTGCCCACCCCGGCCTTTCGCAGGGCCTGGGCGACGAACTGGTTGCGCGGGCTGTGCCGGCTGGAGCCGGACCCGTGGGCGAAGGCCACCACCCCGACCGCTCCGGGCGGCAGGCCCAGTTCGCCCTCGAGCCTCACCGCCCCGGCGGGGATGTCCACCGTCCGAAGGTTATGCTCGGCGCCTGATGCCTTGTCCATTTTCGCCTCTGGGCCCTAGCGGCTCCGCTGTTGGCGGTTCTGCCGCAGCAACTCGATCACCTCGAAATCCGAGGTCTGCTCGAAATCCTCGTACCACTGCCCCACCGCCCGAAAGCCCTTCGGCGTCAGCGGGCAGACCAACTCGTCCACCAGCGGGCGGATGGCCTCCGCGGTGTCGGGCGGGGCCACCGGCACAGCCAGTATAAGCTGCCGCGGCCGGGCTTGGCGAATGGCGGCGATGGCCGCCCGGGCAGTCACGCCCGTGGCCAGGCCATCGTCCACCAGTATGGCGGTTCGAGCGGCAATGTCCAGCGGCGGCTGCTCGCCGCGATAGGCCGCCGCCCGCCGCTGCATCTCGGCCGTTTCGGCGGCGACGATCTCTTCGATCCGGCCCTGGGTCAACCCCAGCATATGCACCGCTTCCTGGTCGATCACGCGCACGCCGCCGGGGGCCACCGCCCCGAAGCCGAATTCCCTCTGCTGCGGCGCCCCAAGTTTGCGGGCGACAATTACATCCAGCGGGCAGCCCAGCGCCCCGGCGATCTGGAAGCCCACCACCACCCCGCCGCGCGGCAGGGCCAGCACCACCGGATTTGCCGAGCGGCAGCTCTCCAGCAGCCGGGCCAACCGCTGGCCGGCCTCGATTCGATCTCTGTACATCCGCATGGTCCTGACTTAGAGTCCCCTTAACGCCATTATTCACCGGCCGGCGCGGGTTTGACAGCACATTAGGCTTAGGGGCTCTAACAGAACC
>PMYM01000275.1 GCA_003171235.1 Phycisphaerales bacterium | reverse complement strand
CAGCGACCAGCCGCGGGTGGGGTCGGCGGCGACGTGGCCGGTGAATTCCTTCTCGGCGGCCTCCTCCATTTTCTCAGCCGTTTCGCCGGGCTTGCTCCGGGCCGCCTCCACCAGCATCTTGACCCCCACCGCCGCCACCAGTGCCCCGGCGATTATGCCCCCCGCCCGGCTGAGGACCCCCGCCAATTGCCTGCCCACCAGCCAGCCGGCCAGGGGCATGAAAAACTGAAACAAGCCCATGTGCAAGGCCAGGCGTAACTTCTGCCGCGGCCCGTGCCAGCGCACCCCGATGGCGCCGCAGACGCTCATGGCGTCCATGCCCAGCCCCCCCGCCAACATCAATGTCTCAGGCCAATTCATTCGATTTTCGATTTTCGAATAGAACAAGGAAAGACTTGAACCACAAAGCACACGAAGATCACAAAGAGAAGCAAGAGGCGGGATTGCGTGATCTTCTGCGTTTCTACGATTGTCCTCTCTAATCAGTCTATTCTTCGTATTCTTTGTGCTCTTTGTGGTTCAAGTTCTTTTTTACTCCGCGTTCCTCTGCGTCCTCTGCGTTAAGAGTCCTCTCCCGTTCCTGCCGGTATTGCCGCCAGATGGTCTCGAAGGGTTCTGTTTCCCGCGGAATGGGCCGGGGGGTCTGCAGAGTGACCTCGAACAGATCGCAGCGCCCAGGGTCGTATCGCAGGGCCAGTATCTCCTGGCGGAGGGCGATGTTCTCGGGGCGGAAGCGGTAAGGCTGGTCGGTCCGCGGGTCGATCAGGCGCGGGTGCATGGCCTGGCCGGCGTCGTCCAGCACGCAGTAGCCGCCCCGGCTGCCGCCCCCGCGCGAGAGCAGTTCCTTGTTGGCCAGCAGCACCGCGACGTGAGCCAGCGACTGCTGGGCAGCCAGCAGGGCCAGCAGCAATTCGCCGGCGTCGTCGCAGCCCAGACCCTCTTTGGCGATCCGGCGATGCTGGGCCAGGGCCTCCCGGGCGGCCTCTTCCAGGCCGTCGGGCCAGCGCAGGTAGGCGGCAGTGCGACTGGTGCGGCGGCGGATCTGCTCAATCGCCTGGTCCGGCACCGGGCCGGTTGAGCGAACATGGAGCAGGCACGTCGCCACCAGCGACGCCATCGCATCCTGCAAGGCCGGCGCGGTGGCGGACAGATCGGGCGGGCCGGCAGGTCGAGTGCGGGCGATGCACTGGGCCGCCCGTAGCCCGCCCACCTGGCCGGCGTTGAGGGCAGCGCCCCCAGGCCGGCGGACGCCGTGCGTGCCGGCCATCTCGCCGATGACGAATGCGTTCTCCAGGTCCGACCGCCACCAGGCATCCACCGCCAACCCGCCGTTGTGATGCTGGGCGCACAGGGCGATCTCCAGCGAATCCTTGCTAATGTCTATGCCATGCTCAGAGTAGATGTCGATGGCCGGGGCGTTCAGGTGGGCCAGGCGCTGTATGGGCAACCTCTGCGTGCAGCCGGTGCGGCGGAGGTAATCGCCCGCCTCGGCCGGCAGGTCTTTGAGTTCCAGCGGACTGCCCGCCCCGCCGGGGTTGGTGCGAAAATCCAGATACACCCGCCGCCCGCGGACGGCCGTCTCCTGATGGACCGCCATGTCGATCAGCGACGAGCCGCCGACGATCCGCCCGGCGTCGAACGGCCACTGGTAGCCCTTGAGGAAGATGGCCCCGGCCATCTCCGCCGGGGTGGCGAAATACTCCTGGAGGAAATCGCGGGCATCCCCGCCGGCGGCGTCGGTCGAGACAAAGCGCGGGATCACCTGCATGTAGCTGCCCGAGACGTTCCAGCGGAAGGCGGTGCTGGCCAGCCCGAACTGCCACTCGGTGAGGTTCACGCCCGTCATCCCCGCCCGCAGCGTCAGGCCGAGCAAACCCCACTGGCCAGACGGATAGACGCTCTGGGCGAAGAGTTCGCCGCTGCCGCCCGCGGCCAGAATAAAGTTCTCCCCGACCAGCACCACCGTGGCCGCCAGGATATCTTTCTCGCGCGGCGGCCAGGGCGCCTGGAGCAGGCGCCGGCGGTCCAGGCAGATCACCCCGGCCAGTCGGTCGGCGGCCGGCGTGTCGCGGGCATCCTGCCCGCGCGCGGGCGAGACGCCCGCGACACTCACAAGGTCGGCCACTTCCAGAGCGTCCAGCATGGCGATGCCGCAGTCCTTGGCCTGCCGCTGCAGGCAGAGGCTCATCTGCTGGCTGGTCTTGGGCCCGGCCGAGGTCGCCCGCCCGGCGGGGTCGTGGTCGGTCCTGTAGCCGGCGAAACCGCCCCAGCGGTCGTGGGGGAACTCCACACCCGCCTCCACCAGGTGATAGAACTCGCGCAGCGAGCAGAGCCCTTCGACCAGGGCGTTATCGCCGTGGCAGCAGCCCGAGGCGGTGAGGGTCTGGGCGAAGTCCAGGGCGGTGTCGCTCATGTCGGCGCTGCTGCCCAGCTTGTAGTAGGTCTGCTTGTCCGAGCCGCTCCGGCGCGAGGCCCCGCCCGACAGGTCGCGGGCGGCCACGGCCAGGCGCTCCTGCGGGCTCTCCACCCCGGCCTGGCGCCACAATTCGCACAGGTGAACGGCGGCGTTCATGCCGGCGGCGCCGGCCCCGATGATCCAGGTGTTGCAGGACCGCACCGCCACCGTCTGGCCGCGGACGTTCAGACTGAGTTCTTGCATGCGGCCATTATGGCCGGAAACCACAGAATTCACCACAGAGGACGCGGAGTAACGCAGAGGAAAGGCTTGAACCACAAAGAGCACAAAGAACACAGGGAAAAGAACTCCTTTGTGATATCTGTGGCTTCCTCTGGGCGTCTTGTGCCACCCGCAAACGGAGGTTAGTGCTGTGATGCTGTTTGGCACGCAGATTCCTTGCCTTGGGCGGCGAATCAGCATGCCCTACCGCTACGACGTCTTGAGACGCATCCGGCCAAACCAATCTGGCACTTCGCCTGTTTGTTGTTAATCATTCTCCCTTTTGGGGCATTGATCGGAGCCTACGTCCGCTTGAATTGTTTCTGCAGTTGGCCCAGCGAAAGCGAAAGGGTGGTGGGCCGGCCATGGGGGCAGGCGCTGGAGCGGTC
>PMYM01000018.1 GCA_003171235.1 Phycisphaerales bacterium | reverse complement strand
GGGTTGGGCGCCGGGGCGGGCTGGACCGCCGGGGCGGGGGGCGCCTTGACCGGCGCCGGCTGGGTGGCCGGTTGCGAGGCGGCGGCCACGGGCTGGCCCTGGATGGAGGCGAAGCGGAAACTGCCCAGGTTCTTCTGCGTCCCGGCCAGGCCCATCCGCAGGCCATCCGCCAGCGACGCGCCCTTGGGCAGGTCCGCCGTGCCCAGCGGTTGGCCGTTCAGGATGAAGGCGAAGGCGCCCGAGCCGTCAAAGGTGATCTTGAGTTTGTACGGCCCGGCGGGCAGGGGNNTGAAGCGGTCGGTCTTGTCGGCCGCCAGCATCGCCCCGATGCCGCCGGGTTGAGTCGTCGTGCCCTCCACCAGCAGGGTGAGCGGCTTGTCCGCCCGGAAGCGGATGTTGTTGAATATGTCGCAGCGGTCGCCCTGCCAGGTGAGACCCGGATTATCGATGCTCCACTGGCCCTGGGTCATCGTCCAATCCTTGAGCTGCCGCTGAGTGGCAAAGGTGTAGCTGAGCGTCACCGAGCCGTCGGGGTTGACCTTGATCTGGCCAGCCGGGTTGCCCAGGGCCTTGCGCAGGGCGGCGACCTTGTCGGAGGGGGTCTTGTCCAGGACGGCCTTGGCGGCCTGGCGAAGAGCTTCGAGCTTGGCGGCCTGGGCGGCGCTTGCCTGGGCGGCGGCGGAATTGCATATCTGCAGCACCTGCTCCATGAGGGTGGACTTGGCGCCGGTCTCGCTGCGGTCGGCGGCGCGCTTGAGGGCCTCGGCCGCCAGGATGGCCTGGTCGGTGTCCAACTTCTCACCGGCCGACAGTTTGGCCAGCAGCGAGGCGGCGGCGGCCCAATCCCCGCCGGACTTGGCCAGGAACGGGGCGGCCTGGGCGATGTCGGCCATTCGCGTCAGGTACAAAAGACCTATCTTCTCGTTGTCCTGCTGGGCCAGCGGCTGGTTGTTCCCGGCGATGGCGGCCCGCAGTTCGTCCTGGGCCGCGGCTAGGTCATTCTTGAAGAGCCGCTGCCGCTGGAGGCGGAGGTTTTCCTGGGTGTACTGGTCGGCCAGGTCGGTCAGGTTGGCGGCGTGGGCGATGGCGGCGGCCCGGGCATAGTTGGCCGAGGCGGCGTCGGTGTCGTCGGTCTCCTCGCAGGCCTGGGCCAGGCCGGCCAGGGCGTCGGCCAGGGCGGCGCTTGCCTGGGCCCGCTGATCGGCCTTGGCCGCGGCGAGCTGGGCGGTGCGAACGCGAATGAGCAGGTTGTGCCGTTCGATGAGCGGCAGTTTGCCGTAGTCGGCCAGGGCGGCGGCGGCGTTGTCGGCCAGGGCGAAGGCCTCCGGCGTGCCCGCCCACAGGGCCAGCTCCAGGGCGGCGCGGGCCAATTCCGCCTGAACGGCCTGACCCGGGGCGGCGTCGGAGGAGGAAGCCAGGATCGCCTGGGCCAGCTTGACCGCGCGGGGCTTGTCGTTGGCGGCCTTGACCTGGGCCACTTCCTTGCCCACCGTCTGCTGCACCTGCTTTGCGGCCTCGTCCTGCTTGGAGTCGGCCAGGCAGATGCTTAAACCCGCTAGCACGGCCAGGGCGATGGCCAATGGCCGTCGTATTCTGCATCCTTTCATCATCTGGCTCCTAATCTACCAGGTTCGCCCGGGCCTGCGGCGTGCCGGGGCAATCGCATTCTTAGTGGCATGGGCGGGGACGCCCATGCGTCGCAGGGGCATCTTGCCCCTGCTTCGGGCAAGTCACGGGCGAGACGCCCGTGGGACTCACGGGCAAGATGCCCGTGCCACTGAAAGTGCAACCGTCCTGTCGCCGCCGGGCGGCTTGACAGGTTCGCCTCTGAACTCTACCATCGGCCAAGCTGCGTGTAATAAAATACACGCAGCTAGAGCAGGAGAGCAGGAGAAAGTGGAGAGTAGAAACGGCGGATTACCCCGCTTCTACGGCTAAGCCGCTCTCCTGCGGTCAACTTTCTCCTCTCTACTTTCTGAATCACTTGTGTGGCGGTCATTGCAGGCCGCGCCCTTTCGCCTGGCGTGGCGCGACGGGCTCTTCATGGTTAAACGCATATTAGCCGCCGGTGTTGCGATCAGCCTGCTGGCAGGCTGCGCGCCCAGGACCCAGGCGGCCCCGCATCCGCGGATCATCTCCTATTCGCCATCGGTGACCGACATCATCGTGGACCTTGGCCTGGCCGACCACCTGGTGGGCGTCACGCGGTATTGCCTGCTGCCGCCGGGTGAGTCCCGCCCGGTCGTCGGCGACGAGGAAAAGCCCAACAGCGAATTCATCGCCTCCCTCCAGCCGGACATTATATTTCACCAGGGGAAGGGCGAGAACTTCCGCAGCGTGCAGCAGCGCCTGCCGGGGGCGAAGATAATTTCAGTCAAGACCGACAGCGTCGCCGGCATTCTGGACTCGATCCGCACCATCGCCGATGCCGCCGGCCAGCCGCAGCGCGGAATGGAACTCGCCGAGAAGATACATTCCCGCCTGGATGCCCTGCGGGGAGAATACGCCGCCGGGCCGCACCCGCGCGTATTCTTCGCCATGGGCTACGACCATCCCGGCACCATCGGCGGGGGAACATACCTGGATGAACTGATCGGCCTGGTCGGCGGGGCCAATGTCGCCGGCGACATGACGGGCTATCCGCAGGTCAACGCCGAGTGGGTGCTGGCGGCCCGGCCGGACGTCGTCATCTGCCAGGTGGATAATGATTCGCAGTTGGAACCCGCCCGCCGGTACTGGCTGGGGCTTGCGGGCCTGCCGGCGGCGCGGAGCGGCCGGGTGTACGTGACGGCCGACCCGCGCGTGACCTTCTACGGCTCGCGCATTGCCCAACTGGCCGAGCAGTTGGCCCTCTGGATTCATCCACCCGCCGCCACGGAGAAGGCCCCGTGACAAATACCTCTCCAGCCACGCCGCCTTCGGGGCAGGCAAAGCCCAGTCCCCTTGCGGGCGGTTCGACCGCCGGGGGCTTTACCCGGGGCCGCCTGGTCGCGCTGGCCGGGGGCATGATGTCGCTCTGGGCGGCGGCGGTGGCCCTGTGCATGCTGGTGCCCTGGTGGGTGCCGCTGACAGGCGAGACGCTGCGCCTGCGGCTATATCGATTGATACCGGCCTCGGTGGCGGGGGCGGCCCTGAGCGTGGCGGGCGTGGCCCTGCAGTCGCTGCTGCGCAACCCGCTGGCCAGCCCGGAGATATTGGGCATAAGTTCCGGGGCGACGGTGGGGGCGATGCTGGCCATGCTGGCGGGCTCAGCCGTTTTCATCGGGGTCTCCGGGGCGGGCTCGATCACCGCGGCGGCGGCGGCGGGGGGAGTCGTCACCATCCTGGTCGTTTACTTCATCGCCCAGCGCCGCGGGCGGCTGGACCCGTACACGCTGCTCCTGACGGGCGTGATCGTCACCGCCTTCAACGGGGCCATCATTATGTTCCTTTACCGGTTGGCGCCGCCGGGGGTATTCCGCGAGATAACTTTCTGGTCGATGGGCCAGGTGCGCGAGCAGACCGAGCCGGAACTGCTGGTGTTGGCCGGTACGGTGGTGGCGATGGGCTGGGGGGTGCTGCTGGGGCGGGCCAAGGGTTTCAACGTCCAGTCGCTGGGTGACGACGTGGCGGCATCGGCCGGCGTGAACGTGCAGGCCCTGCGGCTGGTGAGTTTCGGCTGTGTGGCGTTGATGACGGCGGCGGCGGTGACCCTGGCCGGGCCGGTGGCCTTCGTCGGGTTGATCGTGCCCCACCTGACCCGCCGGTTGCTGGGGGCGGATCATCGCCGGCTGATCCTGGCCGCCGGGTGGGTGGGGGCCACCTTCCTGGCGCTGGCCGACACGCTCTGCCGGGCGTCGGCCTTCTGGCGCGTGGGCGAATTGCCGGTGGGGCTGATCACCGCCGCGGCCGGCGGGCCGTTCTTCCTCTACCTGCTCCGGCGGCGATTCCGGGAGAGAATATGACCCAGCAGGCCCACATACTCCAGGTGCAGGGCCTGAGCTTCGCCTACCGGCCCGACCGCCCGGCGGTGCTGAGCGACGTGAGCTTCTCCGCCCAGATGGGCACACTGCTGGTGGTGCTGGGGCCCAACGGCTCGGGCAAGACCACGCTGCTGCGCTGCCTGCTGCGGCTGCTGCGCATTCGAGCAGGCGAGATAATCCTGGACGGCCGGGCAATCCGGTCCTATTCGCCCGAGCAACTGGCCAGGCTGATGGCCTACGTGCCCCAGATACCCCAATCGGCCTTTGCCTTCACCGTCGCCCAGATCGTGATGCTTGGCCGCACGCCCCACCTGGGGGCGCTGGGCTTCGAGACCGACCTGGACCGCCGCGTCAGCCGCTCGGCCATGGAAATGACCGGCACGCTGGAATTCGCCGACCGCGCCCTGGAGGAACTCTCCGGCGGCGAGGCCCAGCGCGTCATGATCGCCCGCGCTATCGCCCAGCAGCCCCAGGTGCTGCTGCTGGACGAGCCTACCAGCCACCTGGACCTCAAGAACCAACTGGCCATCTATCGCATGATGGTGCGGCTGGCGCACGACTGGCCGATGGCCGTGGTGTGCGTCAGCCACGACATCAACATGGCCGGGCGCTTCGCCGACGAGTTGCTGCTGATGCGGCGGGGGGCGGTGGCGGCGCATGGCCCGCCGGCCTCGGTGCTGCGCAGCGACGTGCTGGCCAGCGTGTACGAGGTGGAGGTGCAATTGCTGGCCGGACCCGACGGCCTGCCGCTGGTGATCGCCAGGTGACCTCCCGCATCGCCTTCCCGCCCTCCCGGCGCCCAAGTTGCCGGCGCTCAAATCTTTTTTTGGGCTCTCTGTGTACCGGGCGCAATATATGGTAGAAGATGAAAGGCGCGCGGCAGGCGGGTCTGATCCGGCGCGCGGGAGAACCAGGGCGCGATGAAAATGAAGGTGGTTGAAGGGCTGGAGAACCTTCCCGGTTCGGTGCGCGGATGCGTGCTGACCATCGGTAATTTTGACGGAGTGCACCGGGGCCACCAGAGGATCATCGAGGTGGCCAGGCGCAAGGCGGCGGCGGAAAAGACCAGCCTGGTGGTGATGACCTTCGACCCCACGCCGGCGGTGCTGCTGGTTCCCGAACGGGCGCCGCAACTGATCCTGCCCAACGAGGTGAAGTACCGCCTGCTGGGCGAGTGCGGGGCCACCCTGGTGGCGGTGGTCCATACCACGCCCGAATTCCTGGCCCTCTCGCCCGAGGATTTCCTCCGCCTGATCCTCGAGAAATTCGCCCCCCGCCACCTGGTCGAGGGGCCAAACTTCTTCTACGGCAAGGGGCGCTGCGGCAACGTCGAGACGCTCAAGGCGCAGGCCCCGGCCATGAATTTCGGCGTGAGCATAGTCGAGGCGGTCAAGCTGGAGATCGCCGAGGAGGGGGGCGAGGTCCGCGTCTCCAGCTCCATCGTCCGCCGGCTGATCCGCGAGGGCCACGTCGCCGACGCCGCCCGCTGCCTGCGCCGCCCCTTCACCCTGTACGGGCTGGTGGTCGGGGGCGAGCACCGCGGGCGGCTGCTGGAGTTCCCCACCGCCAACGTCGATCCCAACGGCCTGGTCAGCCCCGACGACGGCGTGTATGCCGGCAGCGTGGAGATCGGCGCCGCCACTTACCTGGCGGCCATCTCCGTCGGCGCCAAGCCCACCTTCGGCGGCGAGGCCCGCGCCATCGAGGCCCACCTGCTGGACGCCAGCGGCGACTTCTACGACCAGCCCATCGCCCTCACCTTCGTGCAGCGCCTGCGCGACCAGCGCAAATTCCCCGATGTCGAATCTCTCAAGGCCCAGATCGCCAAGGACGTTCAGCGTGTGCGGGAACTGCTCACTTAGCCAGGCCGCCGGCATGCTCGCCGCCGCCGGCCGATTGGTCCTGACCTCGCACCAGCGCCCCGACGGCGACGCCCTGGGCTGCCTGGCCGCCCTGGCCCGCGCCGCCCGAGCCGCGGGCAAGACCGCCCGCGTTGTCGTCCACGACCCGCTGCCGGCCAGGTACGCCTTTCTCTTTGAGCAGCCGCCGGCGGGTTCGGCCGAGTTTGCCGCCCTGGCCGAGCGGGCTGACCGCATCGTCGTGGTGGACACCAGTTCGTTTGCCCAGCTCGAACCGGTCGAGCCGGCCTTGCGCCAGTTCAGCCCCAAGGTTCTGGTTATCGACCATCACCTTTCCAGCGACGAGCTGGGCGACACCTGGCGCGACGTGGCCGCCGCGGCCGCCGGGGTCATGGTGCTGGAACTGCTGGAGCTGCTGAGTTGGCCGGTGGACGCGGCCATCAGCCAGGCCCTGCTGACGGCCATTCTCACCGACACCGGCTGGCTGCACCATGCCAACACCGACCGCCGAGCCCTGCTGGCCGTCGCCCAACTGGCCCAGGGCGCGAATCTGAACGAACTTTACCAGCGCATATATCAGACCGACCGCCCCGCGCGGCTGAAGCTGCTGGCCATAGCATTGGACTCTCTGGAATTCAGCCATCAGGACCAGTTGGCGGTAATGTCGCTTGGCCCGGATGATTTCGCCCGCACGGGCGCCGCCGCGGATGAAAGCGAAGATTTCGTCAACGAGCCCCTGCGTGTGGCAAGCGTGGAGGTTTCGGCCATACTGGTCGAGCAACCCGGCGGCGGCATCCGCGCCAGCCTCCGCAGCCGGCGCAAGGTTGACGTGGCCGCCGTGGCCGACGAGTTTGGCGGGGGGGGGCACTCCCGCGCCGCCGGCTTCCGCAGCCAATTGCCCTTGGCCCAACTGAAATCCCGCCTGACCCAGCTCTGCCAGGGCCTGCTGGACGTCGCCAATTCCAGAAGCTAAGTGCGGAGTGCGAAGTGCGAAAGTGCGGAAAGGGCCAGTGCGACCCTCAAGCGAAGTTGTAGGGCGAGCGGCTCTCGGGCCGCTCGCGCAATTCCGGCAAACCACGGTCCGCATGGCACTACTACGTGGTCAACAGTCACCTTAAGATGTAGGAAATCCAAGCATCAATCACCATGGAACTTGACGTATAGATGACGCTCGGACACGCACCGCTGCAGAATCTCATCAACCTGCAAGAGTATGTCTCTTGTCTTCTCGTTCTCCGCCTCTTGGATCAAAATCGCCCATTCATTTCGGAGCAGTCTTGCCTGTATGTAATTGAACGTGGTGTCACCGTACGGATCAATTGTGCTGCCCCAGGGGAACCGAGGACCGACAGCCTTCGACACAGCCCGTGCGATCGGCACACCAACCGGCTCTGCGACGAAGACGATCTTCTTACCATTCTCGTCCTCAAGCGCGACATTGAAGGCCATGACTCTGCTTCTTTAAGGAGGTGGCAAGCCACGTAGGACTGACTGACGGCATCATGGCACACCCAGTATGAAACTGCAAGTTGACGGGTTCCTTTCGAATACCTCACGGAACAACCTGGTTGCCCCGCTGCGCGGTTGGCAAACCACGGCGCCCGGCCTAGACCAATTTAGGATTGCGTATTGACAACGTCAGGATTGCACAGGTTCGAGCCTGTGCAGCCGGCAAACCCCAATCCTAAGCCNNCCGGCGAGAATTTAGCCGGGGGCAAAGCAAGCACGGCAAAGCCGTGCGCAGCGCAGCCCGCGGAAAAGGCCGCCGCACAAGGCAGAGCGAACGGCTGGACCTGCACGCGATAATGATCGTGCTCGCGATGGTGGGATAAGCTTCCGGGAATTGAGCCAAATGTATGGCGTGCAACTTCTAGCACGCGATTCCTCCAGGGTAATCACAGCATCGGCAGGAAGAATCAATGCCTTGGCCGGTCAGGCCACTGCC
>PMYM01000150.1 GCA_003171235.1 Phycisphaerales bacterium | reverse complement strand
ACTTCTAACCGGACAGTACTGATTTACGATGTTCGATTTGCGATGTGCGGAGCCAAGGCAATGCCTCGGGCTCTTCGTTAAATCGTAAATCGTAAATCGAACATCGAAAATTGAATAAGGAGTCTTGCAATGGCTGAAACATATCCGACTGACGCAGAGCTTGCCGCGCTATCAGGGACAAACGACGCCGCTCAGGAAGTGCTGTACATCCCCACCGGCCAGTCGCCCTACCACCTCTCATTCTACAAGATGCTGTTCAGGTTGCTTGACATCGCGCGGCGGGCCGGCGACCTCCGCGTGTACAAGGACGGCGACCTCACCTTCGGCGTCCGAGCAGGCAGTTTCATGGCCGGCCTGACGCCGGTGCCCTACGCCGGCTCGGCCGCGCAGGCCCTGGCCGACGATGCGACCAATTACATCTATCTCACCGCCGCCGGCGTGTTGACTGTGAATCAAACGGGGTTCCCGGATGTCGCCGCGATTCCCCATATCCCCCTGGCCAGCATCGCTGCGGCCTCCGGGGCCTACGGCTTTGCCGACATGACCGACTGCCGCGGGCGGACCATATTCAGCACCCTGGTCAATTGCTCCTTCGCCTCGGACTCGACCATTATCGTGCAGCGTGGAACAAGCGACACGGCCAATGGTGAAAACCTGCTGGCCGCCTACGCCGCCGCCAAGGCCCTCACTCCCGGCGGCAACGCCCTTTCCGCCACCAACCGGGCAGTTGTCCTCATTCCCCCCGGCCGCTACGCCCTGACGGCCGTGGCGGCAAACCAGGCGTTGGTGTTGGATACGAGCTACGTTGATCTGGTAGCTTTGGCTCCCAACTCACCCGACGACACCGTGATTACCTGTGCGGGCGAGGTTGCCGCCGGCGTGGCCACTTCCTTTGGCACGGTGGGACAGACCGCCGCCGACGTGCGGCTCACCGGCTTCACCATCGAGAACACCGGCCTGGGGACCTGGACCACCGGCCAGGCGGGCAACGACGGGCTGGTAATTTTGACAAACAATCCGCTTTCGGTCTATCGCCGGATGAACTTTATCGCCCAGGCTACGCCTGATCCGGGAAACACCACCGGCGGCCGGCCGGTATGGGCCAGAGGCTACGACCTTGACGGGCTCTGGCAGGACTGCACTGCCACACACTACGCCTGGAACGTCCACCTGAACAAGTCCATGGTCGGCACTTGGGAACGTTGCAAGTGCGTGGGCATGACCTCCTGTTTCGGCGGCGACGGCCTGGCCACCGGCACCACTTCCTGGATCACCGGCACCCTGCGCGACTGCGTGGCGGGCGATTTGGCCTTTGGCGGCTGTGCCGCAGACGCCATCGGTATCAGTTCCACCGCCTTGCTGGAGAGGTGCACTGGCGGCGGCCGGTCCTTTGCGATGGGCCGGGAGATCGCAGGCACACTCCGCGACTGCTGGGGCGACTACGGCAGCTTCGCCGGCAATCGCAACAACGGCAACCCGGGCGGCGCGATCGGCAAGATCACCGGCCGTCTGGAACGCTGCTACGTCAAGGCCGACGGGTCGGCCAGCGTAAATCCCTTCGGCTCGGGCCACACCGCCGGCGGAATCATCGGGGGCACGCTGATCGACTGCGACATCACCCAACTCAACGCCCCCATCCAACTGACCGGGGCGAAACTGCATGGCTGCCGCGTCGGGGCCGCCGCCAATGTGAACGCCCTCACCCTGACCGACTCGCTCAGTGTCATCCACCGCACAGCCATAGCCACCAGCGGCAGCGGCAAGGGCGTCTAGGCGGCCACGGCCAAGGCCTTCACCGGCAGCGGCGTCGTCGCCAGCCTGGGGGCCAACGTAACCTTTACCGATGACAAGCTCTCCAACGTCACCGCCACGGCCGCCCAGGTCAACACACTGGCCGGCGTGACGCCCGGCACGGTCCTCGCCTCGAAGGCCGTCGTTGTCGACGCCAATAAGGACATCGCCGGCTTCCGCTACGTCAAACCCGACGTGCAGGCAAATCTGGCTGCCACCGGTTCGACCAAGGATGACGCGGCTGCAATCACCGCCCAGATCGTCACCGTCACCAGCAACAACAACGCCAAGGGCGTCATCCTGCCCGCCGCCGCCACGATGGTGTTCATACAAAACGCCAGCGCCGGCAACATCTTCCACCTGTACCCCAATGCCGGGGGAACCCTAAACGGCGGCGCGGCCAACGCGGGCGTAGTGATCGCCCCCAGCGGTTCTGTGATTCTGGTGCAGATCGCGGCCAATACCTGGTGGACGCTCGGATACTCCACAGGGCTTCCAAGTTAAGTGCGGATCGCAAGGCGGCATGAGGAAAAGCTGAAAGCTGAAAGCTGAAAGCGGAAGGAACAACGACATGAAAACGATTCTTGCGATTGCGGGCGAGAGGCAACAGGCAACAGGCAACAGGCAACGGCGCCAGTGGCGGGACCGTGGCATGGCCGCCCTTCGTTCCCATTTCAGCTTTAAGCTTTTAGCTTTCAGCTTTGTGTTTGTCCTGCTGGCCCTGGCCGGGTGCTTCGCTCCCAACACGGCCCCGGACGGGACAACGCCCGGCTGCTACGACGGCGGGCCGACAACGCAGGCGAGCCAGCCGGCCGACCCGGCAAACTGCCATGAGTGAAAACTACTGGAGGCCGTCTCAGGCGGTCGCCTGGGAAAATGGTAGGACGAAAAAACTAAATGAAGGGAGAACGGAAATGAAGAGTTTGCTGTTGCCGATGCTGGTTCTGACTGCTGCCTTGTCGTTCATGGCAAACTGCCTCAGCTCTAGTTCGGCGGTTGTCACTGCGCCGACCACCCAGGCCCCCGCCAGCCGCCCCTTGCCCCTCCTGGCCACCTGGGGCCAGCGAACCGTTCCCGTTTCGGCCCAACTCGATCCGAATTACTACGGCGACTGGATCGTGGCCAGCGTTCGCGTTGACGGCTACCACCCGGCCTCTCCCAGCATAGCCCAGGATGTTGCGCTCGTGGCGGCCAAGGGCGCGAAGTTGGCCTTGGTCGACGGCAACTGGCCGGCGGATTCCGCGACCGCCGATCAGATGACTGTGGCGTTCTTCAGCCAGCAGGGCAAGGCCCTGGCCGCCCGGCTGGCCCCGCTGAAAGTTCTCTATCCCAACCCGCCCGGCCCGGTCTATCTCATCACCAACAACGAATGCCAGTTTCAGTTTCCCTCGGCCGCCTACGACTGGCCCACCTTATGGACCGCGTTCCTCGCCCCAATACGCCAAGCAACAAACCCCTGGACGCTGAAGGTCATCGCCTACGAACATGCGGAGAGAAGCTCGGTCTCACCGGGCGTGCTCTTTGACGGCGTCTCAACCGGGGCATACGACCACCGCGACACATACAGCCCCTTCAACACGATGAACTCGGCCCATTGGCGGCTGGGGGTGGACGCCAGTCGCACAATCAGCATCAGCCAGGGCTGCGCCGCCTGGTATGACGATTCGGCCCAATGGCGATACCGCTTCGGCATGTTGACCACCTGGGCGGCCTGGGGCTTGCAGGCCTGCCCGGGCGACTGTGCGCCGCTGCTCATTCACTACAGCGACCAGGCCGACCCCAACGCCCTGCCCTACTGGCAAGTGGCCGCGATGTCCGTGAAAACCATATGGACCTATCCGGGCCTGCGGCCATTGTGGCAAGGGAACTAGCCCGCGCCTGTAGCCTGTGGCCTGGAAGAAACCATGAGCAACGTCATCCGAAAAGTGCGAACGGGAAAGGGCGAGGCCCTGGGTTATTCGTTCACCTGCCCCGGCTGCGGCCGTTATCACGTCATCCCCGTCGAGCATTTGCTCAAGCCGGGCGGCCCCAAATGGACCTTCAACGGCGACATGGCCCGGCCGACGTTTTCGCCGTCCGTGCTGGCCTACCGCCACACCTACGCGCCCCGCTGCCACTTCTTTCTCCGCGATGGCCAGATCAAGTTCCTGGGCGACTCGGGCCACGCCCTGGCCGGCAAGACCGTGCCCTTGGCTCCGGTCGAGGATCCGACAGTGGAGACAGACCATTGATCCGAGAACTGCCCACCCTGGCCGCCTGGCGAACCGGCGACTGGCCGGCTGAAAGACCCGAACCAACGAGGCAAACATGAATCCACTTGATGTGCATCCTGCCAAGGCCTTCGCCGGCGTGCTTACCCCGGCGCCTCCGGTTGTGTACGTCGATGGCCGGGCTGAGCCGGCGCTCCAGACGCAGGGCTGGTCGGTGCTGCCGGCGCCACGATTCGGCTGGGCCCGGATCGCCCTTGCCCAGCCGGGGCGCATCGGCTCGCCTTTGCCGTTGCCGCCCATCGGCAGCCGGATCGAGCTTCGCCTGGGAAAGCAGGTGGTGTTCGACGGCGTTGCCGTGCGGCAGCTCTTGGAGTTGGGCAGCGAAGTCGAGCAGTTGGCACTGGAGGCCGAGGACTTGCTGGCCGTGCGGCTATCCAGGGCTCTCACCGGGCGATGGCAGCGGGAAAACGGCGCCGCCGTTTTTTTCCCAGCCGGCAGGCTGGTCTTCAATGACGAGGACGACGGCCTGGCCAGCCCGGCGGAGAGCCTGGTGCTGGGCCGGCTTTGCCGCCTGTTCGTCGCCGGCGGCGGGGGGCCCTGGTCGGTGGCCCAGATCCTACAGTACCTGCTGGTGGCGCACGTGGAGGCGGGCATCTGGGGCCCCTCCGAGGCGGAACTGGAGAGCCTGGCCGGAGGGGTGCACCCTCCGCCCATCAACCTGCAGGGTCTAACCTTGGCCGAGGCCGTCATGAAAATCGCCGGCCTGGCCGGCCTGGAGGTCAAGGGCTGCGCTCACCTGGTCAACGGGATTTTGTATCGCGGGCTGGTGTTCTACCGGCCGGGGCAAACCGGACGAAAGCACAACGTCCGCCTGGCCGCGCCTGGACAGAAGCTCGACCTTTCGCGCAGTAACCTCTGGGCGGGCAAGATCGTGCTGCGCCGCCGCCCCAGCCGGCCGGGGCTGCTGCTGCGCGGCGACATCAAACGCTACGAATGCACGCTGCCGCTGCAGCCTTGCTGGAACCCCGCCCGCGCCGGGGAAGACTACCGCCAATACGTCCGGCACCTGTCTTCGGATTGGCCGGCGGTGGCGGAGGTCTACCGCAAGTGGGCCCTCAACGAGGCCGGCCAGTACAGTGCCAGCCCGTACAACCTGGCCGCCTTCAATGTCGCCAGCCTGGGGGAGGACTTTTTTCTCTCCGTGCCGCGCCGGCTGGGGCCCTGCCTGTCGGTGCTTTCGCCGGGCCAGCCGATGGGGCACGTGGTCGAGCTGAGCCTGGACAGCGGCCAGACCTGGCGGCGATACGGTGGTTCGGTGCGCCTCTCCAGCCAGGACTGCTCGCTGCTGCTATCCGACGACGCCCTGGCGGGTGATTACTTCCGCGCCGCCCGCGAGGGCACTGCCCGCCTGCGCGTCACCGGCACCATCGACTCCGACTGTCGGCTGGAAGTGCAGGTTGCCGGCGACCGCGACTGCGGCGTGCGGCTTATCGAGGTGCCCTCTGCCCGCTGGGCGCAACTGCACTCGGGCAGCATCTTCTTTGGCCGAAGCGACCCTCCGCCGGCCGTGCGCGACGACCGCCCGCGCCTGCTGGGCTTGGCCGGCCGGTACACCGCCAGCCCCGACACCGGCCTGGAGGCGCGGCTCAAACTGGGTTGGCTGGACGCAAGCTTCAACGTGGGGGACATGGTCTGGCGAGTGGAGGGGCGCAACCTGCCCCTGCAGACCGCCCCCGGCCTGGGACCATGCGTTTGCCAGGTCCATCACGACTGCCAGGAATGGACCACCGAACTGGTCATTCAATAACACATTGCGAATTTCAAATTGGGGAATTGCAAATTGAAAAGACGAACGGCCAACCATATGCCTTGGCTCCCCCAATTTGAAATCTGAACTTCCCAGATTTGAAATCTTACAGGAGAACGTATGGAGAGCTTGCTGCGACATTATGACGCCCTGGAGCGATGGAACCAGGTCTCTGCCCAGGCCGGCGCCCAACTGGTGCGCATTATGTCCCTTGCCGGCGGCAACCGCTATATCGCCCGGCCAATCGAACTGGACGATTCCGGGCAGACGGAACTGGCCGGCCAGGAGGAGCTGACGGTAACCAACCTGGCCGAACCGGCCGATGCCGCCGGCCTGGTGGCCGCCGGGACCGACGCCCTGGCCATCGACGTCGGGGGCTGGTGGGTGGTGTTCATCGGCCAGGCGGGTTCGTCCATGTTCTGCGCCAAGGTCATCAGCGCCGCCGGCTCGGGCCAGTACCTGGTGCGCGAGCAGCAGTTGACGGCCCAGGGGCAGGTTACCGACGCCCCCGGCGCCATCGACATGCCGGCGACAAACCTGGCGGAACTGTCGCTGGGGCCGGGAGCGGCGGTGGATGTGGGCACGGTGATCCTGGCCACGGGCATCAAGGACACCGCCTCGCCCCCGACGCTGCGGTACGTCTTCCACCATCCCGCGTATGCCAAGTACCTGGACTAAGCAACAAAGATTGCACGCGGCTGGAGCAGGAGAAAGTAGAGAGTTGAAATGGCGGATTGCCCCGCTTGTAAGGCGGAAACTGCTCTCCTGCGATCTACTTTCTCCTCTCTACTTTCTGAAACACTGCTCAAACATTACTGAAGGCAACGCAAGACCAAAAATCCGAAATCCAAAGTTCACTCATGACATACACCTCCACATGGACTGACGCCGACGAGCAGGGCGACCTGGTCGCCGGCCTGCATTGGGTGCGAGACGACCACCTGGCGGAATTGGCCTCGGCGCTGAACCGGCGCCGTCGGCTGACCTACCAGGCCGATCGTGATTACTCCGCTCAGATTGCCGCCGGCGCGTATGTCCGCGCCGCCCTGCTGGCCGGCGCGCTGCCTTCGCCGCTGGAGAATCTGCGGGCACAGGTTGCCGACCTGCTCGGCCCGGCGCTGGGCGGCATGGGCGGGCAGCCTCCCAGCCCGGCCGGCATGGAATGGCTCTGGCCGTTGGCCGACGATGACGAGAACGCCGTGCTCGTGCTGACCCAGCCGCAGGCCGGGCAGGTGGCCCTGCTGGAAAAGATCGGCCAGGATGGATCCTGGAGCGACCCCGCCCTGGGGGGCGGGGTCACGCCAATCCGCGCCTGCCACGTCAACCAACTGCGCAGAGCGTCCGAGTTGCTGCGCCGCGGGCGATGGACCTTGCCGCTTTACCTCACCAGCGGCATGTTTTCGACGGCGCCGCAGACGCCCTGGATCGGCGGATACGTCGCCAATAACGGCAGCGCCGAGATAAGAAGCGTCGGCTGCATAATCGCTCGCACCGACGATTCCCCGGCGCTGGGTTTGAGCGGCGTGGAAGCTCGCCCCGCCAGCCGGATCGAATTGACCGCCCAGAACGACTGCAGCGTGGAACTTCGCCGCATCCTTCGGCCGATGGCCCTGTTGTCGGACCCGCCGACCTGGAATTGTTACCGGCCCGCACAATCCCTCGCCTGGGCCAGCCCGGGCGGTTGTGGCCAGAATGATTCCGAGGCGATCGGGTCGGTGGCGCTGCTGGCCGGCCAGGCGGGCGTGCTGACGGGGACGGGGGTGGCCGCGGCGCTGCAGGCGATGATCGACGGCGCGGGGCAAAACTTCCTGCTCCGCCGCACCGATATCGGCTACACCAGTATCCCCGTTTCCGCCAGGACTATCGTCGAATTCGACCTTGTGAGCCCGCCGAACTGAAACGATTTGCGATTTACGATTTCCGATTTGCGATTGAGCCAGTGGCTTGACCTGTGATTTGCCTCTGGCTCCTCAAATCGTAAATCGAAAATCGCAAATCGAAAATGGCTCAAGGATCCATCCGGCATGTGAGGCAATGTCATGGTGATCGGAGTAATTAACGACCTGGCCAGCCTGGGCGCCGCCGGCGTCATGGGCGCCATGTGGCTGTGGGAGCGCCGCACCAGCCGCCTGCGCGAAGACCAGCTCTCCGAGGCCCACGCCCGCATCCTGCGCGACGAGCAGCGGCTGGCCAACCTCATCCAGGTGGTCGAGCACAACACCGCCGCCCTGGCCCGCATCACCGAGACCCAGAATTCCATCCGCCAGGCCCTGGCGGACCTGAAAGAGGAGATACGACATGCCAAGTAGATTCGCCCTTTGCCTGCTGTTGGACCCCTAAAGAACGAGCCGGCCGAGGTGGCCGACTTTGGAATCTTAAAGACGCTTTTTGTGGATCAGCAAAGGAGTATGCAATGAAGAAGCTCTCGTTCCTTTCCCTCGTCCTGGCAACCTGCCTGCTGCTGGCCGGCTGCGGCAATGTCACTATCACCGGCGACGCCGCCACCGCCCTGGACAACTCGGCCCTGGATGCCTTCAACGCCAACACCCGCGCCGCCGCCGACCCGGCCATCCCCTGGTGGGCCAAGGCGTACATGGAGGAGAACTACATTCAGTGGCGCTGGTTCGACCGCTCGGCCCGCAAAGACCTCTCCTGGGGTCCCAAACTGCCGGGCGAGCCGGGCTATCAGCCGCCCTCGACCCAGCCGGCCGCCCAGTAAGCCGCGTTTGACGCCCCCAGGACATCCAACCCCGGAGAAACAGACATGACAACCATCCCCGCCGACATCGCCGCCATGCTGGCGCAGAAGGCCGCCGACCTGCTGGCCCGCGTGCCGCAGCCCCAGCGCCCGGCCGCTACCGCGCTGCTGGCCCAGTACGGCCCTCGGTTCTTCGACCTGGCCGCCCAAGACGCCTGGCAGTACCTCCGCCGTCTTATGGCCGGCGATCTGGACGCCGTGAGCGAACTGGACGGGCGGCTCTCGGACTCCGACTTCATCGCCAAGGTCAAGGCCAACACCGCCCGCTGGGAGGCCGTGGCCAACTACAACAAGGTCCGTGATGACCTGCGTAACGAAATCCTGCTGCGGCTTGCCCCCATCGCCCTGTCCCTGCTGGCGGCGCTGGTGGGTCTTTGACCGCGACAAACAAGGAAGGAAGGTAGACCCCATGAACAAGCTTCGCGAATTCCTCAAGGGCAAGAAGACCTACATCACCGCCGCCATCGGTTTGCTCGGGGCCGTCGTCGCCTGGGCCGACGGCGACATCAACACCACGGCCCTGCTGGCAGCGCTGTGGGCCGCGGCGCAGGCCTGCTTTATTCGGGCGGGCGTGGCGAACGAAGTGCAGAAAAACTCTGAACAAGGCACCGCTTAGAGGTGGCAACATCTGGAGATCTTCTTCACCTATTGGGAAATGAAAACTCTTGGCAGGTCCTCTGGGCAAGCAAGGGTCTTCAGTTCCTTTGTGAGTACACCATGCAAGAACTGAGAGAATGGCATTTGGAATTCTTCTGGTGAAGTATGTCGCCCAATAACCACAACTGGCCAGTTGCCTGAAAGTCCATCCGTGCGCCAACAGAAGATGTCGCCATCAATAGATATGCCCCAAGGAAGCAACCCGGACGGTTCATAAAACAGCGGGTATGGAAGGTCCTTAGGAAACTCTGTTTTTATTTGGCGAAGAGCGGCAAGCAACTGAAAACCATAGATGAATAAGTTCAGATTTGCGTTTTCGGCAAACGGATTGAGGACAGTAAGCCAACCGCCGATTTCGCCGGTTCCGTATCGCTGGATAAAGAACATGTAGTCTGTGGGAAGAACATCTCCAAATCGCTTGGTGACTTCTCCCCAGGCTGCGTTTGAACCTGTTTCCTTGGGATTGGCTGGCGGCGGTAGTGAAGAGGTTAGCTTGTCCAACAGCATGATTTTGCCTCACAGAAGGTTGTTGTTCCCTGTTCGAAGATGATTCTCTGCATAGGCAGCAGAAAGATCAAGTGTACCTCAGGAGTGTTTCGTGTCTAACTCTAGTGGCATCCGAGCCGGCCGGGCATACGTCGAGCTTTCCGACGACGATATGCCCCTGGAAAATGGCCTGCAGTCTGCCCAGAAGGAACTCTCTCGCTACGCCGCCCAGGTGGCCGGCACGCAGCAGAAGATCGCCGCCATCCAGAAGCAGGCCGAGGCGCCATTCCAGGCCGGATCGGGAGTCCCGGCACTCCGGTCTGGGCGAGTAGTTGGGAAAGCCATCCCCGTGCGAGCCGTCATGAAAGGTTCACGCTGGCGATGCCGGCGTTGGCTGGGCGCTCACAGGGCGAACCATCGCTTCAAATTCAACCTCTCCCGGGCTTCCGACACGGGGAGTCCAGCCGGCCAATCGGTTCATCGCCAACTGGAACCTTGCGCGAATGAGATCAGCGGATGGCTTCTCAATCTGCCGGCGGATCCTGGCGCATCGCCTATGGGTCCGTTAACACTGCAAACCAGGATTGCGCGAGCGGCCCAACAGCCGCTCGCCCTACCTGACTGAAGCGCCACATGCCCGCTATGGCGTCTCGATGAGGTTCTGCTTGCAGCACTTGGCCGAAACGCCGTAGCGGCGGCAGAGGTCCAGCAATGGCCCCGTCACGGCCGACTGAACGGTCGGCGGTAATCGCCAGCTTCCGCCACGAAACTCCAACCCGTCGGGTGCGGCCAGCGATTCGTACATCGAGCGCATGCGCCGCATGACTGGCGAAAGCGGCCGCATCCGCGGCTGGACGATCTTGGCTGGCGAAAACACCACGTGATGGACGCCCACCTCTTGGGCAAAGGCGACAAGACGTTCCAGATCATCGAGCGTCTGCGGCTGGGGCAACCCGAAGTCCTGATAGGCCGCCGGAGGCGTGTTGTCCGAAAGCGGCAGGCGCGGGAACAGAGGATCGATTCGCAGAACTACCGGAACGCCCGCCTGGCGGATTCGCCTAATGCCATCCATGCGATCCTGGACGCTCGGCGCACCCGGATCATAGACCTGCCGGGCTTCCTCACGCCAAAAGGCCAAGCTGACTTCAACGCAAAATGCCGGCTGGGCGAGACTAGAAGGGGACAATGCTTGCCGCCCATCGCCACGATCTGTCAGTTTGAGGAAAAGATCAACGCAACCCAGTTCGACCGCCAGCCGCGGGCTCTTTGTCAGGACCACTATGCTGGTGAATCTTCGGCGATGGTTGAGAACTTCTTGCAGAGCCAACCGTGTATGTCCCGCCGTCGCCTCCAACGGCTGGAACGGATCGGTGCTGTTGGACAGGTGGACCGGGGCGGGCGGCACATTGAATCGCTCCAGATCGTCAAGGTCCGTCCGGAGCAACTTGGCAAAGTCACGTTTCACGCTCGGCCCGGAAGGCTCGTAAGCGGCCGCGTAGCAGTACTCGCATGAATGGGCGCAGCCCGTGTAAACATTAATGGAATATCGGTGGCCGCTGGGGAAGCTTCGTTGGCTGGCAAAGGGGCAGTACCACTTGATGACCCGCGGCCGGGTCGGGCCAAGGAGGGCCTTCTTCGACCCATGGGGAAGAAAGTACATCGCAAGCGAGGCCTGCTCTTGGGGCGTCTTATCGCGCCAGGCCGGCGCATATTTCGGCTCAACTCGCCGGGCAAGCGCCTGGCCTTCCTCAATGTTGGGTGAAAAGAGCTCCATAGTCGCCCTGCAAGAATCGTAGTAGATACCCTGGGATTTAACAATCGTGAGAGGCCGAATAATGTGTTGCCGGCCGGGCGTACGTCGAGCTCTTCGCCGACGATAAACCGTTGGAGAAGGGCCTGCAATCCGCCCAGCAGGAGCTTTCGCGCTACGCCGCCCAGGTGGCCGGCACGCAACAGAAGATCGCCGACATCGGGAAACAGGCCGACGCGCCATTCCAGGCCGGGGCGGCAGCCCCGGCACCCCGGTCCGCCCGAGTAGTTGGAAAAGCCATCCCCGTGCGAGCCGTCATGGCAGGTTCACGCTGGCGATGCCGGCATTGGCTGGGCGCTCGCAGGGCGATCCATCGCTTCAAATTCAACCTCTCCCGGCCTTCCGACACGGGGAGTCCAGCCGGCCAACCGATTCATCGCCAGGCAGAGCCTTTCATGAAGCCGATCAGCGGATGGCTTCTCAACCCATAGGTAGATCATGGCGTATTGCCGGGATTTCCATCCCGGCCTGGAATGGCGCCGCCCCTGCCGGGGCTCTGTGGCCGGGGCGTGGATTTCCTCCTGCACGGCCTGGACGGCACCGTCGTGGCCCGGTCCGACGGCGACATCAACACCACGGCCCTGCTGGCGTCGGCGTGGGTGGCCGCGCAGGCGTGCTTCATTCGGGCGGGCGTGGCGAATGAGGGGCAAAAGGCCCAGTAACGAAAAGGCTAATGTCTTTGCCAGTCGAGTACGTCAGTATGATCGCGCTCCCAACGTTCCTCAAGAGCCTCAGCCCCTTTGGAGGCTGCATAAGCGCGTTCGGCATCTGTGATAGGAACGGCCAGCAACGGATAGATGGTCTTCTTGCTTAGTTGCACCTTCGTCATTCCGTCTTTCCACTGAAATGGCGGAGTGAACAGTACATGCTTTACGGCCAAATCCGGCGCATACATATCGATCATCTTCTCGAACACGACTCCTGGACCGGCCTTCCAGCCATTCTTGATTATGTAACAACCTATGGTGCCAAGCACATTACCAATGATGGAATTCTCTCCCCGAGCGTCCATAAGGACTTCAGTGAAGACTTGAACAGCCGGATTCCGACTTTGATTTCGGTCCATCAATCCAATACTGGCGCCGACGATGCCTTCAGCGTTCTTGCTCGTGAAAATGGCGATGCGATGCTTTTCATCCTCATCTGCATGGATAGTAACGTGCACTTCGCCCGGGATCATATCCCGAAGGTATCTAGCCCATTCCTTGTGCACCGGGTCGACATTGGTTGGGGGCATATTCTCTGCTCCAAACACCCTTATGTTGGGGCCATCCTATTCTGCTTGGAATCTGAAGGCAAGCCCGTTGGTTTGAGAACCTAACGTGACTAACTCTAGCGCAATCCGAGCCGGCCGGGCATACGTCGAGCTCTTCGCCGACGACAAGCCCCTGAAGAAGGGCCTGCAATCCGCCCAGAAGGAACTCTCTCGCTACGCCGCCCAGGTGGCCGGCACGCAGCAGAAGATCGCCGACATCGGGAAACAGGCCGACGCGCCATTCAAGGCCGGGGCGGAAGCCCCGGCGCTCCGGTCCGGGCGGTGCGGTTGCGAAAGCCATCCCCGTGCGAGCCGTTATGGCAGGTTCACGCTGGCGATGCCGGCGTTGGCTGGGCGCTCGCAGGGCGATCCATCGCTTCAAATTCAACCTCTCCCGGCCTTCCGACACGGGGAGTGCCGCCGGCCAACCGATTCATCGCCAGGCAGAGCCTTTCATTAAGCCGATCAGCGGATGGCTTCTCAATCTGGTGGCGGATCATGGCACATTGCCGGGATTTCCATCCCGGCCTGGAATGGCGCCGCCCCTGGCGGGGCGGCACGCGCGTGCGCGGCGGCGGATTGGTCAGCGCCCTGGGCCGCTTGGCCGGTGGGGCTGAGGCCGTCGGCGGTCGTGAGGGTCGCCGATCCGGGAAGATCGCCACTCCATCACGAGCAAGACGGATTTCTCGCGCAGGTCCAGCCGTTCGCTCTGCGAGTTTGGATGCCCGCTTTTTGGGTTCTGCGATGCGCCCGGCTGCGCCGTGCTTGCTTGGGTCTCGGCCAAGTCCTTACCGCCCCAGGGGGCCTGTCGCGACGCCGCCAGCGCATAAGCGGAAGACGCTGCTTATTTCGCGCCTTCTGCAATGATAGTGGCTAGGCCTGGGGGATTCGGCTTATCCCGCCGCGTCGGGGGCGGGTTGGGCCGGGGCCGGTTCATCCGGTTGGGACTGGAGTTGTTCCTCGGCCATGCGCTTATAGTGGGCGGCGGCGGCGAAGGCGGGATCCAGATCCATCGCGCATTTGTAGTAATAAATGGCCTGGGTGAACAGGCCCTGCTGGTGGTAGGTCCGGCCCATGTAATACAGGGCGTCGGGATCGTGCGGGCGGCGATCCAGCACCCGCTGGAAGAGGGCCTTGGCCTGTTCCAGGTTGCCGGTGTCCAACTGCGACCGGCCTTGAACGACCAATTCCTTGTTGTTCGGACCGCACCCGGCCGCCAGAACCGACAGCAGGGCGACCAACGTCACAGCCATAACAGCTTTCATCCCAGTCCTCCTTGCATGCGTACGGAGGCTTTCGTTCCGTCCGGCAAGAACATACCATGATCCTGATGCGGCGTCAATTCGTCATCCAACAGCATTGCATCGGCATAACAAGCCATTTTGATTTAATGATTGAGGACGGCTTGGCCCTGGCCACCTGGCAATTGCCCGAGTTGCCCGGCCGGCGGACCCTGCCCGCCCGCCGGCTGCCGCCCCACCGGCTGGCCTACCTGAGCTACCAGGGCGAGGTCAGCGGCGGCCGGGGCAGCGTCCGCCCAGCCGACGCGGGGCAGTGTCAGGTGCTGCGCCAGCAGGACGACCTGTGGGAGATCCGCCTGGAAGGGCGAGAGGTGCGGGGAGATTTTCTCCTCCGCCGACTGGACGATCAGCAGTGGGAATTGCTGGCTATTGGGGCACCGCCCGGCAGTGAACCGTCAGCAGGCCCGTGACCATCTCGATGGATCGCACCTCCACTTGGCGGCGGCTGAGCGAAATGCGGGCGGGCACTTCCTGGCCGTTCATGGCCCCGACCATGCCGCCAAGCAATTCGGCCAGCCGGCCGATGGGCTGTTCGCTGCGCTGGCTGTTATCGGCCTGGGCGCCGGAAAGCTGCTGCAGGAGCCGCCGGCGAACCTCTTCCAGCCGATCCTGCCAGAGGATTCGCGGCAGGGGCATCCTGCCCACCCGCACCGTAACCACGCGCAACCGGAACGAACCCGCAGCGTCCACCTGGGGCGAGAAATCCACATTCAGCAGGCGGTTGTAGCGGGTGGAGAATATCATCAGGGTCAGGCGGCCCTGACGGATCTTGATCATCGGATCGCTCAGGTTCAGCTCCGCCAGGGCCTTGCTGGGCTGCACCGGGCGGGGGGCCTGGCTGGCGATGGCGTCCATGGAGGCCAGGTAGGCGTTGGCCTGCTCCTCGGTCAGCGTCCACTGGAAATCACCGCCGGCGCCGGCGGGGTTGAGGAAGTCCTCCACGGTGTGCTTGACGAACTGGCGCATCACCGTTTCCTGGTCCGAGGGCGAAAGCGACATCGGCTGGTAATCCCCCGGCACGCTCTTGAGCAGGGCCAACGTCGCCAGGACTGCCAGGCCGATCAGCACCGGCAGGAGCAGCAGCGTCCAGAGGGCGATCTTGACAGGTCGCATAGTTGAGGCATCCTTGCCGGCACGACGGACATCAAGTGGCTGCCAGCCGAATTCCGCACCCAAGGCGATATTGCCGCGTAAAAATATTATCGCCGGAAAGACGGTCGGCTTAGGGATTACAGGCTACAGGAGCGATTCCGCAAAGACAAGCCTGCACCCTGTTGCCTCAAGTGGCACGGGCGTCTCGCCCGTGTGTGTCCCGGCCGTTGGAAGCTTTCTTTGCAGGGCCGAGACGGCCCTGCAACTCATGGGCGGGACGCCCATGCCACGCAAGGAAGAACTCGATTGCCTCGTACGTCGGCAACGGCGAAACTAGGGTCAGCGATGCCTAGGATTTGATGTGGCGATATGATATTCGATTCCACAAGACGGCAGCGGCTGCAGGTCACCGGCCAGGTGCAGGGGGTGGGTTTCCGGCCGTACGTGTATCGCCTTGCCCGCTCTTTGGGGCTGGTCGGCAGCGTGGTCAACGACGCCTCCGGCGCCACGATAGAGCTGCAGGGCCCGGCGGAAGTTCTGGCGGAATTTGGCCGCCGGCTGACGGCCCAGCAGCCCCCGCTGTCGGACATCCGCACGGTTGTGGCCCAGGAACTGCCGCCGGTGACGGACCAGCATGACTTCGTGATCGCCCCCTCGCGCGGCGGCGAACTGGCCGACGCCCAGGTCACCGTCGACATCGCCACCTGCCCCGACTGCCTGCGCGAACTGTTCGACCCGGCCGACCGGCGATACCGCTACCCGTTCATCAACTGCACCAACTGCGGCCCGCGCTACACCATCATCCGCGCCATTCCCTACGACCGGCCCAATATCACCATGGCCGACTTCGCCATGTGCCGGTTCTGCGGCCAGCAGTACAGCGACCCGGAGGATCGGCGATTCCACGCCCAGCCCATAGCCTGCCCGCAATGCGGGCCGAGCGTCTGGCTGGTGGATGTCCACGGTCGGCAGATATTCTGCGACGCCCCCATCCAGGAGGCCGCCCGGCTGCTGCGCCGCGGGCGGATCATCGCCCTCAAGGGGCTGGGGGGGTTTCACCTGGCCTGCCGGGCCGACAACGACCACGCCGTCCGCCGCCTGCGCCGGCGAAAGCACCGCGACGCCAAACCCTTCGCCCTGATGGCCCGTGACCTGGAGCAGATTCGCCGAATGGTCCTGACCACGCCCCAGGACGAGGCGCTGCTGGCCGGGCCCCAGCGGCCTATCGTGCTGCTGCCGCGGCGACAGGATGCCGACGTGGCCGAATCGGTGGCCTCGGGCCTGAAGGCCCTGGGGGTCATGCTGCCCTACACGCCGCTGCATCACCTGCTGCTGGCCCATGACCTGCCGCCGCTAGTGATGACCTCGGGCAACGTCGCCGACGAGCCGCTTACCCGCGACAACCAGGACGCCATCGCCCACCTGGGGGCCATCGCCGACGCCCTGCTGCTGCACAATCGCCGCATCCAGCGCAGCCTGGACGACAGCGTGGTGCTGGGCGGCGCGCCCGCCCCCTCCGGCCAGCCTACCCGTCCGCTGGTGCTGCGGCGCGGGCGCGGCTACGCACCCATGCCGGTGATGCTGGGCGAGAGCGACACCCCGGCCGTGCTGGCTGTGGGCGCCGAGCTCAAGAGTAGCGTCTGCCTGTACCGGGCGGGGCGGGCCGTGCTCAGCGAGCATATCGGCGACCTCAAGGACGGGCGGGTCTTCCGCCACTTCATGGGCGTTATCAACGACCTGGAGCGGCTGCTGGATTTCCAGCCCCAGGTTCTGGCGGCCGACGCCCACCCGCAGTATCTCTCCAGCGACTACGCCCGCCGGCGATCCTCGGGGCAACTGGCCGGCCGGGCGGCCCTGCCGCTGGTGACGGTGCAGCATCACCACGCCCACATCGTTTCCTGCATGGCCGACAACGGCTGCACCGACGACGTCATCGGCATCGCCGCCGACGGCGTCGGCTACGGCGACGACGGGGCGGTCTGGGGCTGCGAGATACTGCGCTGCAGCCTCTGGGAGTATCGCCGGCTTGGGCACCTGCGGTATTTCCGCCTGCCCGGCTCGGACGCCGCCGCCCAGGAGACCTACCGCTCAGCCGTGGGCGTTTTGGCTGAGGCCCTTGGCCCGCGGCTGGTTTCGCCGCACACCATCAGCCTGCTGGGGCAGGATGCCGCCACGATAAAGCGAGTCTTCGAGCAGCTCGTCAGCGGCGTGAACTGCCCCCTGAGTTCGTCGCTGGGCCGGCTGTTCGACGCCGTCAGCGCCCTGTGCGGCCTGGCCCGCGCCAACCGCTTCGAGGGCCAGGCGCCCATGCTGCTGGAGGCGGCCGCCGCCGAGGGCGTCGAGGAGGCCTATCCCTTCGAGCTGACCGGCCAGGGCCCCTTCGAGATAGATTACCGTATGATGATCGAGGCCCTGCTGGCCGACCTGGAGCGCGTGCCGGCAGCGGTGGTGTCGGCCAAGTTCCACAACACGGTGGCCGCCTTCCTGGCCGAGGGCGCCCGGCGGGCCGGGCGGGACACCGGCCTGCGCACGGTGGCCTTGTCCGGCGGGTGCATGGTCAACCGCTACCTGGCCGGGCGGCTGGAGCGGCTGCTCAGCCAGGATGGCTTTACCGTGCTGACGCACCGCCAGATTCCCTGCAACGACGGCGGCATTGCCCTTGGCCAGGCGGTGATCGCGGCCCGGCGGCTGGCCCCGCGCCGCGGGCTGATGTCCAGAAGCGAAGAAAGGTAATTTCAAATTTGGGAATTTCAAATCTGGGAATTGAAGGAAGGGTCTCGGCATTGCCTTGGCTCCGCCAATCTGCAATTTGAAATTCCCAAATTTGAAATGTAAGGAGCTTCCATGTGTCTTGCTATACCGGCCAAGATTGAGCAGCTTTCGGGAGAAGAGGCCACGGTGCAGCTTGCGGGCACCACGGCCCAGGTCGTGATCGCCCTGGTGCCCCAGGCCAAGGTGGGCGACTGGGTGCTGGTGCACGCCGGCTACGCCATCGCCGTCGTGCCCGAAGACGAAGCCCGCAAGACCTTTGCCCTGCTGGCGGAGATGGAAAGGCTGGCTCAGGAATGAAAACCATTCCGGAGTTGCGGCAGGAAATTGATCGCCAGGTTGACCTGCTGGTCCGGGCCGGCCGGCAGCGCATTCAGTTGATGGAGGTCTGCGGCACGCACACCGTGGCCCTGGCCCGAGGCGGGCTGCTGGATCTGATGCCAAAGCCGTTGCGGCTGGTCAGCGGCCCGGGCTGCCCCGTGTGCGTGACCGACCAGTCGTACATGGACCAGGCGGTCTGGCTGGCGCAGAACCGGCCCGACGTCACCATCGCCACCTATGGCGACATGCTGCGCGTGCCGGGTCGCAGCGGCAGCCTGGAAGAGGCCCGCGCCGCCGGGGCCCAGGTGCAGGTGGTCTATGCCGCTCACGAGGCGGTGGAGATGGCACGGCAAAACACCAAGCGCCAGGTGGTATTCCTGGCTGTGGGCTTTGAGACCACCACGCCGGCCACCGCCCTGGCCATCGAGCAGGCCCGCCGGCTCAATGTGACCAACTTCTCGGTCTTTACCGCGCATAAGTTAGTCCTGCCGGCCATGCGGGCCTTGCTCTCCCAGCCGGATATCCAGATCGACGGCTTCCTTTGCCCCGGGCACGTCAGCGTCATCCTGGGTTACAAGGCGTACGAGGATCTGGCCCGGGACTTCCACCGGCCATGCGTGGTGGCGGGCTTCGACGAGGAGCAGATTCTCGCCGGCGTGGCCGAGATCTGCCGCCAACTGGCAACCGGCCAGCCGCAGGCTTGCAGCGTGTATTCGCCCGTCAGCGCCCAGGGCAATACCGTGGCCCAGAAAATACTGGCCGATGTCTTTCATCCCGCCGACGCCCCCTGGCGGGCGCTGGGGGTAATCCCTGGCAGCGGCCTGGAACTCAACGAGGCCTACGCCGACTTCGACACCCGTCGGCGGATCGAAATGCCACCCTGCGAAAGCTACGAGCTGCCCGGCTGCCGCTGCGGAGAGGTTATCTGCGGCCGGTGCCTTCCGACCGACTGCCCGCTCTTTGCCAAGGCGTGCACGCCCCGCAGCCCCGTCGGGCCGTGCATGGTTTCCTCCGAAGGCTCGTGCGCAGCCTACTACAAGTACCGCTGGCGAGGCGGCAAAGCCGCCAAGCTGTAGCAGGAATGTAGCCCCCGACGTAAGTCGGGGGTTTCTTGGTTGGACATGAACTCGCGGGCAAGANNNNCGACACGAAAGAGCCATGAAAGAGAAAGAAATTCGCCTTGCCCACGGCGGCGGCGGGCAATTGACCAACGAGTTGATTCACCAGGTGATATTGCCGGCGCTGGGCGGCGGGCAGGACCCCAAGCGTCTGAGCGATTCAGCCACGGTGGCCTGGCCCGACCAGCCGGCCGGGGGCGGCAAGGTGGTTTTCACCACCGACAGTTTCGTGGTCTGGCCGCTGGAGTTTCCGGGGGCCGACATCGGCAAACTGGCAGTCTGCGGCACGCTCAACGACCTGGCGGTCTCGGGCGCCCACCCGGCGGCGATGTCCATGGCGCTGGTGCTGGAGGAGGGGCTGTCGATTGAGCTGCTCGCGCGGGTGCTGGCCTCGGCGGGGAAAGAGGCCCTCCAGGCCGGCGTGCGCATCCTCACCGGCGACACCAAGGTGGTGGAGCGCCGCGGCGAGCCCGGACTGGTGATCAACACCACCGGGCTTGGCTACCCCATGCCCCGGGCCAAGCTGGGTTTTGACCGTCTGGAGGAGGGCGACCGCGTGCTGCTGTCGGGGCCGCTGGGCCAGCACGGCCTGGCGGTGATGATCCGCCGCAAGGGCCTGTCCATCGCCTCCACCCTGCAAAGCGACTGCGCCAACCTCCAGCCGCTGGCGGCGGAACTTGTTTCTAAATTGGGTCCTGCTGTCAAGTGGATGCGCGACCCGACGCGTGGCGGGCTGGCGGCCACCCTGGCTGAACTGTCCGACGCCACGGGGCGCTCGATCGAGATCGCCCAGCAGGCCATGCCGGTCGATCCGGCGGCCTTGTCGGCGGCGGAATTCCTGGGCCTGGACCTGCTCTCGGTGGCCAACGAGGGAAAACTGGTGGCCGTGGTGAAGGCTGAGGCGTCGGCCCAGGCCGTCAAGATCCTGCGGCAATTCCCCATCGCCCGCCAGGCCGCCGATATCGGCCAGATCGGCCCAGTCGGAGAATTGCCCCTGGTGGAAATGCTCACCCGCGCCGGCGGCAGGAGAATCGTCCAGATGCCCTATGGGGAAGAACTGCCCAGGATTTGCTAGCCGGAATTTTCAATTGTCAATTAAAGACGGAGCCAAGGCAACAATGGCATATTGTCTGTTGTTGCCTTGGCTCTTGTTGTTCAATTGAAAATTGTCAATTGACAATTGAGAGGGTCATTTCCTCTCATATGTCCCGACAAGCTCACCTTGTCCCAGGATGTGCCCCTTCATTGCCGCCAGCAGTTGGGGCTTGGTGGCGCCGGCCTGAAGGTCCAGCGGGGCGTCCAGGGCGTAGATCTTGAAATGGTAGTGGTGCACCCCGTGGCGGGGCGGGGGCATGGGGCCGTGATAGCCGGTGGTCCGGGCGGAGGTCGTGCCCATGAGGATGTCCTTCTGCTCGGGCTTCTTGCCGCCGCCGGAGTAGCCTTCGGCCAGCGACGTGGTTTCGGCTGGGATTTTGTACACCAGCCAGTGCACCCAGTCGCCGTTTGGGGCATCGGGGTCGTCCACGATGAGCGCGTACTCTTTCGTTCCCGCCGGCCCGGCCGACCAAGCCAGGTCGGGGCTTATGTCCTGGCCCTCGCCGGAGTACTTCTTGGGAATGGGGCTGTTGGTAGCGAAGGCCTGGCTTTTGATCTCCATGGTGGTGGCTCCTTGGGTGGCGGGGTCGCCGGCGGGCGCGTTCTGCCCGCACGCTGCCAGCATCGCTGCCAGCAGAGACATCGACGCAGCCGTGATGGTCCTCTTCACGGGTGATTCTCCTGTACCGCCGGCATTATACGCCTGCGCGAGGAAAAACAAACTAGCCACAAACTGTTGAAGCGGCAATGCCTAGTTGTTCAACTTGCATTTCGCGCCAGCGGGTGGGCCTTCTGGTAAACGGCCTTGAGGCGGGTGGTGGTCAGGTGGGTGTAGATCTGGGTGGTGGAGATGCTCTTGTGGCCCAGCAGTTCCTGCACGCTGCGCAGGTCGGCCCCGCGGTT
>PMYM01000007.1:1202-2868 GCA_003171235.1 Phycisphaerales bacterium | reverse complement strand
GGCGTCCGTGCCTTCTGCAGCGCGGGTCAGGGTTGCATGGCGGGTTGGGAACCGGCAACGGTGGCCGTCGCGGGGGCCGTGGTGGAGCCAAGGGCCGCGTCTATGGCCTGGCGATACTCTTTCAGGCCGTAGTGCATCGGCCAGGTCTTGACCGCCTGGCCGTTCACAAACAGCACCACCGTCGGGAAGACGCTGATGTCGTAGGCGTCCTTGACCTGCTTATCCTTGCCCCAAAAATACGAGGTCATGATCTGGTACTTGGCCACCACCACTCGTCCCTGGTATTCTTGGGCCAGTTTGTCCATCGGCCCGTCCAGCAGGATGCACGTCGGGCAGGCGCCCTTGTAGAATTCCACCAGGACCGGTTTATCGGCCCCCAGCACCACCTTTTGAAAGGCGGCGTGGTTGGGCAGGGCCGTCATCTGGCCGCCGGCGCAGCCGGCCGCCAGGGGCAACAGGCTCAACAGGCCAGCCAGAACCGGCGCCGCGGAAAACTTTATGTTCATATCCTGCCTTTGCAAAATCGCCGCCCCAGGGGCTGACTCAGCCGTGTCCGGCGGCGGACAAGTTCGACGCGAGCCGAATTAATCCTTCAGGTAGAGCATTTCCGGATTGAGGGCGTAGGTCCAGATAAGGTCGCTGTTCTTCCAGCCGGGCTTGACGAGTTTACCGGCGCCGTGGTCGAAACAGTCCGTGCCGCGCTGGCCGTCGAAACCGCCCTCGACGAAGATCACGTCCTTGTAGCCGGCATCCTTGAGCAGCTTGACCGCGTCCACGCTGCGTTTGCCGGTGCCGCACATGATGATGATCTTGTCGGGAGGCTGGTAATGCTTCTTGACGTCGGCCACGAAGTCGGGATTGGGCTTGAAGACCGGCTTTTTCTCCTTGGCGTCCCACTTGTTGGCCAGGAATTTCACCGGGATGTTCCTGGCCATGGGGACGTGCCCGATGAAGATGTACTCTTCGGGCGTCCGGACGTCGACCAGGTTGACCTGGTCGGGGTCGGCCTTCCATTGGGCAAGGGCCGCCTGGGGCGAGCAGGACACCCCGGGCGTGCCCAGGTCGGTCGGGGCCGTGCAACCCCCAACGGCCAGGGCCAGCAGTCCAACAGCAATCCATAGCCTCATGGGAAAACTCCTTATGACTTAATGAATCAGTTCCGCGCCACTTTTCGCAGGGCGGCGATAACGTAGGCGACGTCGGCCTCGGTGCTGAAGGCGCCGAAACTCAGCCGGCACGCCCCCTGCGGGAAGGTGCCGATGGTCTTGTGGGCCAGGGGGGCGCAATGCAGCCCCGCCCGCGTCAGCACGCCGAATTCACTTTCCAGAACCTTGCCCAGGTCGGCCGGCGAGAAGCCCGCCAGGCTGACGCTGAAGACCGCCACCCGGCCGGGGCCTTGGCCGGGGCCGTAGACCTTCAGGCCGGGGATCTTCGCTACGGCATCCAGGAATTGTCCCGCCAGGCGCTGGTCGTGGGCCTGCAAGGCCGGAATGGTCCGCTGCAGCAGCCATTCAATGCCTTCGCTCAGCCCGGCGATGCCGATGGCGTTGGGCGAGCCGACCTCCAGCTTATGGGGCAGGTCCTCCGGCTGGGTGGTCAATTCCGACAGCACGCCGGTGCCGCCCTCGCGGATCGTCTCCAGTTTGTGCTCCATGCCCGGGCCCAG
>PMYM01000007.1:629-1177 GCA_003171235.1 Phycisphaerales bacterium | reverse complement strand
GCCACCTCGGCCACCGGCTCGATGACGCCGGTGACGTTGGAGGCGTGAATGCACGTGATCAGCCGGGTCTGGGGGCGGATGGCCTTCTCCAGGGCCCCCACGTCCACCAGTCCGCTGCAGGGGTCGCAGGCTATGATGTCGAATTGCAGCCCCGCCTGCCGGGCCAGCGTGTGGTAAGGCCGCAGCACGCTGTTATGGTCCATGGCGGTGGCGATGGCGTGGGCTTTCCCCCCCGCCAGGGCCAGCAGCCCGCGAATCGCAATGTTCAAGGCGTCGCTGCAGTTGAGGGTGAAGATGATGCGGTCGGGCCCTTGGGCGTTGATCAGGCGGGCCAGCCGCTCGCGGCAGGTGGCGATCATCTGCTGGCACTGGCGGGATTCGCGAAAAGACCCCCGCCCGGGGGCCACGCAGCATTCCCGGGCGAAGCGAACCATCGCCTCCAGCACGGCCGGCGGCTTCTGAAAACTGGTGGCGGCGCTGTCGGCATACACCCGCGGCCGGGAATCGCCTGGCGGGGCATACCGGGCCTCCGCCTGCGACTGCTTCTT
>PMYM01000007.1:0-566 GCA_003171235.1 Phycisphaerales bacterium | reverse complement strand
GGCCATGTCCAACGCCGGCCGAAAATCACCGGCCAGATGGTTAAGCTCCCAGCGCTCCTTTTCCTGGCCGTTGACAAACAGGATGGTGGTGGGCACCCAGTTCAGCCGGTACCGCTGCTTTATTCCGCCCGTGGTGTCGTTCCACATGGCGTCGGCAATTTGATAGCGGGCGAAGCTCACCCGGCCGGCGTACTGGCCGGCCAACTCACGCAGCACTTCCTCCTGCACCACGCAGGTCGGGCAAGGGTTCTTGTAGAACTGCACCAGGATCGGCCCGCGAGCCCCCAGCACCTGCGTCTGAAATTGGCTGATCTCAACCAGGGCGACGGCGGGGGCCGGGTCGGGCGAGCACCCGGCCAGACACGCCGGGGCGGCCAGCACGGCCAGCATAAACAATCTCATCACGGTTGCATTTCCTTCCTTGGACTAGACGCTCCTGCTGATTCGTCGGCCAGCCGGACAGGAGAAGTTTAACCCAATCTGCCCGACCCGCCCAGGCCCCGGGGCATGGCTACGGCTGCGAGGCCGCCGTACTCAGCACCCGCTCCAAGCCCCGGCGATAGTTG
>PMYM01000113.1 GCA_003171235.1 Phycisphaerales bacterium | reverse complement strand
GTTATTAGGATAGGCTCTTAGCCCCCGGCCGCAGGCCGGGGGTTCTTTTTTGCCTTTTGTTCCGTTCTCCGGGTGGCATGGCAGCCGCGGCCCCGAAGGGGCCGGGGACGGTAGCCGGGGGCGAAGCGAGCACGGCTAAGCCGATCGCAGCGCAGCCCCCGGTAACTACGCCCCGCAAACCAAAGGCAGTGCCTTGATCGCCCGCAGGTCCTTGGTCCATCCTGCCGATAGCGCGATCAGCATAGTCCGCTTGTTCTCCCCCAAACCCACTGTGACATCGCGAGCAAGGTTCTTTCCGCATGCAAATCCCGCCATCGCTCTGTCTGTACAGGCCTGCTTTCCGGGGGCTCCGCGACGATAAACAGAAAGACTTCGCCGCTCCGCCCCCGGCTAACTTCTTGCCGTCCCGTTCGGGACTGGATTGCCTGTTGGGATAACATTTTCTGATGTGTCCAAGGCCGGGCTCTACCGCAGTGCCACCCTCAAACGAAGTTTGGGGGTGCAAATGCTTGGCGGGAGATCGGCCTTCGGCCGATTCCTCCCACCCTATTCATGAAAGGCTGTCCTGGGTCAAGGACATTGTGTTTTTGTTTTTCCTTTTGTTTTGGCCGCTTTTGAAGAACCGATCTGCCGCCAAGCGCGGAGCGATCTCCCGGACCCTCAAGTCTCAGCTTGAACGCGGTCCTTGTTTCTTCTTCTTCTTTCGTTCGTGCACCGGGGGAGGCCTCATTGGGCCGACCTATTCATTTGTCAACTGCTGGTAGCCGTGTCGGGCAGGCCGCATGGCATCGCGGTCTGCGGGGTCAGGACAGCGGCACTCACTACGATCTCGTCCGGTGCGGTGCTGGCCCTGCTGCTGTGGCTTTATTACTCGGGCATGATCTTCTTCTTCGGGGCCGAGTTCGCCCAGGCCCGCTCCCAACTTCGAGCAACAAGCCTAGTATCGGGTCAACGTTGAATCTGCGGGTAGCCTCTTTGGCAGCACAGCCTTTCCAGGCTGTGCGTGCACAGGCTAGAAAGCCCGTGCCACCCGAAAAGAAGCAAAGCCCGGCGCCGTGCTTTGCGGAGCCAAGCGAACCAATCACGCAATGTTCACTGGAATTCTGGCCGAGGGAACGGACCAATGGAATTGCGCGAGCGGCCCAACAGCCGCTCGCCATGCCTGGGCATTGCAGTCAATTGGGTTGCCGCGTGATCATGGTCTGCGGAATCTGGAACCGGATCATCCCGGTGCCATCGAAATTCTTGGCTGGCAGTTCCATTCGCAGATATTCCGATTTCTCAATCGGCGATTCAAAGACGAGCACATCAGTGATTGACTTTGCGGGATAGATCGAATCGCGGGTCACCCGTCCGACCGGCTTGTCCATGCCGAACGTAATCCGCTTGTAAGAATTGCCGAAGTTGTCTGCCAGTGTTCCGAAGTCGCGCTCCAAGACGAAATCACCCCCAGCCCAAGAGCGGTAGTCCAGCTTCTTTGTTTGGCTGAGATTCGTCACTTCGACAGTGATGGTCACCAGAACGTCTTTCGACGGCGACGTGTCACCGCCGAAGCTATCCTTGATCATTACCTTGCCGACTTTCGCCGACATCAGCCGTATTTGAACGTCGCCTTGTTTTACGGGCGATTCGGCCGAGGCCCAGGGCTCCTCAAGAGACTGTTGCGGGGTTGGATTTGCTTGGGCAGGACCTGCTGGAGTGGAAGTTATCAGAGTTGTCGATGGCGGTTGCTTGCGTAGGCCAGGTGACGCGACGGGTTCCTGGTTCGTTACAGTGGCTTTGCGATCTGCCTCGCGCACCGCTTGGCTGATTGCTGCGGAAGTGCCACCGGTCGATGCCACAGCAATGATGATGGTGACTACGCAGATGATCGCCCCCGCGACCGGCATGCCAATCCCTGATCGTCGGCCTATCGCAGACACCAAGAATCCTATCCCTCCGAACAGAATACCTAAGGCACTGAGCGGAATGCTCAACATCCCGACAAAAGGAATCCAGCATGTCAAGCATGCCAAAATGCCCATGACGAGAGCAGCGATTCCGAGGCCACTCGTCGCCTTTGGCCCTTTCACGTTCACCGTCAGGTGGGTTGGTTGCGAGGAAATCGGCTGCGGTACAGCTGGAGCCGGTTGTATCGGAGGAGCAGGACGGGGTACTACAGCAACATTCCCACAGGATGGACAGCTATCGGATTGTCCCGCCAGAGATTCTGGCACAGCCATTATTTCGCGGCACTTAGGACACTTGAACTCGATCATTTCCAACCCCTTTCACACGTCCAGGCGAAGGTTGCACCGATATGGTTCGCCCTCGACTTGCTAGATTATGTCTCGTGTTCAATCCGGTATCAAGTCATTCCGGAAGGATGGAATAGATCTTCCCGCACGCGGAACCTGCCCCGGCTTTGCCGGGGCAGAACCCGCGTGCCCTACGCGACTCAAACCACAAAGATCACAAAGACTCTGTTTTTGCTTCTCCTTGCACTCTTTGTGTTCTTTGTGCTCTTTGTGGTTCGAGCCTGTGGTTTTTCAGTGGTGTAGGGACTGGTTGAAGGTTTCCAGGTCGCTCTTGAGGCCTTCGAGGCACTGGTTGATGTAATCGCGGGAGTGGGCGGGGCGGCCCTTGCGTTCGCGCAGCAGGCCGGCCTGGACGCCGGAGAGGAAGTCGGCCTGTTCGCCGGCGGTCAGGGGCGACACGTCCTGGCCCCAGGCCAGAAGCTCGCCGAACACCTCGCGCAGGGCGGGGTGGGCGCGGTATTGCTGGGCCGTCAGGAACGAGCCGCACTTGTAGTGCATCTGCAGCCCCTTGAGGGCCAGGATCACCCGTTCATAGTTGATGTCGGGGCCCAGGCGCAGGAACTTGAACTGCTGGACCCAGCGGCCCTGGGTCAGGGGGGAGTCCATGGCCGTGCTGTGGCGGCGCGACACCTGGCTGAAGAGCATTTGGATGTCGGGGCTGGCGCGGATGATTTCCTCGCCGGCGATGCGGGAGATCTGCACCCGGCCCTCGTCGCTGCGCACGGGCTGGCCGGCCAGGGCGAACAGGCTCTTGAGCACCCCCAGCGGCAGGGGGTGGTTGTCCATGGCCTTGGTGAAGGAGCGGATCTGCAGCGATATGTGCAGGCTGTGCGGGCGGACGGGGTAGAACCTCATGCCCGCCTGGATCAGTTCCCCCAGCAGCCAGGGGTCGTCGGTGATGGGCTTGGAGATGCTCTCGGCCACCGACAGCGAGCCCAGGGCCAGCTCGAAAAAGCCGCGCCGGCGCTGGTCGGAGAATTTCACCCGGTGGTCGTCCACGTGCCCGCCCAGCTTCCAGGTCAATATGTCCAGGGCGAAGTCGCGGAAGTACAGAAAGCCGGCGTACTGGCGGTCGCGGACGGCGGCGGCCTCGGGGTCGCTGATGACGGTGTGGCCGACGTTGGAGAATTCCAGCTCCGCCCCCAGGGGCACGTAGCCGGCGCGCATGTTCCGGCGAATGAACTCGAGCTGGGCCTTGGCGGCGGCCTGGTCGTACACGGTGTCGGCCGCCTGCACCGACCAGCGGACGCACTCGATCAGCGGCGTGCGGTCCAGCGGCAGCTCGACGCTGGCCTTTCGGGTCAGAAGGTCCAGCAGCATCGGCTGGTCGTTCAGCAGCCGCAGGGCCGCCAGGATGGAGACGGTCCGCTCGTAGTAGCGGTCGGAAATCTGCAGCCCGTCCAGCTCGAAGCGGAAGTCGGCCCGGATGCGGTCCTCCAACTGGTTGAAGAGCACCTGCCGCACCAGCAGAGCCAGATAGCCGGGCAGAAAATCGGCGGCGTCGTCCTGGCTGGGCAACTGGCCGAACTCCCGCAGCGGCTCCTGGCGGATGGCGTTGTGGATGATGAAGTTGCTGATGCCCCCGGCCTCGAAATGCTGCCGCACCAGGTCGCGGACGGTCAGCCCGTGCAGCTCGCGCAGGGCCAAGCGCGAGAACTTGTCGCTGGTGTGCAGGCGGCTGGCCTGGTCCTCCAGCAGTATTTTCTCTATCTTGTTGCGCAGCAGCACCTCCTGCTTGAAGGGATCGTGGAAGCGCCAGCCGAAGCTGTGCTGCAGTTGGGCCAGGTTGGCCACGTAGGCGAAGGCCTTGACCGGCCCGGCGGAAGTCTGGACGGTGACGCGGACTTTGCGGTAGTTGCGGCCTTCGTAGTGGTGCAGCCCGGCCAGGCAGCGCCCGGGCAGGTTTTCCACGACGTAGCCGCGGATGCGCCCGGCGGGGTCGGGCACGGCGTAGAAGTAGGTGTCGTCGGGGGAAATCTTCTTGTATCCCGCCAGCACCGCCTCCTTGGCCATGTGGAACTCGCCCTGGCGGTCCTGGGCGGGGGCGGATTGCCCGACGATCAGCCGCACCCCCAGCACCGCTCGAAACACGGTAGGGCTCTTAAGCGTGCCATATACAAAGAGGTTGAAAGGCCTGCTCTGGGGCCGGGCCCGCTCAACCGGCGGGGTTTGCTGGTCCATAGGCTGTCAGTGTATCAGGTCGCCAGCCGGCAGGACATAGGATGCAGGATGACGGGTGCATCAGCGTTTTGGGGGACGAAAGGCCGGCGTTCCCGTGTCGCGGGCGTCNNCACGTCAGAATCCCCAAAACGCTGATGCACCCCAGGGCGACGGCCCGGCCGAGCGGCCGGAAACGATCGGCAGGAAACCCCAAAACGAAAAGAAGCGCCAGGATCAGGCTTTCTTGTGCTTTTGCAGGGTAAGTTCAGGCTGATCTTCCTCGAAGATCGGCAGCCCGGCCTGGGCACGCCGGGAATAAACCTCGACGTTGGCCAGGCGCACCTGCTGGTCCTCGCCTTCATCCTCATCCAGCCCGTACCTGCCGGGACGGTAACCGCGAACCGGCCGTCCTGGTTGCGACAACATGACAGGCCCTCCGCGCACAAGTGACCCGCCAGTCCTCCATGTCTGGCGTGTAGAAACATAAACGCCGCGAGAAATGTGACTACCTCATTATCGCGGGGGGGGCCGCAGGAGTCAAGGTGGCAAAACATCTTTTCCGGCCCGGCTGGCGATGTGCCGGGGGGGGTGTTCCGGCGGCGCCGGAGGGCGTATAATGCCAACCCATGCCACGCGATTATTACGAAGTGCTGGGCGTCCCGCGAAACGCCGCGGCGGACCAGATCCGCAGCGCCTATCGCAAGTTGGCGCGAAAGTTTCACCCTGACGTGAACAAGGCCAAGGACGCCCCCGAGAAGTTCAAGGAGGCCACCGCCGCTTACGAGGTGCTGTCCGATCCCCAGAAGCGGCAGACGTACGACCAGTTCGGGCACGCCGGCCCGGGCGCCGGCGCGGGGCCCTTCGGGGGACGGCCCGGGGCCGGCGGGCGGGGCGGGCCGCGCGTCTATACCTGGAGCGGCCGGGGAGGGCAGCAAGTGCCCCCGGACTTCGAGGACGTTTTCGCCTCCAGCCCCTTTGCCGGCATGAGCCTGGAAGAGTTGCTGGGCTCTCTGGGCGGCGGGCGGCGGCCCTGGGGGCGGCGCCGGGGCCAGCCGGCCCCCGAAGAATCCCAGGGCGTCGGGCCGGACCAGGAATACCCACTCACGCTGGACTTCCTCCAGGCCGTCAACGGCTCGGTGCTGCCGCTGGAGCTGCGCCAGCCGGACGGCTCGACCGAGCGGATCAACGTCAAGATTCCACCCGGCGTGCACGAAGGCAGCCGGATTCGCGTCCGCGGCAAGGGCGCCGGCGGCCCGGGCGCACCCGGAGACCTGTACATCCTGGTGCACGTCCGCGACCACCCGTATTTCCGCCGCCAGAACGACGACATCTACCTGGACCTGCCCGTCAGCCTGTACGAAGCCGCTCTGGGGGCCCAAGTCGCCGTGCCGACGCTGGACGGCCAGGCCCGGCTTAAGGTGCCGCCGGGCTCCTCCAGCGGCGTTCGCCTGCGGCTCAAGGGGCGCGGCGTGGCCAACGCCCGGGGCGGCGGGCGGGGCGACCAGTACGTGGTGATCAAGATCGTGCTGCCCCCGGGCTTCTCCGACCAGGGCAAAAAGCTGCTGGGCGAACTGGCCGGCGGCGACCCCTATAACCCGCGCGAGGGCCTGCCATGGTGAAGCTCCCCACGCACTACTGGAGGGCGACCAGTTTCGCCCTGGTGGTCTTTGGGTTGGTGGCCTTCATGGGCGTGCTGGTGGCGCTGCTGTTTCTGGTGATGTGGTATGCCCCGCGGGCCCACGACCCGCCGCAAAAGCAGTACCTCGCCCGGCTGGCGCAACTGCTGGTGGCGCTGCTGCTGCTGACGGGCTTGATGCTGATAGCGGCGGTGGCCCATTACATCTCCCAGCGGCTTAAGAATCCGCCCGAGCCCTTCAAGCCCATGGGCTACGAGGACGCCTGGTCGGAAGGCGGCCGGCGACTCAAGCCCGAAAACGCCCCGCCCGTCGAACCCTGGGAGACCCCCGGCGGCGAAAAAGCCAAGAATGACCACTGATAAGGGCGAAAGGGCGGACCGAATTGCGCGAGCGGCTCGATAGTCGCTCGCCCGACTTGGCTTATGGGGCTATTGATGAGAATACCAAATCGTGGACGGTCGATTCTGCTGGCCATCGTGTGTGTGGCGTGCGCTGCAGTCGCTGTCTGGTGGTTTTGGACGCACCCAAGGTCCGATAAGGCCGCTCAGCAGTCTGCGTTGACCCACTCAAGCAGCGCTGCTGCTTCATTACCGGACAGACGCAATAGCAAGACGGCAACTGCACCGGCAGATATATTGGGGGATGATTTCCGCAAGGCAGTGGTGGACAAGGATGCGGCCAACCTGGTAGAGGCCAGCCTACCCATGCGTATGCGCATCCAAAGGGATATCGAATGCCTTCGTAAGGAATCTGTGGAGCAAAGCCTTGCGATGTTGTCGGAAGTGGGTATGTTCTATTGGCCGGGCGTTCCGTCTAATGGGGGGATGGTCAGGATTCCGCTATCTGGAGACGAGGAGCGCCAGACTGTACAGCGGGTGCTAAGCAATCGGAGGGTATTGAAGCTTATTGACGAACTATCGCAGATGCCTTCGGAGAAGGCCGCTGCGCTTGTTGCCAGGCAGATCGATAGTAGTCTGCCTGCGTACAAGATTTTATACGCCAAGTATCGCCAGTCGATGATGACCGTCCAAGAGGCCAGCAGAGGCGCGCCAGAGGCGGGCGTCAGTATTCAGGTGAGCAATAATGAGGACCATTCGCCAACGCTAGCCGGATTACGATTGCAATTGCTATCTCTTGTATTGATTGCCGGCAACTTGGAGCTGACCTCTTCCGCTAAGCAGATAGATGGTGTTGTTGAGCAGGCACTGGGGGAACGTGATGAACTGTACGACGAAAAGGGCATCAACCCGGCGTTACGGTTTGGCGCCTTGAAGGATGTCAGTCTGTACAACCGCTGCATCTTGTGCACCGGGTTGGCGGGTACGGACCGTGAAAAGAGTGCTGATGCGCAGTGGGATGAGTACCGACTGACGAAGTTCGATGCGGCAGCGACCAAGTACGATATGTTGACCCGGGGCGGAGGACCCATTCCTACGGACTTCAGCAAGGGGGAAGTGCATGTTAGGGTCGTCAAGGGTGCGGACGACAAGGATGTCAGGAGGCGCGAAAGCCGGTAGAGTTGTAGGTCGGGCATATCTGCCCGACGCTTTCCTTCTCAGCACCGGATGTCGGGCAGTATGCCCGACCTACCCACCGACCTACACACCCGGCCGGAGGGTCAGCACGACGATTTCCGGCTGGGCGAAGAGGCGGACGGGCGGGCCCCAGGTGCCGGCGCCGAAACTGGCGTAGATGGCTGAGCCACCGGGCAGGTTCGACCAGCCGCGGTAGAGCGGGTAGTAAATCCGCGTCAGCAGGTGGAAGGGGAATAGCTGCCCGCCGTGGGTGTGGCCCGAGAGTTGCAGGTTGAACTTGCCAATCGATTCGGCCCGCACCCGCGGCTGGTGCTTGAGCAGGATCACCACGTTGGCCTGTTCGCCCCCGGCCAGGGCCGCCTGCTCGTCGAGGAAATCGCCGCGATGCATGGACAGGCCGGCAGGGTCGTCCACCCCGGCGATGAAGATGCCGTCGTCCAGCATGGCCGACTCGCCCCGCAGCACGGTAAAGCCCGCCCGGCGGTGGAACGCCAGGCTATCCTCCAGGCCGGCGTAGTACTCGTGGTTGCCCAGCACCGCCAGTTTTCCCAGGGGCGCGGGCACGGCAGCCAGCATGTCGGCCAGGGGCTCGATGGCGTCCATGGAGGCGTCCACCAGGTCGCCGGTGGAAATCAGCACGTCCGGGCGCAGCTCCTTGATCTTTTCCACGATCGGCCCCAGCCGCTCCTGGCGCGACAGCACGCCCAGGTGCACGTCGCTGATCTGCACCAGTCGCACCGGGGGATGCTCTTTCGCCCAGCCCTTCACCTCCAGCGACAACTCCCGCAGGCAGATGTTTCGGGCCTGGTAAAGCCCCACGGCCAGGGCAATTGCGATCAGCACGCCAAGGACCGGCACGGCCAGGCGGTAGGGGAGCAGGGCCGATTTGGCCGCCGGCGTCGCCAGGGCCGCCCCGTGCACCAGCAGGTTGTAGCCGTCCACCACCAGCATGCCGGCCACAAACCACAAGATCACCGCCATCCAGCAGTAGCCGACGGCGCCGGCCAGGTCGGCCAGGCGGAACCACCGCCACTTGTCCAGGGAGTGGATGAGGATGGGCGCCGCCGCCATCAGGGCCAGCCAGCCCGCCAGGGCCGCCCGCCCCCAGCCGGGCATGTGCGGATAGGCCGCCCACAGCCGCCAAAAGGCGTAGCCGTGCATCGAACCGTAAATCGCCAGAAACAATATCAGAAACAGGATCATGTTATCTCACGCCGGCGTGTCGCGGGCATCTTGCCCGCGCATCCGGTGGCCCTCCAGGCCGCGGAATGGCCGCAAGTACGAGGGTAAGACGCCCTCGCGACTCGCGGGCGAGACGCCCGCGACACGACTAATGTTATCGTCTTAATAGCGTTCTCTCACGCCGGCGTGTCACGGGCATCTTGCCCGCGCATCCGNNGTGGCCCTCCAGGCCGCGGAATGCCCGCAGGTACGAGGGTAAGATGCCCTCGCGACTCGCGGGCGAGACGCCCGCGACACGGCTAATGTTATCGTCTTAATAGCGTTGGCCGCGACATCGTAGCCACAGGAAACTTGCGTATATATCGGCCAGGATGATAATATCATCCTGACCATTTTACTTCTGACAAGGGTTTGCCATGGCGCAGGTCATCCTTGAGCAAGTCAGCAAGAATTTCCCCGGCGGCATCCAGGCCGTCAAAGAAATGAGTTTGCACATCCGCGACCGGGAATTCGTGGTGCTGGTGGGGCCCTCGGGCTGCGGCAAGAGCACCATGCTGCGCATGGTGGCCGGGCTGGAGGACGTGACCGCCGGCTCCATCCGCATCGCCGACCGGCTGGTCAACGACATCCCGCCCAAGGACCGCGACATCGCCATGGTCTTCCAGAACTACGCCCTGTACCCGCACATGAGCGTGTACAAGAACATGGCCTTCGCCCTCAAGCTGCGCAAGTTCCCCAAGAAGGAGATCGACCGCCGCGTCCGCCAGGCGGCCAGGATCCTGGGCATCGAGAACCTGCTGGAGCGCAAGCCTAAGGAGCTATCCGGCGGGCAGTGCCAGCGCGTGGCCGTGGGGCGGGCCATCGTGCGCGAGCCCAAGGCATTTCTCTTCGACGAGCCGCTGTCCAACCTCGACGCCAAGCTGCGCGTGGAGATGCGGGCGGAACTCAAGCGCCTGCACCGCCAGCTCCAGACCACCACCATCTACGTCACCCACGACCAGGAAGAGGCCATGACCCTGGGCGACCGCATCGTGGTGCTCAAGGACGGCCTGGTGCAGCAGGTGGGCTCGCCCCTGGAGGTTTACAACGACCCGGCCAACCGTTTCGTGGCCGGCTTCGTGGGCACCCCACCCATGAACTTCTTTGCCGGCCGGCTGGTGCAGGACGGGCAAGACGTGAGCTTTGACGAAGGTTCGGTCAAACTTCGCCTGCCCGAGGGCCGGCGGCTCCAGGGCCGGGTGGGCAAGGAGGTCGTGCTGGGCGTCCGCCCCGAGGCCACGAGCCTCTCGGCTGAGGGGCGCTTTGCCGGCGAGGGCAACACCCTGCCCGCCCACCTGGTGGTGGTCGAGCCGCTGGGTGAGAAGATGGACCTGTACTGCTCCACGCCCAACCATCCCCACATCGTCTCGCGCGTGGACGCCCGCTCGGACATCGAGCCGGGGCAGGACCTGGTGTTGCACTTGGACATGACCAGGGTGCGGGTGTTCGAGCCCGGCGAACTGGGGGCCAACCTCACGCGACTGAGCGGGAATTAGCCACGGTTGATTCTGTGGGTGGCAGAAGTTTTCTTGAGCAGTTCAAGATTGCGTGGCAACAGGGTGCTGGCCAGGGGATGATTCGGGCAACTCAAGAGCGACCCAGGGATAGGCTGATCCAGGCCCGAAGAGGCCGGCCAGAATTTAGCCGGGGGTGGAGCGGCCTGAGCGAAGTCGAAGGCCGCGCAACCCCCGGTAGCGGCCTCGGCAGGGAACCAGAGGCAGTGGCGTGATCGGCCGAGAAGGCATGGTTCTCCCTGCCGATGGCGTGATCCAGGCAAGAGGTGTTGGATTGGACGTGTGTGGGCAATGCCTTCCTGAAGGCTCGCCGCGGCATCGCGAGCAAGATCAATTCCGCACGCGAGTCCAGCCGTTCGCTCCGCCTTGCAGGGGCGCCTTCTCCTGTGGGTGGGAGAAGTTTTCTAACCTGTGCAGGCACACCCTGGAAAGGCTGTGCCACCTGTCAGAGATTGCGATAGCAACGAAGTTGCGCGCCCTATGGCTGCCCCTTGCGTTTCTCGATGGCGTGGCAGCGAATCCACCGGCAGCGCGGGCACCAACCCAACGTGACGGTCAGGCCGCGGGCCCGGCGCCGGATGCCGTACTTGCCCCAAGGCGCGGTCAAGCCGCACTTGAGACAGCGAATGTCCCATCCCGGCGCCCGCCGCTCCCATTCTTCGTGAGCTGCCTGCCCCGGTTGGTTGTCCATAGCAACACCGCCTAAACGGGGTAGATCCTGAGGCTTCCCAGCCCGCCGGGGGGCTGGACGGGATAGACGTAACTGATGCGGCCCGCCTTGATCGTCACCTTGCCGCGCGTGATGCCGGCGATGCCAAAGAGCGGCAGGGCTGGATCATTGTCGAGATTGACGATCTTGACCGGCCCGATGACGGCGGCGGCCAGGTTGGTGTTGGCGAAGGAGTAGCCGCCCGAGAGGGCCTTGCCGGTGACGGTGAATGCCTTAATGCCGCCGGGGGCGGCTTCAAAGTCGGTGGCCGGGTCGGCCAGGCCGGTCACGCCGTCCTTGACGCAGGAGTAGATGTCGCTGTCCAGGCTGCCGCCCACCGAAATCCTGCCGATGGCGCCGGCGCAGAGGATCCGGCTGGCCTGGAGCATGCCGCCGACGGTGATCTTGCCGATGGGGCCGGCGATGGAAATCACGCTGTCCTCCACCGCGCCCTTGACGGTGATATTCCCTATGGGGCCGGCGGCCGAGATCAGGCTCTCGCCCAGCGCCCCGGAGACGCTGATCGAACTGAGCGACTTGTGCGTCTTGGAGTTGGTCTGGGTAAGGTTCAAATCCGCCTGGAAATCGGGCGGGGTAAGCGCCCCTCGCCGGGTGGAGACCTTCAGGCTGCCCAGCCAGGGGGCCGTCACCAGGTCGTCCGTTCCGCTGTCCAGCCAACTGGAGACCTTCAGCGTGCTGATGCCCATGCTCGAGACGATGCCGGCGTCGTGCACCTTGCCCAGCGAGAGCGACGCGCCGCGCGTGCTGGCGCCGGGGATGGTGATCTGGCCGCTGAAATCAAAGTTGGTCAGGCTTATGCCGCCCAGCGCGCCGTCGGTGGCGATGCTGCCCAGGGTGCTGGGCAGGCTGGCCTTGACGCTGAGCCTGGAGCGGTCGGTGGTGCCGCTGAGGATGATTCCCCGCGGGTCGCCCGCCGCATCGTCCAGAATCACCTGTCCCGTGCCCGGGCCGCTGAGGCGCACGGTGATGACGGCCCCGGCGGCCGTGGTGTAGCTGTACTTCTTGTGGAGATCCAGCGGCTGGAAGTTGCCCACCGCCAGTGTGACCGTTGCCGGGCTGCTGGTGGCCGGAGCGACGGAGGCGTTGCCGGTGTCGGTGACGGTGAAGTTGAAGCTGTCCAGGCCGGCAAAACCGGCGTCAGGCTGATACTGGTACTGTCCCTGGGCGGTGGCGGTCAGGCTGCCGTGGGCGGTGAGGGCAGGGAGGTTGAAGACCAGTTGATCAAAGCCGGTTTCGGCGTCGCTGGCCTGGAGGGTAAGGAGGACTGGTTGGTTGAAGGCGACGCTGGCGGTCTGGCCGGTGGCGACGGGGGTGTCGTTAAGCTCGATATCGCGAGTGGCGACGTTGGAGGAAAGCTGCCCGTCGGTGACCTGGAAGCTGATGGTGCGCGTGGCGGCGTCGGCCAGGAGTTGGCTATTGGTGTAGGTGACGCCGCGGAGGGCGGCCTGGTAGTCCGCCAGGCTGGCTGTTCCACTCAGGGTGAGCGTGCCGGTGGCGGCGTCGAAACTGGCGGCGATGCCGTTGCCGGCGGCGCAGGCCAGGCTGTCCTGGGAGGAGTTGTAGTTGCCGGTTATTTGAACAGTGGCGCCGAAAAGGTTGGAACTGTCGGCGTCGCTGACGACCAGGCCGGGATCGACGGCCAGGCCGCCCTGCCCGCTGGTGTAGGCCCCCGGGCCGGCGCTGGCGGTGACGACCGGGGCGGAAACGGTCGTCAGGGCGACGCTGTCGTAGTTGCCGCAGGCCACGGCGAAATACGAACTTCCGAAGGGGACGTCGCTCTCGCCATCGCTGTTGTCGCCCCAGGCGGCGACGGTGCCGTCGCTACGCAGGGCCAGGCTGTGCAAGCCGCGGGCGGCGATCCGGATGAAATCGGCACCGGCGGGAATGTCCAGCTCGTTGGAGCTGTTGTCGCCCCAGCCGACGATGGAGCCGTCATTCTGCAAGGCCAGGCCATGAACCAGCCCGGCGGCGATGGCGGTGTAGGTGGTGCCGGCGGGAATATTAAGCTGCCCGCCGTTATTGCTGCCCCAGGCCTTCAGGCTGCCGTCGCTGCGCAGGCCCAGGCCGTAGGAACTGCCGGCGGCGATGGCCTGGAAGGTTCCCGTCTGCAGGTTGGTCAGGTCGGTTACACTGCTAAAGGGATCCTCGCCCCAGCCGATCAGCGTGCCATCGGCCCGCAGGGCCATGGACCAGTAGGAGCCGGCGGATATGGCGACAAAGTCGTTCCCCGCCGGCACGTCGGTTTGCCCGTAAGTGTTGTCGCCCCAGGCCGCCAGGCTGCCGTCGTCGCGCAGGGCCAGGCCGTGGCGCCCGCCGGCGGCCACGGCCACGAAATCGTTGCCGGAGGCAACATTGCACTGCCCGTCGAGGTTTTGCCCCCAGGCCACCAGTGAACCGTCGCTCTTGAGGGCGACGACATTGAAGAAACCCGCCGTCACGGCGACGAAGTCGGAGCCGGCAGGAACATTGCTCACCTGGCCGTCGCTGTTGCTGCCCCAGACCTGAATGGACCCAGCCTGCGTCGGGGCGCTCAACAGCAGCGGGCCGGCCAGGCCCGTCAAGTCCGCCGCCGACAGCAGCAGGCGGTTTTCCAGGCCCTCCAGCAGGGCGAATTGGGCCGGCGCCAACCTGCCGGTCGCACGCGAGATACTCATCACGGCCTCCTTTTCCTGAACCCGCGGCGCCGCTGCGCTTGTGGCCGCCGTCGGATGCGCACCTGATATCATACCAACGTTCTGGCCGGCGGCGCATCTCACCGGTGAAGATTTCAGGCGCATGCCTGACCTGGGGGGGGGTGATTCGCGGCCCGGGCCGGGCTCGCGCGCCGGCCTCAAGCGAGATTGGGGGTGCGATGATTTTCGGCGCGCAGGCTCCTGGCCTTGGGCGACGAATCAGCGCGCCCGGCGGCCGCCGCCCGGCAGCGTTGCTCGCGCAGGCTGTGGCGGGTGAGCAGTTCCTGGTCAGTCCGATTCGTCAGCGCCATGATGGCCTGCCGCAGCAGCGAAGGATCGACCGGCTTGGTCAGATACACGTCCACGCCGGCAGCCTGGCAGCGCACGGCGTCGCCGCGCAGGCCGGCCGAGCAGATCAGCACCACCGGCGTCTGGCGCAGTTCCTGGTCGCGCTTGACCTGATTGACCAGGTTGGGCCACAAGGCATCGATTCCCTCGCCTTCCACCAATAGCAGCGAGAAAGGCTGCTCCTGCCTGTGGGCCTGGCGCATCAGGTTGAAGGCCTCCTGGATATCGCCGGTGACGCGGCACTCGATGTCGCAGGCGGCCAGGACACCGGCCAGGGCGCCAGGTTCGGGCGACTGCGGCCAGTAGGCCAGGGCGCGCCCGTGGATGAGTTCTTGCCGGGCGGGGGCGGGCGCCGCCGGGGCAAACCGGGCCTGGCGGAATTCCAGGGAGAAATAGAACGTGCTGCCCTTTCCCGGCTGGCTGTGCAGCCGGAGTTGGCCCCCCATCTGCTCGACCAGTTGGCGGCAGATGGCCAGCCCCAGCCTGGTGCGGACCTGGCGGGCGGGAGAGCTCTCAGCCAGCGGGGGGGCCTGAAAGACCCGCGCCTGATCGGCGGCCGCGATGCCGATGCCGGTGTCGCTGACGGCAAAGCCCAGCCGGGCGCTATGGTCGCTCTCTTCCTCCGCCTGCACCGTCACGCGTATGCCGCCCTGGTCGGTAAAGCGCACGGCGTTGCCGGCCAGGTCATCCACTATCTGCCGCAGCCGCCCGGGGTCGCCCCGCAGCCGGGCGGGCACGTCGTCGTTTACCAGCAGGTCCAGCGACAAACCCTTGGCCCGCGCCGCCTCGCGCAGCGGCAGCAGCGTGTCCTCCAGGCAGTCGCACAGGTCGAAGTCCATTTCAGCCAGCTCCAGCTTGCCCGACTCGAGCTGGGAAAAATCCAGCATGTCGTTGATGACGTTCAAGAGGGATTGGGCCGACGCCCCCGCGCCCTCCAACTGCGCCCGCTGGTCCTGGGGCAGGGGCTTGTCCAGCGCCCTCGCCAGCCGGTCCAGTATGCTGCTCATGGGCGTTCGGATCTCGTTGGTCATGCGGGTCAGCAAATTGCTCTTGACCCGGCTGGAGGCCTCGGCCATCAGCCGCTTCTGGCGTTCCAGCTCCAGGTGGGCCTTTTCGCTGCGGGCAGAGACGTAGCCGGTGGCGAAATACAAGAGGGCCAACGCGGCTATCAGGGCGTAAATCATGCGCTGATGGGAGGAAAGCGGAATGGCCAGTTCGCCCTTGGACAGGCCCAGGCAGACGCCGTAGCGCTGCTGGCCCAGGATGAGCGGATTGTACGACACCAGCAGCGTCTGCCCGCCCTCCCGGACCTCGCCGGAGTCCGACCGCCCCTCCTGCAGGCAGGGCTGCCAGATTTGCCGCACCACGGCTTGCTGCAGGAAGCGCTGGGGCTGGGCAGCCTCCTGGAGACTGGGATAAACCTGGCCGCCGCCCGGGCCCATCAGCAGGCAAAGCCCGTGGCTGCGGCCCTCGGAGTTGGCCAGGTTCTTGGCCAGCAGCCGCGGCACTGAAATATCGCAGCAGATTGTCTTGCCGCTTTGCCCGCCGGCGAGGGTGACCCGCACCCTCTCGCCCCCGTCCAGGCAGGCGTACGTGATGGGGCCGCTGGCCGGCTCACCCGACTCAGGGCGCGTGGCCAGGGAATTCTCCTGGCGCGGTGGGCGGACGCTGCAGACGGCCTGGCCGCCCTCGTCCAACACCGTGACGTTCTCCAGCACGTCGGAATGAAGCTGGTAAAAGGTGTCGATGAAGCCGCGACATTCAGCCGGGCTGCCGGTCATTTCCGGCCGGGCAGACAAAACCTGCAACCCGTTGACCAGGTCGTGGAAGTTGTTTTCCAGTGAGGCCCCCAGGCTTTCGGCCAGCGTAACCTGGTACTGCTGGAAACGCCGGAGTATGTCCTGCTCGAAACGGGAGTGATAGAAGTGCACCACGGCGGCGAAACTCAAACCCGCCATGCAGGCAATGGCCGCCGGGCGCAGCCCGCGCAGCACCTGCGGGAGAGACAGCCGACGATGTAAGAAAGACAATATCATGCTTTTCCCGGCCCGGCCTGGCCAGTCTGGACGGATTGCTCGCCAGCGGGCCTGAAAAGACCATCGGCCAAAAAAACCCCCGGCTTTCGCAACATCGCCTGGACAAATGGATAACGGACCTGTGCGCCGGCGGGGGGAGAACCGTTGCCTGGGGCAGGTGGAGGCGGTGGCGGCGGCTGGGCGGGAGGTCCGGCGCATCCGCTCCGAGGCCCTGCCCAACATCAAGGGCGGCCTGCGGGCACTGTACCGCACGCTGGAACTACCCGGACAGAATCCCCTCAAGGACGCCCACGCCGCCCTGGACGCCGCCGTCCTGGCCGCCTACGGCTTTGACCCCAAGGGCGACATCCTGGCGGAACTTCTGGCCCTGAACCTGTCCGTGGCCGGGCGGATCGAAACCGGCCAGAGCGTCACCTCCCCGGGCGTGCCGGCCGGCTTCCCCGACCCCTCAAGCCTCATCACCGACGATTGCATCCGGCCGTAGGGCCTGCAACTTTGTTGCACGCGCAAAGCCTCCAGCGAACTACACCATCGGCAGTCAAGATGAAACTCCCGTAGCGAATCACGGCACTGCCTCTGTTCATTCCAGGGTCTCTTGCCGGGGGTTCCGCCCCTCGGCTGCGCTCGGGGCTCCACCCCCGGCTACCATCTTTGCGGCCCTTCGGGCCTCACGTAATCATGAACGATCGCTTGCCAAGAAACCCCATGTGGGAACCTTCCGGCCCTACGGGCCTCAGACATATCCAGACAAGCCAAGCCGTTGGGGAAACCGAGTCCTGAAAGGACGCCAAGAAGATAGCCGGGGGTGGAGCGAGCACGGCGCAGCCGGGCGCAGCGCAGCCCCCGGAAAGCGGCCCCCGACGCGACAGAGCGACCGGCTGGACCGGCGCGCGGAAATGTTCTTCCTCGCGATGGCGCGCCGAACTTTGTGACCGATTTCCTTCAGAGACGCACTGTCGCCAGAGCCGGGTGCAACTTTGTTGCACGCGCAAAGCCTCCAGCGAACTACGCCATCGGCAGTCAAGATAAAACTCCCGTAGCGAATCACGGCACTGCCTCTGTTCATTCCAGGGTCTCTTGCCGGGGGTTCCGCCCCTCGGCTGCGCTCGGGGCTCCACCCCCGGCTACCATCTTGCGGCCCTTCGGGCCTCACGCAATCATGAACGATCGCTTGCCAAGAAACCCCATGTGGGAACCTTCCGGCCCTACGGGCCTCAGGCATATCCAGACAAGCCAAGCCGTTGGGGAAACCGAGTCCTGAAAGGACGCCAAGAAGATAGCCGGGGGTGGAGCGAGCACGGCAAGTCCCCAGCGCAGTCGAGGGGCGCAGCCGGGCGAAGCGAAAATGGCCAGGGCGTCACCTCCCCCGGCGTCCCGCCCGGCTTCCCCGACCCCTCACCGACGATTGCATCCGGCCGTAGGGCCTAGGTGGCATAGTGGCAGGACTGAGAGCCCCGGAGGGGGCGATTGCGTGTAGCCACGGGTGAAGCGAAGCGGAACCCGTGGAAAACATTGTCCCAGCCACCCAAGCCCCCGCAGGGGGCGCTTGCCGGCGTCAATCGTGGCGCGGCAGGGTGCTGGACCGCCCGCACAAAGCCGGGCGGCCGCTCCATCGCCAGCGGGAACCTTTACAGCGCAGATCAGCGGATGGCTCTGGAACGGGAGGGGCGGGCCTTTCCCAGGGCTTGCCGCCGCTGCGCGTCGGCGCGCCCTGGGCTACATGCAATCGCCCTAACGGGCTCTGGGAAGAAGCGCCAACGTGGTTGCTTCGCAAATCACGGCGCCCCCTGCCGGGGGCTGCCGGGGCTGCTGCAAACATACTGAGAATCGGGCCGGATTTATCTTGACTTTTTCAGAAGAGTTGTTCTATAGATATATAAC
>PMYM01000102.1 GCA_003171235.1 Phycisphaerales bacterium | reverse complement strand
TGGCGGGCAATGTAGCCGCCGTAACGGCAATCGACCGCCACCGACTCCACTGCCGATGCTTGCCGGGCCAGCAGACTTCGCAACTCGCTCATGGCATCATCATTCTTGGCCGATTTTGATTGGGCGGCGGCCTGCTCCAGCAACTCGGGCAACTTGACATTCGGGCTGGCCAGGCAGTCGTAGAGTCTCTTGCCGCCCAGCCATACCGTTTCGAGCAGCTCTTTGCAGCGCGAGGCGGCCTGCTGCTTGGCCAAATGCCTTTCCCAACGCCCTTGGTCCACCAGGCCGACCTGCCGCCCCAGCGGGGTCAGGCGCAGATCGGCATTGTCGTAGCGGAGCAGCAGGCGGTGCTCCGCCCGGCTGGTGAACATNNTCGTCGATCATCACGCCGATGTAAGCCTGGTCGCGGCGGAGAATCAGCGGCTCCTGAGCCCGCAGGGCCAGGGCAGCATTGATGCCGGCCATGAGGCCCTGGGCGGCGGCTTCCTCATAGCCGGTGGTGCCGTTGACCTGTCCAGCCAGGTACAGTCCGCCGACCGCCTTGGCCTGCAGGTCGGCCCCCAGTTGCGTCGGCTGGGCGAAGTCGTATTCGATGGCATAGCCGTATCGCAGGATGCGCGCCTGCTCCAGGCCGGCGATGGCGTGAACCATCGCCTCCTGCACGTCCTGGGGCAGCGAGGTTGACAGGCCGTTGACGTACACCCAGTTGGTTTGCCTGCCCTCCGGCTCCAAAAAGAGCAGGTGGCTGTCACGGTCGGGGAAGCGCTGGATCTTGGTTTCTACCGAGGGGCAGTACCGCGGCCCGACGGCGGTGATCTGGCCGGTGAACATCGGCGCCCGGTGGAGGTTCTCGCGGATGATGTCGTGCACGGCCGGATTGGTGGCCGTCAGGTGGCAGGGGACCTGGTCGACCTCCAGCCGGTCGTTCATGAACGAAAAAGGCCGGGGCGGATCGTCGCCGTCTTGCCGGGCGCAGCGGGAATAGTCGATGCTTTCGGCGGCGATTCGCGGACACGTGCCGGTCTTGAGCCTCTCCAGGCGGATGCCGATGGATTGCAGGCTGGAAGAGAGCCTATCCGTCGCCGGTTCGTCGAATCGCCCGCCGGGCCAGGTTTTCTGGCCGCAGTGCATCAGGCCGCGGAGAAACGTTCCGGCGGTGACGATTGCCGCCCGGCAGGGGAGTTCAACTTCGCGCCCCGTCTGCTCTTGCCCGACGTCGCCGCCAAGCACGCGCACGCCGGCGACGCGCCCCTGGCGGGCGAGTATGTCGGTTGCCTGCCCCTCCATGATCGACAAGTTTTCCAGGCTCCCGAGGGCTTGTTGGACGTAGGCGGCATAGGCATGGCGGTCGGACTGGCAGCGGGGGCCCCAGACCGCCGGCCCCTTGGAGAGGTTGAGCATGCGGAACTGGATGCCCGTGGCGTCGGCGGCCAGGCCCATCAGCCCGCCCAGGGCGTCGATCTCGCGCACGAGCTGCCCCTTGCCGATGCCGCCGATAGCGGGGTTGCAGGACATCCGGGCGATGGCGCCGCGCGACAGGCTCACCAGGCAGGCGCGCAGACCCAGACGGGCGCAGGCCCAGGCGGCCTCCGCCCCGGCGTGCCCGCCACCGATGATCACTACGTCAAATTCAAGCGGCATGGGCGGATTGTAGCATTATCCCGGGAGATTGGGCATGCCTCCGCGCGCACACGAACCGCCCGGGCTGGCCATGCGCAAAGAACGATAGCCAAACACCGGCGCAGACGCGATGCGCGGGGATTAGCGGCGTCAGACCTGCAGAATCACGGGTCGGGGCCTTGCGGAGGCAGGGCCGGCTCCATCCAGACCGCCTTGTTGGCGTACTGATCCTTGGTGAGACCCCAGTGAGAGCATCTGCCCGGCGTCATGGACGTCGGGCGGACCTGACAATCCTGGCCGCAGGAGCAAGAGCAGACCCCCACAGCCAGCACCGACAACAACAGCAGTACGGCCAATCGCTTCATGCACAGCCTCCTTCTCTAAAAGCTGTCGCACCAGTCTGACAGTTGCTACACTATAACTTTGTTGCCGGCAGGATGCCAGATTCTACACTAATTGTAGTAATTGTGCCGTGCGGTGTAGGGGCAAGTGCGGATCCGGGCAAGGCCTGCCGGCGGAATTGGAGCAGCGGTGATACAGGCGGTCACCTTTGACTTCTGGGGAACCCTCTACAGCGAGATAGAGGGCATCTACCAGCGCCGCCGGCTGCTGCGCTACGAGTACTCCCAGGATTTTTTCCAGGCGCAGGGGCGCGAGGTGACGTTCACGCAATTGGAATTCGCTTTCGACATCCTCTCCAGGCAGATCGAGCATCTGCGGCTGGAGCGGCAGGTGGGGATCAATGCCGAGGAGTTGGGCCTGCACCTTGGGCGCACGATCGGCGTCGAACTGGAGGCCGACAAGGCGCGCGAACTGGGCGAGCTTATCAGCATCACCGGGCGGGAATGCCCCCCGGCCCCGATGGATGGGGCAAAGGCCCTGCTGGAGGCGCTGCGCGGGCGGGTCAAAACCGCCGTCATCAGCGATACCGGCATGACCCTGGGGCCCGATCTTTATTCGGTGATGGAGCGGGACCGCGTGGCCCAGCTCCTGCAGCAGTTCACCTTCTCCGACCAGACCGGCACCACCAAGCCGCAGTCGCGCCAGTTCCTCTACACGCTGCACAAGCTGGGGGTAGCGCCGGAAGCGGCGGTGCACGTGGGCGACTTGGAGGACGCCGACGTGATCGGGGCCAAGGGCGTGGGCATGCGGGCCATCCGCATCGTCCGGCCGGGGTCAAATTCGCACAGCCTGGCCGACGCCGTGGTGAGTTCGGTTTGTGGTGTGCTGCCGGTGCTGGAACAGTGGGGCCTGCCCAAGTCCATGCCGGGCAGTTCCCGTAAGAGTCCCTGACAAAAGGCCGCGCGGCTCACGGGGCATTTCGTTAGGGCCTCTTAATCGCCCGGGGCGGAAGCGTGCGCCTTTTTCGATTGGGGCTTGACCGGTGGCCCTTGCATGTGAAATAGTTGCCCGTATGAAGCAGCCAAAGCCGCCGGCAAGAGATGCAGCCGGCGGTTCAACTCCGCCGTCTGCCATCTGAAATTAAGGATGACCACGATGCTAAGGATTCTGGGTTGCGGGTGGATAGCCTGCGTGTGTATCGCATGCCTGCTTTCGACTCTGCCGGCGGCCCCCGCCAGCCAGCCGGCCGCAAGCTCGGCTTCGGCGGCGCCCGCCGCGCCTGTTCGTGCGACCGCCGACTGGCCGGGGTGGCGCGGACCCAATCATAACGGCATCACCGCCTCGCCTCGCAAGTGGGTCACCACCTGGCCGGCCGATGGCCTCAAAAAGCTCTGGACGACCAAGATCGGCCAAGGCTATTCCTCCCCGGTCATAGTCGGCGACCGCGTCTTCATCGGCGGCTACGGCGACCCAAAGAAGATCAACAAGAAGGACAAGGAGTGGGACACCCTGTACTGCCTGAGCGCCACCACCGGCGAGATCCTTTGGCAGATGCCCATGGCCATTGACGGCAAGAGCGTGCTTACCGCCGGCACGCCGGTGGTGGACGGCGAGGCCGTGTACGTCGTTTCCAACGCCGGTGACGTGTGCGCCTTCGAGGCCGCCACGGGCAAGGAACTCTGGAACTTCGACATGACCCAGGAGGGCGTCAAGACCATCGAGCATCGCTGCTGGTCGTCTGCCCCGCTGCTGGAAGGCAACCTGCTGGTCCTGAACGGCGGCACCGACGGCATCGCCCTGGATAAGTCCACCGGCAAGGTGGCCTGGAAGAGCGATTCCGACACCGCGCCGTACATGAGCCCCATACCTGTCGACGTTGACGGCCAGCACCTGGTGCTCATGGTCACCGGGACGAAGATCGTGGCGGTAAACCCAGCCGACGGCAAGGTAGTTTTCGGCTCGACCAAGAAGGAGATCGGCTGGCAGGTCACATCGCAGGACCTCTGGGCCGACCCCGTCGCTCAGGGCAACGAATTTGAGTTCGCCGGCATCCTGCTGAGCCTCAAGGATGGAAAGATCGCCAAGGCCGGCGGCGGCAAACGCAATCTTGAGCTGGGCAGCACCGGCGAGCCCATAGTCTACAAAGGCTGCATTTATGCCTCACACGCCTACAAGAGTTTCAACAGCAAGCTGGACGAATACGGCTACCGCTGCCGCGACTGGGCCACGGGCGAGATCAAGTGGGAACAGAAGGGCATCTGCGGCCAGCAGATCATCGTGGACGACAAACTGGTGATCTTGGGCATCGACGGCAGGCTGGTCATTGCCCAGGCCTCGCCCGACAAGTACGTGGAACTGGCCCGGGCGTCCATCTTCACCGGTTATAAGGACGGGCAGCGCGACGAGAACCAGTGCATGGTGGCCCCGGCCTTCGCTGACGGCAGGCTATACCTCCGCCACAAAGACACCCTCGTATGCCTGGATCTGCGAGAGTAGGGCCTGCCGCGGGCATATTGCCCGCGCGTCCCGGGGCCTCGGCAGTGGAATCCGCCGGGAAGAGGGCACGACGCCCTCGACACTAAGTTAGATCTCTCAATAGGAGAACAGAATGAAACGCAACGTGCTGATGCTGCTGACGCTCGCCGGCCTGATGGTTGGGACCGCCGCTGTTGCCCTTGCCCAAGCCGGGGCTTCTACTCAACCGGCCGGCGCGGCGGAGTGGACAGCCGTCTTCACCGCCGACCTCAAGAACGGCAAGCCCGCCGACCACTGGTGGACGACCGTCGGCGAGATGAAATTCACGGACGGCAAGCTCGTAATGGACGCCGGCAAGCGCGGGCGCGGCGAGGCCTTTCTGTTCACCTACCGTTTCCCCGGCAGTTGCCGCCTGGAGGCGGTCGCCTCGGTGACGCCCAAGCAGAAAGTCGAGGACGCCGGCATCGACCTTAAGCTCAATGAAAACGCCGCCGTGGGCACCAACCCCTTCCGGGGTTACACCTTCCGCCTCAACGCCAAGGGCGCCGTGCTGCTGCGGGATGACACGCCCCTCAAGTCTGTCGGCGTTGATAAGTTCGCCCTGGCCGCCGGCAAGAGCTACCAGGTGGTGGCCGAGCAGAACGACCGCCAGCTTCGCCTGGTGGTTGACGGGGCGGAGGTGATTTCCGTTCAAGACCCGACGCCCCTGGAAGGCCCCGGCCTGGAAATGGTCGGCCTGGCCGGCAGGGGCGGCTCACTCAGCGTGGAGAAGCTGGTCGTCTCGGCCCGCAAGGACAAGCTGGCCGACGTGGTCGCCCCGGTGGCCGTGCCCGCCGGAGCGGAGATCACCGTCGCGGGCGTCTCCATGTGCGAGCGGGCCTGCGCGGTCGATCAAAACCAGGTCGAGCACAACGTGGTGCTGTTCGCCATGGACGGCTCGCCCCAGGTCAAATCCCAGGTCGAGGCCATCCTGGAGAAGTTCTACCCCGATCGCGGCCTGGACTGCGACCAGGCCAAGCTGCTCCTGGAGCAGTTCGACAAGAACCTCAAGTACTACCTGGTTCCCGGCCCGTTGGCCATTCAGGCCCACGACGACCTGGACTATCCCAGCCGGGCCATCTCCGTCACGGGAACCGTCCTGGAAAAGGACGGCAGAAAGTGGCTTGCCCCCACCAAGATCGTCTACCAGGGCAAGGACCAGCCGCTGCCGTTTAAGTACCCCGCCAAGCTGATGGCCCCGGACAAACCCTGGATCATGCCCGACAAGCCGCCCATCACCCTGGCGGTCACCGACGCGATTTCGCTCAAGTGCGTCCACATTCCGCCCGGGCGGTTCCTGTGCGGCTCGCCCTATTACGAGCATCCGCGCTGGCAGGACGAATTCCCCCACGATGTCACCCTGACCAAGGGCATCTACATGGCCGAGATCCCCGTCACCCAGGCCATGTTCGAGGCCCTGACGGGCAAGAACCCCAGCAAGCTGCCGCCCACCGGCTTCAACCAGCGCTTCCGGCACAAGACGCCCGACGCCGGCGGCGACTTCGCCGTGGAGAACGCCTCGTACGTCGATATCCAGACATTCCTCCAGAAGATGTCCGAGAAAAATGGCCGCAAGGTTCGCCTGATGACCGACGCCGAGTTTGAATGGGTTGCCCGCGTGGGCAACTCCGGCCCCTGTTTCCACGAGAAATACCTCCAGCAGCGCAGCTTTGTCGCCGACGGCGAGGGCCGGTGCGAGCCGGTCAGGAAGCACCCGCCCAACGCCTGGGGCGTGTACGACATGGTCAAGTCCGGCTGGGAACTGGTCAGCGACTACAAGCTGGACAATATCCGCACGACGCAGGTCGATCCCCAGGGCCCGACGCGCAAAGAGGCCGCCAATCACGGCAACGGCCCGCTGCGCCGCACAAAGGGCGGCGCCTTCTACGACGACACCCACCTGAACATGCACGGCGCGTGCGACGAAAGCGGCGACAACGAGGAAGGGCTAATGATCTTCCGCGTCGTCGCCGAGTTGGAGCCCGCGGCCGCCGCGGCCACCGCTCCGGCCAAATAGGCGGAGGCGAATAAGAGCATAAAACGGGTGGCATGGTCACGCTGCTTTTCGCGTGACGATGTCTGGCCCTAGGAACCGCTTCAGCGGATGCGGCTGGCTCGAAAATGGCGGCACTCGTCGATTGTTTTCCTTTGCAGGCCCCCGCTTCAGCGGGGGTGACAGGAACGGCCATGGGAAAAGCAAAGCCATCCGCCGATCAGCCTTGTGGCCAATTCATGCTGGCGATGGACGACCTTACCGCGCAGGACTGTGATACAGGGACAGCATGAAATCCAGCGCCAGCTCCTTGAATCACAACATCGCCAACCAGACCATTCCTGAAAAGTTCGTCAGCGGATGGCTCCAGGAGGATAAACCCCAACCCTCATCCACCCCCGCTGAAGCGGGGGCCTGTAAAGAGAGGAAAAGCCTGCTGTGCAGGCTCGCAAGAAGAATTTCTCATTATGCGGGCCACAGGAAGAATAGGAAGCGGCAACTCTGAAGAACCACGGATCGACGTGTGGGAGGTCAGGCGGCTTTGCCTCCGCCCTGACCATGTATGCTTAGCGGTGTTTACGGTGGGGGGCCTGGCCGCTATGCTGGCAGCGTCTTGAACCAAGGGCAGAACAACCATTCAGGGATGCGTCGCTGGCTGGCCTGGGAACGCCGGGCGGGCGGGCGCATGTGGCGATTCATCCTGCGCGTGCATGCGGGGTGGGTTTACCTGGCCGGATCGGAGCGAGCGGTGCAGGCCAGGCCGGCGGAACTTTACCAGAGGCCCTGCCTGCCGCTGCTCCTGGCGGCTCTGGGGTGGGGGGTGTTCTCGGGCCTGGTCTGGCAACTGGTCAACGTCATTTCCTGGCGATATTTGCATGAATACACGGCCCCGGCGGCGGCCGTGGCGGCGCTGACCTTCTTGTTCCCTTTGCGCCCGGCGGCAATGGAGTTGTCAACCTTGCTGTTGGGCCGGCGGAGATTTGTGCGACTGGGCGGCCTGGTGGTGCTGGCCGGGCTGTACTGGCTGCTGCTGCGGCAGTCGTGGCGGTATCACCACGACTACGCCAACTGGCTGCCGCCGCGGTGGGACTGGCTCTGGCCGATGGAAACCTATCGCCTGCTGGTGCTGGCCCCGCTGTGGGGGGCATGGGGAATTGTGGTTCTGGGGCAGTTCTACCGTCCCAGCGCCCAGACGGATCGCGCGACGGCCAGCCTAGCCGGCCGGCTGCATCCTCTGGCGGTGGCGGCTTGCCTGCTGGCGCCTCTGGCGGCGTCGCTGGCCTGCCTGCGCTTTCTGGGGCCATGCCACCTGGTACCGCCGGCGGCGGCGCTGGCGGCGATCTTCGGCGGCGGGTCTCTGCTGGCGGTCTTTCGTCCGCCCCTGCGCAGGGCAGTGCTGCTGAGCACGGGGTTGCTGGCCCAATTGGCGTTTCTGGCGGCCTACGTCGCCGTGCGATAGAAGCTAAAGCTGAAAGCTAAAAGCTGAAAGCTGAAACAAATGCCGGAAACGCGGTCTGTTCCTATTCTTCTTTTTTCCCTGTTCTTATTTCAGCTTTTAGCTTTTAGCTTTCAGCCTTTTTCCGGATCAACTGAGGGCACGTAGTATTGGACCATGTCGTTTTGGTATCCTTGAAGGTGCGTGGAGGAAGAACAAGTCCAACCCGTCAGGCCGGTGGTGCAGGAAGTCCAGTGTCGCAGCGTTCTGGGCGCGTCGGGAATTTGCGACTACGCCGTCAACTGCTACACCGGGTGCGTCCACGGCTGCGCGTACTGCTATGCCCGGTTCATGGGGCGGTTTCACCACGTCGATCAGGCATGGGGCGATTTTGTGGACGTGAAGGTCAATGCCCCCGAGGTGCTGGCCAAGCAGATCGCCCGGGCGGGGCTGTTTCCCTCCGGCAGCGTTTTTCTTTCCAGCGTGTGCGACGCCTACCAGCCGCTGGAGGAGAAATACGCCCTGACCCGCAAATGCCTTTTGCTGCTGGTGCAGGCGGGCTACTCGGTGCACGTGCAGACCAAGAGCCGGCTGGTCTGCCGCGACTTCGACCTGCTGGCCGCCCCCAACGCCACCCTGTGCCTGACCATCACCACGCTGGACGCCGGCCTGGCCGCCCGCATCGAGCCGGGGGCCTCGCCGCCGGCCGATCGGCTGGAGACCCTGCGCCGGGCCCGCGCCGCCGGCATTCGCGTCAAGGCCTTTGTCGGCCCGCTGCTGCCGGGGCTGTCCGACTCGCAGGAGCAGTTGAGCGAATTGTTCGCCGCCCTGGCGCCGCTGGGGCTGGAGGAAGTGTACATCGACCGGCTCAACCTCCGCTGGGGCGTCTGGCCGGCGATGAAGAACCTGCTGGGCGAGGCCGACCCCCAGTCCGCCGCCGCCACCAGGGCGATGCTTTTTGACGACCATCGCAGCCGGGCGTACAACCGCTGGCTGCGCGCCGCCGTGCGCAAGGCCGCCGCGGCGGCAGGGCTTTCCGCCAGCATCAACGTCATTCTATAAGGCGTTGCCCGCCCCGTCGCGCCGGAGGGCTTCCTTGAGTTGGCCGACGCGGTCGGTCAGGCTCAGGTGGGAGGGGCAGAGGTAGGAACAGATGCCGCAGTCGATGCAGGCCTGGACCCCTCGCCGCCGGGCGCGATCCAGCCTGACCAGTTCGTAATCATCGTTCAAGGCCGCCACGTTAAGCCGCACGGGGCAATGATCGACGCACCATCCGCAGCGAATGCATTGCATCGCCCGCGCCGGCGGGGCCGGCTCCAGGGCAAGTAGCGCGTCGGTCGCCGGGCCGACCACCGCCCCTGGCGGCAGAGGGCGGCCTGACATGGGCGAACCCTCGACGTGCAGGCCGGCGCGTGCGCCGGCGCAGGAGAGCACCTCGGCGGCGTCGGCCCCGAAGGGAAGATAAAAGTTGCCCGGTTTGCGGACCCTCGGCCCGGATACCGTCACCACGCGGCCGGTGGGCGCCTGCCCGCAGGCCACCCAGCGATAGACCGCCAGGCAGTCGGCCCCGTTGACCATGGCAGAGCCGACCGCCAGGGCCGACCGGCCCGGGGGCACTTCGCGCCGGGTCAGCACCAAGACCAGCATGGCCTCGGCGCCGGTGGGGTACTTGTGAACCAGCGCCAAAGCGTCGATCCGCAGCAGCCGCGCCGGCCCGACGGCCTGGCGGTAGTGGCCCAGGCGGCGGTGATCCACCGCCAGGAGCACCTGGCGAATTTCCAGCGCCCTGGCCAGGATGGCCAGCCCGCGCACCACGGCCGAGGAGAAGTCGCGCAGGGCGGCGTGATCGGCCGTTACGAACGGGACGTTCTCCATAAGGTTGCCGATGAGCGTCGCCGCGCCGGCCTGCCTGACCCGCTCCAGCCACCGGCCCATCGGCTGGGACTGCCCGCCGCACATCAGGCCGCCTTCCGCCAGCCGCAGGCGCAGCGACTGGGCGTCGGCCGATTGCCAGTCGTACTGGGGTTGCACTTCAGAGAGCCCCGCGGGCGGGTCAAGCTGGGTCAGCACTACGGCCGGCGAGGACCGCCAGCCGTTGCGGCCCGATCGCAGCAGCGCCTCTCCCAGCGAATCCACCTTGCCGGCCAGCGGGGCAAAGACATCCACCTGGTCGGGCGAGTCGGCGGCGGCCAGCTTCTCCCCGCGCGAGACGTACTGCCCGGGCTTAAACAGCAGCCGGGCCGGCGGGCCGGCTGCCGGCGCCAGCGGCACCGCCAGATGCGACAGCGGCCAGAACGCCACCACCGGCTCATCCAGCGTCTGGTCCTTGTCGTCAGGCAGGTCGATCCCGCCGGCGAAAGTGCCGTATCGCTTTTCCAGCATGGCCTGATTCTACGACACAAAGAACAAAAGAAGAAAGGATTCAACGCAGAGGCCGCGGAGGGAAACAGAGAGAATAGAAGATGCAACGGTTCCTTGGCCAATCCTTCTTTGTCTTTGGTGTGTTCGGAGGTATCAGAAGCCAAGGGCCCGTTGCCAGTAGTGAAGAATTACCAGTCGAGAAGGTACATAAAGCCGCAAGATGTCAACCAAGAGGAACAGAGAGAGAGCATTGAGCATGAGCAAGATCCAGGCGATGACCCGTTGATCGCATCTTTGTCGAATCGCGGAAATGGCGAAACCAATTCCAAACACGGCGAAAATGGAAATGAGGATGCCGAGGAACGCGTCTTCTGGAAGCAGGCACAAGAAAAGCAACGTTAATAGACAACTGGCGGAGGCCATCACCTCCCATCGTTTTTTTCGCCCCGTTGGAAGCTCTTGTTCCATGCCGTTAGCTTATCACATGTTTGGGGGAGCACCATAGAACCGGGGCAGGAAATTGGTTCTGTTCCTTTTGGATAGCACCAACATCAAAGTAAACGGAGCAACACGGGTTGACTGAATCGTCAGGCCCGGCGGGCCGGAAGATGGTAGCCGGGGGTGAAGCGTACCGAGCCGAAAGGCGAGGGACGCGGAGCCCCCGGTCACGGTCGGCCCAGGAAGACAAAGCGAGTGACTTGGTCGCACCTGGGTACGGGCCTGACTCGCGATGCCGTGGCCAAACCGCGCCCTCCCGGCCAATCACGCCATCGGCAGGAAAGAACCTGCCCTTTGGGCGATCAAGTCACTGCCTCGCGCGGTCGGCGGCCTTTACTAGGTTGAGGGATCAATAACCAAAGAAGTCCCGCCAGAAGTACCTGATCTGAGTGCGAAAGTTTTCACTCAACAATACCATGACACTCAGGATTAGGGGCGGGAGGGACAAGAGAACAAGATATATCCAGGCGTTGACCCTCTTGGCGCAACGTTGGCGAATCGCGGAAATGGCCAAGACGATCCCAAATCCGGAGAGAATGGAACAGATTACGACAGTGGATTCTCCCGCCTCGCGGTAATTCAGGTAGAAGAAGACCCAGCACGCCAAGAGGCAGAACCCCGATGCAGTCCTCTCCCATCGCCTCTTTGGCCCCGTTGGAAGTTCTTGTTCCATGCCATTAGCTTATCACATGTTTGGGGGAGCACCACAGAACCGGGGCAGGCAATTGGTTCCTGTCCTTTTCAGTTCCGCAACAAGATGCGTCCGGAAAAACTGTCGCGGCATAGGTTGAAGAAGTCGCCAGGCCCGAATGGGCCGTGAAGAAGATAGCCGGGGGTGGAGCGGCGACGTTTTTTTTGTCGCCGCGCAACCCCCGGTCACCGGCCCCAAGCAAGGCAGAGCGAGTGCCGGGGTCACAACTACGTGATTGACCAAACTCGCGATGCCGTGGCCAGGCCGCGCCTTCACGGCCATTCATGCTGCCGGCAGGGCGGCACATTCGGCTTGGAGATCACGGCACTGCCTCTGGCGCTGTTGGTCGCCTTTACCGGGGGCGAAGCGAGCATCGGCCAAACCGAACGCAGCACAGCCCCCGGTAACGGCGCCCCGCAAACAAAAGGCAGTGCCGTGATTGGCTGCCGGTCTTTGGTCCACGCTGCCGATGGCGCAACTGCCATGGCTTTCTTCTCCTCTCCCAAGCACGCCGTGACATCGCGAGCAAGATTCATTCCGCACGCAAGCACAGCCATCGCTCTGTCAGCACCGGCCGGTCTCCGGGGGCTCCGCGGCGGCAAAAGCCGCCGCTTCGCCCCCGGCTAACTTCTTTCCGTCCCGTCGGGACTGGATTATCAGTAGGGATGACTTTCCCCGATTTGTCCAGGGCCATATGCACGGCGCCACAATTGGCTGGTACACCCAGGGCTTTCGCCTGCCAAGGCCGCAAATGCTGTTGTGTGCGGCGGGGGAGCTTGGTATTCTTGGCGGCGCTAGAAAAGGATTTCTAGAGTGGATGTAATCTGGGTCATCTTCCTGTTTGTCCTCGGGGCCTGCGTTGGCAGCTTTCTCAACGTGGTCATCTATCGCATGCCCCGGGGCGAATCCATAGTCTTTCCCGGCAGCCACTGCCCCTCCTGCGGCAATCCCATTGGCTGGCACGACAACCTGCCGATCGTCAGTTGGCTGGCGCTGCGCGGCCGGTGCCGCAAGTGCCGCTGCCGCATATCGCCGCGCTACCTGGTGATCGAGGCCATGACGGGCCTGCTGGTGGCCGGGCTTTACCTCTGCTATTACGTGCTGCGGATTCGCGACATGGGGCGGTTCGAGGAGACCTGGCCGTACTTTGCCTCGCAGGCGGTGCTGCTGTGCGGGCTGGTGGCGGCGTCGGCGGTGGACGTGGAGTTGTACATCGTGCCCCTGCCGGTGATGTGGGTGTGCGCGGCGGTGGGCATCATCGTGGCGGTGGCCTGGCCTGAAGGCAGGATACTGCCGCCGGCCTCGCCGCGCTGGGCGCTGGCGGCCCTGGCGGCGACGATGGGTCTCTTGATAAGCGAACTGCTGCTCCGGCTGGGTGTGATCCAGCCCAGTTTTATCGACGCCCAGGACAAACCGCTGGCGCTGGTGCATGGCGAGGGCGAAAAAGGCCGTCCCGGCCGGGACCAGCCCGCCCGGACTCAGGCCGCCAGGCCTGCCACTTCGGCCAAGGCCAAGTCCGTGGCCATCACCAAGGACGACGGGGTGGATCCCCGCCTGGAGGTTCTGCGCGAACTGCTGTTCCTGCTGCCGGCGATTATATTGGGTGTGGCCGCCTGGCTGGTTTATGATGTGCCGGCGGTAGGCCAGACTGTCGGGGCGATTCTCTCCGGCAAAGCGGCCCTGGGCCGACACCTGCTGTCGGGAGCGGGCGCCCTGCTGGGCTTGCTGGCGGGGGTGGGCTGGATCTGGGGCATTCGCATCCTGGGCACGCTGGGTTTCGGCAAGGAAGCCATGGGCATGGGCGACGTTCACATACTGGCGGCCATCGGGGCGGTCAACGGTCCGGCCGCCGCCACCCTCACTTTTTTCCTGGCCCCGGTTTTTGGCTTGATCTATGCCCTGCATTTGCTGATTCTTCGGGGCAAGCGGGAATTGCCCTACGGCCCGTGGTTGGCCGTCGGCGCCCTGGCCAGCATGTTGTTCTACGATCCGATCCTGGAGTTCATTCGCGGCGGATTGAGATATTGAAATGGCGTAATGAGCCGGGCCAAGGCCGGCCCGGATCCAAGTCGATTCTGCCTGGGAAAAAAAGGAGAAGCACATGAACCGGTGGAGCATGGTGGCGACGGTGCTGCTGGCGGCGGCGTCTTTGGGGACCGTCGGCTGCGAGGAAAAGGACAAGCAGATCAAGTCACTCAACGAACAGGTGGCGCTGCTGACGGCCAAGAACAACGACCTGGGCAGCGAGCTGCAGCAGTGGCAGGGGCGCAACAGCGACCAGAAGCTGCAACTGGACGCCAAGGACAGCGAGAACCAGCTCCTGCGGTCGCAGTTGGCCGCCCGCCCCAGCGGCGGCGGGTCGGTGGTCGCTCCTCCCAAACCCCGTCCGGGCGAGGTGCCCGAGGGCTGGACGGCCACCGCCTCCGGGGCCAAGATTACCATCGGCAGCGATATTCTCTTTGGCCCCGGCAAGGCCGAGATCACCGTCCAGGGCCACGCCAAGCTGAAAGAAATCGCCGGCCAGATCAAGAAGAGCTACCCCTCGGCCAACATCCGCGTGGTCGGCCATACCGACGGCGACCCCATTCGCGCCACCAAGAAGTTATGGGATGACAACCTGGAACTCTCCTGCAACCGGGCCATGGACGTCACGCGCGAGCTGGCAAAGCTGGGCGTGATTGCCAGCCATATCGAGACCGTCGGCATGGGCGACACGCAACCGGAGGTCGCCAACAACAGCCCCGCCAGCAAGGCCAAGAACCGGCGGGTGGAGATCGTGGCCATCAAGTAGTCAGTGGTCAGTAGCCGGTAGCCGAGGGTGT
>PMYM01000133.1 GCA_003171235.1 Phycisphaerales bacterium | reverse complement strand
CAGTCATGCCGAGGCGGCGCCTGCCCTCTCGCCCGCCGCTCCCGGCCGCCATGAGCTTGAAAGAAGCAACCTGAGCCAGTACAAAAAGTGTTACCTATGTGTCCGAACACCTGTCACCCATGTGTCCGGACTGTTCACATGCCCGACCTACACCCTGCTCTAGGCATCTCTGGCCAAACCAAGGCGCTCGGGAAACCAAGTCCCGGAGGGACGAAAGAATTTAGCCGGGGGTGGAGCAAGCACGGCGCAGCCGTGCGCGGCGCAGCCCCCGGAAAGCGTGCCCCTCACCAGCAGAGCGAGCGCCTGGACGTGCGCGCGGAATTGATCTTGCTCGCGATGGTGTGGCGAACATGGTGAAGTGTGTGGCGCATGCAACCTTGTCGCACGCGCAACGCCTCCGGAGAATCACACCATCGGCAGGCCGGACCAAACCCATTGGCCAATCACGGCACTGCCTCTGGTTCGCTAGCNNCCGGCTACCGTCTTGCGGCCCTTCGGGCCTGGGCCATCTCCGGTCAGGCCAAACCGTTGTCCCGCAGGAACAGGGATTTGGGTTGAGTGACCGGACATGCCCTTCCGCACAAAACGCGTAAGGGCATGGCACCCGCCTACGGTTTCTTCGCAGGTGGTTGGCCTATTTGGATCTCCGCCGTCTGAATCTTGCCGACCCAGGAGTCGGGGTCCTGGGTCTTATTTGCCTCCAGGACTCCGCGCAGCGTTCCTCGCTTGCTCTTTAGGTAGATGCAGTCATCTTTGATCAAGACAATGGCCCCGGGATGCAATGTCATTTTGCACTCGGGCAGCGGCGCCCAGTGTAGCATTGGGCCCATCATTTCAAGTAGAGGGCGAGTGGTAGCGGCAGGGGCCTGACCGCTATGGCGTCCGGTTGCCGGGGAGGAAGTTGGTTGGGTAGCAGGTTGACTGCTAGGAGATTTGCCTTCGCGAATAAACGTCTCGAGGCACACCTGGGCATGCGGGGCTACGTCCTTGCCGTCGGCCTCTTTGGCCTCGACGCCGGCTTTGGCATCCAGCGTAATGTCTTTGGAGGAAGCGTTGCAGACAGCCAGGAAGGCTGAAACGCTCTTGTCGCCATCTATCGTGTCATAATCAGTGGTCATCAAGGCCAGCCGCAGGCCGTTCACCGGCTCTGACCATGGCCAGAGGTCCGGATTGGCGGCCAGTCTCACCTCCGCCACATGCTCCGGGGTGGCCTCGGCCGTCAGTTCGGACCGGGCCGAGACGTAGTAGTCGGGTCCATCCCCCAGGCGACTAAGCAAAAGAACGTACCTTTCACCAACCGTCAAATACGGAGCATCAGGAGGGCAGACAACCCTCATTCGGTTGTCTCCATCGATAGGAAAATAGGCAACCGTAGATAGTTTCTTTGGGTGCTCCTGGGCCACGTCTGGCTTTATGACTTCCATGACCTCAAACAGGCAGTCTTTCAATTCATAGTTTTCTTTCCGGAATTCACCGGGCTGGATGATCTCCTCAAGTGTCTGCTTTCTCTTGGCCTCAATCGCGGCGGTCCCGGTGAATTTGGCGACAACTATGAGATCGCTGTTCACGCAAATAACCTGCGGCGGGCCGAGGGTCATTTGCATGCCCACGGCGACGCAAACCAAAAGCAGTAGAACCCACGTTATTGCAAGGCAGGCAATCGCTCTCATGTCGACTTTCATGATAGTTCTCATCGACTGCCAGGACAGATTGAGAGAAACGTTATTTGCCCGGGTTGGAGGCCGGGGTCGGGACGGTCGCGGCCGGCGAGTCGGCATCCACCACTACGCGGAAGCGGTACGGCCCGGCTGAACTCTCGATGAACTCCACCTCGCTGATGTAATACGGCCACATGCCCTTGCCGAAGTGGGAGTGCTTGTTGCCGCGGGTGGCGGGGTCCTTGTCCTGGGGTGGGGTGTGCACGGGGTCAACCTCGTCCTGGCGCTGCACGATGGCGGCGTCGCCCATCCGCTCCCAGAAACCGCTGTGCATGTCGTAGAAGCCCCAGGCGTTGGCCGGCTTGGACATGACCGACAGGGGCGGGCCCATGTACTTGGCGTCGGCGTTGCTGTTCTGGGCGGCGTACTTTTCCTTGAAGGTGGGGTTGGAGGTGCCCACGCGGGCGGCATATTCCCACTCGGCGGCGGTGGGGATGCGCACCTTGTGGCCGACCTTGGCCCCCAGCAGTTCGCAGAACTTGTACATGTTGGCGCAGTCGACGTTGTGAACCGGCAGCTTGGGGTCCTTGGTGGCGCTGGGGTTGTTGCCCATGACGGCCTCGTAGATATCCTGGGTCACGGGGCATTCGGCCATGTAGAAATCCTTGGTCAGGGTCACCAGGTGGGGCGGGTCTTCCTGCCAGTGAGGGCCTTGGTAGTAGGGTTCGCCCATGACGAACTTTCCGGCCGGCACGCGGATGCACTTGATCGAGAGGGCCTCGCTGAGCTTGAGGACCAGCGGCTCCTTCTCGATCTTCACCAGTGGCACATCGGGGGCGAGCATTTTGGGGGGGAAGGCGAACTTGGCGGCCGGCTGGGCGTTGCTCAGGGTGATCCACTTCTGGCCGTCGCGGATTTCCACCGTGCCGGTGGCCGACATCACGCTGCGGATGGAATTGGCGGCCGTACTATACAGACCCCCGGCCACCGGGCCGGAAAGGTCGATGTTATACTTCAGCCGCGTCATGAACTGTTCCTGGAGCTTCAGGGCGGCCTGGGCGTCCAGGCCCTTGTCGGGATAGTAGTCGGCCATGATCTTGTCGAACTCGGCCTTGATCTCGGGCGTGCCGTCGTACGCCAGCAGGAACAGGCTCTTTTCCCGTTGGCCGGTGTGGACGTTGCTCAGGATGTTGCAGGTTATGGTGACTTGATTGCCGGCGGGCTGGCTGGCGGGGGCCGAACTGCCGGCCGGCTGGGCCTGGGCCAGGTGACTTGTCAGGGCAAAGCCGCCGCAAAGCACGCCAACCACGATCATCAAAGCGAATCGCTTCATCTTGGTCTCTCCGCTGTTAAACACTCCCGCGAACGCCGCGGACAACGGCTATTGTGCCCTTGGCGGCAGGTTTTTCAAGTTCCGTTTGCGGAGGGTGCCACGGCGGCCGCTGTTTGCCGCCATGTCCGGAGCCTTTGGATTGCACGTGCTACGCGCCGCTATCGCGGCTACGTAGCACACGTTGCTGGTTGTCCGGTCCGGATGCGATAGATATATCGAGCCGTGGGCGGGCTGGCCAAGGCATCGGAGAATCAAGGCCCGGATGGGCCGGCGCGAGTTTAGCCGGGGGCGAAGCGGCGGTTTCCTCCCGCCGCGCAGCCCCCGGTAAAGCTCGCCGACAAGGACAAAGGCAGTGCCGTGACTGCCCAAATGAAACGTTCTTGCCTGCCGATGGCGCGATAGGCGCGGCGGAGGTCTGATCACGGCACCGCGAGCCAGGGTCAGTCAACCTGTGCGATCACGGCACTCGCTGGCGTCTGTTGCGTGCCGACAACCGGGGGTTCCGCGGCGACAAAAGAAAGAGCGTCGCCGCTCCACGCCCGGCTAAATTCTTGCCGGCCCGTCGGGCCTGGACGTTCCTTCCCCAGTATTACGGCGTTCTTACCAAGTGCTCTTGGCTGTGGAGCGGAAAGAAGGACGAGAGAACTGGACCACGTACCTTGATTTCTCAAGTTCCACGTGCTACGCGCCGCTATCGCGGCTACGCCCTACCGCTTTCTTCAGCTTTCGGCTTTTCGTCGAGCATGCCCTTCCGCAAAAAGGCGCGTAGGGGCATGGAACTCACTTGGGCTTACCACGCCCAGTCCCCATATCCGTTGCGGGCTTCTTCAGCGCCGTTATAATTGCCGTTGCGTAAGTACCGCGAATTCCGCGAAGGCTTGCGCATACGGAGCGAGCAGTCTTATGGGACGTCTTGCGGGCACGAAGGCAACGGGCACGGGCGGGCATCTGCTGGTCGAGCAGCTCAAGGCCGCCGGCGTGAAGCATCTTTTCGCCAACCCCGGCTCGGCTGAGGGCGGTCTTTTCGACGCCCTGGTGGATGCCCCCCAGATCAAGCTGGTGCTGGGCCTGCACGAGGGCGTCGTGGCCAGCATGGCCGACGGGTACAACAAGGCCAGCGGCCAGGTGGCGGTGGTGAACGTGCACGCCGTGGCGGGCACGGCCCAGATGGGCGGGCAGCTTTACAACTCCGCCCGGGACTGCTCCAGCGTGGTCGTCACCGCCGGCCTCTTGGACAACGAGTACTACACCGACCTGATGGGGCTGTCGGCCTCCACCGGTTTTACACAGAAGGAAGTGGTGCGGCAGTTCACCAAGATGGCCTGGGAGATTCGCAATCCCGAGGCCATTCCCCTGGCCACGCGGCGGGCCATCAAGGTGGCCACGACGGCGCCTTTTGGCCCGACCTATGTGGCCTACGCCAGCTACGCCCTGCAGGCCCAGAACATCACCGCCACCATTTATCCGCGCGACCAGTTCACCGTGCCGGACACGGCCTGCCCTTCTCCCGAGGCCATCGAGTCGGCGGCGGACATGCTGGCCCAGTGCCGCTTCCCGGTGCTTTTCGTGGGCGACGAGGTCTGGCAGAGCGGGGCCCAGGCGGAACTCTTGGAGCTGGTTGAGTGGCTGGGGGCAGCCGTCACCATCGGTTACGACGCCTTCAAGAGTTTCCCGGTGCACCACCCCAACTTCATGAACTGGCACCGCCACGCCAAGCTGCCGCCGCAGACCGACCTGTGCGTCTCGGTGGCCGGCAGGGTCATCGGCGGCTGGGGCGAGCGCGAGACCGAGGCGAGCTGGCCCATCTACGACAAGCAGATCGCCATCGGCATGGACACCGAGCACCTGGGCCGCAATTACCCCGTTGACCTGGCCATCGCGGCCAACGTCAAGCTCACGCTCCAGAACCTGCTTGCGGCACTGAAGGATCGCGTGCCCGAAAGCAAGATGAAGCCCATCCGCGACGCCCGCAACGAGGAGTTGGCCAGGCGTTCATCGGCCGTGCGGGCCGAAGACCAGGCCCGGCTGAAGGCCGCCTTCGCCGGCAAGCCCATCCAGCCGGTGCGGCTGAGCTACGAGTTCGAGCGGGCACTGCCGGCCGGCACGATCATCGTCAACGAAAACTACACCGCCGACCACAGCCCGATTTCCTTCGGTTTCCGCCAAGCGCACAACGAAAAGCGGTACCTGGGCATCAGCGGCGCCAGCCTGGGCTGGAGCCTGGGCGCCGCCATCGGGGCCAAGATCGCCTGCCCGGACACCCCCGTGGTGGTCAGCATCGGCGACGGCTCGGTGATGTTCAGTTCCTCGGCTTTCTGGACCATGAAGCGCTACGGCGTGCCCCTGCTGGTGGTCGTGTGGAACAACCTCAACTACCAGACCGTGCGCTACGTGTTCCACCGCATGAACGCCCGTTCAGCCCAGACCGGGCACTACCCCGGCATCTACCTGGGCCAGCCGGACATCGATTTCGTGATGCTGGCCAGGAGCCAGGGCGTCGGGGGCGAGCGCGTGACCGAGCCGGAGGACATCGCCGCGGCACTGCAGCGCGGGCTGGACGCCAACAGTCGCGGCGAGCCTTACCTGCTTGACGTCGTGGTGGCCCGCACCGGCGGCGGGGCAGATTCCACTTGGTACTGAGAGCGGAAGGCGAAGCCTGCCGACACTAGGAGAAACAAAGCTGAAAGCTAAAAGCTAAAAGCTGAAATAGAAAACGGCTGATCCAATTCTTGTTTCAGCTTTCAGCTTTAAGCTTTCAGCTTTCAGCTTTGACGTTTTTGGTTTCTTTTGGAATGAGGGGAGCATGGTCAAGTTAGTGCTGTCAGTATTGTGCCTGGCGGCGGTTGTGCAGGCCGCCACCAGCCTGCCCGCCACGGCGCCGGCCGCGTCGGCCATGGCGGATGTCGCCGCCCTGGTCCGCCAGCTCGACGCTGACGAATACACAAAGCGGGAGGAGGCGACCAAGCGGCTGGTGGCGATGGGCCCGGCGGCCGTGGCCCAACTCAAGGCCGCCCTGCAGGCCGGGCGGCTGGAACTGGAAGGCCGCACCCGGGCGGAATACATCCTGGGCTTGGTGGACGTGCCCGATTGCGGCGTGGTTTGGCGCGGCGGCCCCGGAGCCGAGCGGGAGAATCCCCAGGGCGAGAGCCTCAAGGACGGCGACGTCGTCATCGCCTGCGACGACGACCCCATTCTCTGCTGGAGCGACATCTCCGCCGCCCTGCGCACCGATTCGCAAGTGCAACTCAAGCTCTGGCGGCGCGGGCAAGGCTATATTTCCATCACCCTTGGCGAGAGCAAGCCCCTGGCGACGGGCTTCCAGGGCTGGCCCGACGCCCTGGAGCTGTTCGACCGTTTCGCCAAGTCCGACAAGTATGACCAGCAGGTGCGGCAGGCCATTCGCCTGCATTACGACGGCAACCCCAAGGCGGCCGAGATGTTCGCCCAGGCCTGGCAGGCCGGTTGTCGTAAGGCCCTGGTGGCGGCCTTGTGGCTGGACGAGCTGGAAGAGGCGGGCAAACTCAAGCAGGCCCGGCAGGTGTGGCAGGAACAGATCAGCGGCCAGAAGCTGGAGGACTTCGCCGGGGGATTCTGGCAATACGGCATGCTGCCTTACCACCTGGCCGGGCTCGAAATCGCGGATGGCAATTACAAGGGCGCCCGCGACGTGCTGGATGCGGCCCTGGTGACTGCCCGCAAGGCCGACGCCTTCCGGGGCGCGGCCGCCCTGCTCTATGCCCAGACGGAGATGAAGGTATTCCTGGACGAGCCGGCCGAGGCCGCCAAGTTCTGGCTGGCCAATCCACATGACATCACCGGCATGAACGGCGTGTTCGGGACGGACCTGGCGATTTGGCTGGCGGTGCGCCTGGCCGCGACCTCGCCCGACGATGCCCTCAAGTTCATCGATACCTGGGGCGATTCGCCTTCCAAGAAGACGTTGAAGGAGTATTACACCGCCCAGGCCGAACTGGCCGCTAAGTCCGCCGCCAGCCGGCCCGGCGACAAAACCCACCTGGTTCTGGTCAAATACCTGCCTGAACTGGTTTCCTTGAACGCCCCGCTGGACCATTACCGTCACAACAATATCGGCGAGCTGGGCTCTTACGGTCGGCTTGTGGTCCAGATGAGAATCGCTTCTTTCCCCCCTGAGCGGACGCGATGGGCGCGTGTCGCCTCGGTTCATTTGTCCGGGGGCGGATCTGGCTCAGGGTCCCAGTCCGACGACCAGGAGGACCCTCAGGAGTGGACGCGGGCGATGACGTTTCACTTGTCCAGCACCGGCTGCGCAACGTTGAACCAGCCGGCCGTTCCCGCCGCCCTGTCCTTGTACAGCCCGTCAATACTGGCCGCCGGCCAGTGGCACGAGGTGGCAATCGACGCCCTGCCCGATTGCATGGCCGTCGGCATCGACGGCAGGACCTGGCGCCGCACGCGCATGGCCCCCTGGAAGGGCCGTTATCAGGCGTCGATTTCCTGCTCGGGCGCGGGGGCGGAATTCCGGGAAGCTACCCTGTACGTCGCCTCCTCCGTCGAAATCGACAACAAGCTGGTGCTTGAGCAACTGAAGGCCTTCACCGCCGCCCGCTACGCCTGCGACCTCAAGGCCGCCCAGGCCATCGCGGCCAAACTCACCTCCGCGTGGGAGAAGGTGCCCGAGGCGGCGGAATACCTAGCCGAGTTCCGCGGGCAACTCCGGGACTTCGAGTCCTTCATGTCGCCCCAGGGGCTGGAGCTGTGCACCGCCGACATGCTCAAGCAGGCTAAATACGAAGAGAAGTTCTGGAGGCTCGATGGCGACAGTCTCATCGGCAGTTGCCAGGAGCAGCGACAGCCTTCCCTGACTCTCACGTTGCCCTTGCGCAATTTCGAGCTGAGCGGTCAGCTCGAGGTCACCCAGCCGGGCCAGAACACCGGCATCGTCATTGCCTGGGGTTCGCCCGACAACTACACCACTACCAACCTGTTGGGGTATTGGCTGCCCGCCAAGGTGACCCAAATGGGCATCCCCCAAAAGAACGTCTCTTCCCGGCTGCGAGCGCCGCTGGAGAAGGGCTTCTACCTGCGGACGCGCGGAGACAAGGCCATCGTGCTGGCCGCGGATGGCAAGAGAAGCGGCACCGTCGAGGGCATCAGCTTTCCGGGGGACAAGTTCACCCTGTACACCGCCGCCCTGCCCGAGGGCAGCCAGGCCATTTACCGCGGCCTGCGCATTCGCCATCTGGCCGACAACGTCAAGCTGGAAGACCCGCCCGGCGACGCCCCCGCCGGCCCGGCCACCGGCCCCGCGACCGGGGCAGTGAGTTGGGGAGACGAATGATAATTCGTAGTCCCCGAATTGGGAGAAGGTAAGCAAATGCATAAAGGCATCCGTGCACTCACGCTGGTTGCTGTGTTCACCGTGATCGTTATGCTGGCGGTTTGTGGTTTCCTTGGCCTCATGGGGACCGCGCATGCCCCGAGGAAAACCCTGGAAGAGTACCGAGCCATTGCCAGGAGCGGACGGCCAATTGTTAGTGCCATCTATGCCTACAAATACTCCAATGGCCTTTGGCCTCAGCGGATTGAGGATCTCGTCCCGGACTACTTAAGCGAAGAAGCGGTCCACCATTGGCAATATGCCTGGCTCTATTGGGGAAAGTGGGAGCTGATAAATCAGGAAGAGTCTCCCGTAGGTGTTGCTGTTGCACAATACATTTTTGACAAGGTGGGGGGGAAGTGGGTTCTCAGTAGTCGAGAAGGCGAGGTGCCACTATACGTTCCCCAGAGGGTACCGGCACGCCCGTCGATATCCGAGGAGGAATTGCGCCTTAGGACTATCGCTTTGTTCCGGGAACGTATTAGCCGTGAACCCGACAGCGAAGCCCATCCGAAGGGGCTTATTTCCTACCTCATTCGCACCGGGCGCCTCCCAGAGGCCCAGGAAGCCTGCAGCCAGTTCAACAAGAAGCTATCAGATCATTGGGGCGAGTGGGTAAAGGCGAGTGTCGATGCCAGTTCTGGACATGGGGATCAAGCCCTACGGGATCTCAGATTCCTCCCCGACTATGAAAGTTTCATCGGGCACTTTCGAGTTGCCCATGTCTGTGCGGTAATGGGGCAACCGACGGAGGCCGCTGGCGAAGTCAAGCTTGCACTTGGGTATCAACCCGAAGGTGCAGTCGGGTACATCCCAGAGGTCTTTCTCTATGAGTGTGCCCGTTACGCTTTTTTACAGAAGGATTATGAGCTGGTTCTGAAGGTTGCAGACGCATATGACCGGATTAGATACAACAGCGAGGAGAGCAAACATGCTTTGCGGGCGGCGGCGATGCTGGGTCTCGGTAAATTCGATGAAGCTGAAGTCCATTACAACGCGGCCATCGCGCATACTAGTGCGGCCTGGGCTAATGTCGAAGGTTTGCTAGATGCAATTCATGGCAAACGGCGAGACTATGTGTGGCACGGTATGGAAGGATGCCTAGGTCCATTTACGCTGCTGGAACCGTACGAGTGACGGGCGAGCCAGGTATGGCGAGCGGCTGCTGGGCCGCTCGCGCAATATGATTGATCCCTTTCTAAAAGGCCGGGTGCCATGCTTCCCCTGCCGTTTAGGGGAAGCATGTCCGAGACGATTTCCGTTGCCGTCCGTCTGATAAGGGCGATGATTTGTGCGGTTGTTTTGCGGAAGGTCAGGTCTTGCCACCCGCCCCGCGGGCATAGCGTGGTTGAAGTAATCGGAAAGAAGGGAAAACCAAAGGCAAATGCAGGGCGATGTAGGGAGAGGCTCATCCAGGCCCGACAGGGCCGGCCAGAATTTAGCCGGGGGTGGAGC
>PMYM01000212.1 GCA_003171235.1 Phycisphaerales bacterium | reverse complement strand
CAAGGAGTTCGTCATGCCGACCAAAAAAGACCTTCACGACAAGATCCGCGCGGGATTGGGGGCGTATGAGATCATGGACCAGTTGCACATCAAGCCTTACCTGTTCAAGCGGATGCTCCGCAGCCGGCGGCTGAGCGCCATGCTCGAATGCCAGGCCATGCTGGGCCAGAAGCTGGCGACGCTGGGAGCCCGGGCCAATTCCGACAACGCCGCCGACACGCTGGCGCTGGTCGCCCTGGACGACAGCGCCCGGCCGGAGACGCGGCGCAAGGCCGCCATGGCGCTGCTGCACTTGGCCGGGGACAACCCATACCGAAAAATGACCTATACGGAAAAGCCGGTGGAGGATTTCGCCGCGGAGGCCGCGGGGAAGCAAACATCCAACGCAGAGGGCGCAGAGAACGCGGAGGACGGAACAAGAGAAGACAGATTCACCACAAAGAGCACAGAGAACACAAAGAAAACAAAGAGAACAGAGAGGAATTCAAAGGACAAGAAGGAAATCGACACAGAGACACAGAGACTCAGAGAAGAGAAAACAGGTCTCTTGGAATTCCTCTCTGTGCCTCAGTGCCTCTGTGTCGATTCTTCTGTTGCTTCTTCCTCTGAATCTTTCAGTCCTCCGTGCCCTCTGCGTCCTCTGCGTTCAAACTCTTCCCTTTCCGTTGCCTTTTCTTCTGAATCTTTCAGTCCTTCGTGCCCTCTGCGCCCTCTGCGTTTAAATCCTTCCCTTTCCGTTGCCTTTTCTTCCGAATCTTTCAGTCCTCCGTGTCCTCTGCGTCCTCTGCGTTTAAATTCTTCTCTTTCCGCTGCGTTTCGTTCCGATTCGTTCCGTTCGGTTCCGAATGGTCCCCCTTCTAAATACACGCAAGTGCCGCAGGTGGAGGCGGTTATCTCAAACCTGCCGGACGTTCTCTCACATGAGGTTGATGGGGTCGGCGTCGACGATCAGTTCTGCGGGGCTGAGCTTGGCGGCCAGGGCGGGCAGGTGGGGGAAGAGGAGGTTCTGCACGGCCCCGGGGCGGGGGCAGGTTGTTTGGAGCGACCAGCGATACTGCCGGCGGATTCGGGCAACCGGGGCCTGGGCCGGCCCGATCAGGTGGATGTCGGGATACCGCCCCAGCAGCCGGCGCAGTTCCTCACCCAGCAGGCCGGCGGCCGACTCGCACTTGCCCTGGTTGGCGTGCCGTACCAGGAATCGCACCAGCCGGGTGAAGGGCGGCAGGTCGAGCTTCTGCCGCAGGGGCATCTCGAAGGCGGCAAAGCCGTCGTAGTCGTGGCCCAGGGCGAACTTGATGACCGGGTCGCCGGCGTGGAAGGTCTGCACGATAACCTTGCCGGGCATCTGCCCGCGCCCGGCGCGCCCGGCCACCTGCACGATGAGCTGGAAGGTGCGCTCGCCGGCGCGGAAGTCGGGAATCTCCAGCGACACGTCGGCCGACACCACGCCCACCAGCGAAACCCGGGGGAAGTCCAACCCCTTGGCCACCATCTGCGTGCCCAGCAGGATGTCGATCCGCCCGGCGGCGAACTCGTCCAGCACCTGCTGGAACTGGGTGACGCTGGTCATGGTGTCGCTGTCCATGCGGGCGACGACGGCCTTGGGGAACTTGCGGGCCAGCTCGGATTCGATCCGCTGGATGCCCAGCCCGAACAGCACCAGCTTCTTGCCGCAGGCCGGGCAACTGGCCGGCACGGCCACGGTGCTGTCGCAGTAGTGGCAGACGGCCAGGGTGATGGACTGGTGGAAGACCATGGCCCGGCTGCAGTGCTCGCAGGAGAGCTTCCACTGGCAGGAGGGGCAGAAGACGTAGCTGGCGTAGCCGCGGCGGTTCATGAGCAGGATGGCTTGCTCTTGGCGGTCGAGGGTTTCTGCGAGGCGGGCCTGGAGGGTGCGGCCGATGAGTTCGATCCGGCCGGGGGTGATTTCCTTGCGCAGCTCGACCAGTTCCAGGGGCGGCAGGGCCAGGCCGCGGACGCGCACCGGCAGTTTCAACAGCCCGTAGCGCCCGCGCTGGACGTTGGCGAGGCTCTCCAGCGAGGGCGTGGCCGAGCCCAGGATCACCGGCACCTCGCACAGCGAGCCGCGCATGATGGCGGCGTCGCGCCCGTGGTAGCGGGGCAGGGTATCCTGCTTGTAGGAGGGTTCGTGCTCCTCGTCCACGATGATCAGGCCGAGTTTGCGGGCGGGCGCGAAGATGGCGGAGCGCGGGCCGACCACGGTCATGGCGTGGCCGTCGCGGATCTGCCGGTAGTAGAAGGCCCGCTGGGCGCCGGTGAGCCCCGAGTGCAGCACGGCCACGCGGCTCAGGCGGCTGGTGAGGCGCCCGAGGGTGTGTGTGGCCAGGGCGATCTCCGGCACCAGCAGGATGGCCTGCTTGCCGGCGGCGGTGACCTGGCGGATGGCGCGGATGTAAACCTCGGTCTTGCCGCTGCCGGTGACGCCGTGCAGGAGCGTTACCGAAAAACCTCCCGCCAGGGTGGGCTGGAGTGCGGCCAGGGCGGCCTGCTGGTGCTCATTGAGTTCGAAGGGGTCGGCCTGGGCCTGATCGGACAGGCTGGGCAGGATGCGGGGGCGGGTCTCCAGCCGAATCAGCCCTCGCTCCTGCAGGCGGCGGATGGTGTCGGCGGCGGCCTCGCTGTGGGCCCGCAGGCGCTCCAGGGGCAGGGGCTGGATGCCCTGGGCGCGGGCCTCCAGCAGTTCATCCAGCACCCGGCGTTGCCGGCCGCCCAGGGCCCTGGGCCAGTCGGCCTTTTCGGACTGCAGGAAGGCGAAGCTCTCGGTCTGCTCGGCGTGCCGCCCGACGGCCGAGGGCACCATCGCCGCCAGCGCCATGCCCAAGGGGGCGCCGTAGTAGCGGCCGATCCACTGGGCCAGACGCCAGAGGTCGCCGTCCAACTGCGGCTCCTGGTCGAGCACCTCGGAGACCTTCTTGAGCTGGAGGGCCTTGGCGGGCGGGGTGGGATTCAGCTCGCAGACGAAGCCCAGCACCTTGCGGTTGCCCCTGCCCAGAGGCACGCGGACGCGCAGGCCGATGGCGGGTGCGGCCGGGCCGGACCAGAGATAATCCAGGCTCTGCCACAGCCCCGCCGCCACCGCCACCCGCACCGTGTGGACGGGTCCGGCGGGGGGGGCGGGGTCAGCTTGCCCTTCGAACAGTTCCATCGGGCTAGATGCTACGGGCAAAGGCAAGGGGCGTACAAGGTTCGGCAATTGAGATTTGTCCCCCAAGCGGGTAGGATTTGCCTGCCGCCGCGACGGTTGGCGGCCTGCAAGGAGAGCATTCGTATGACTCAAGACCCGCAGGAAGCAGACCGGCCCTCGCGCGTCCTGGTGGTGGACGACAACGCCCAGAACCTGGAACTGCTGGTGGAGTACCTCCACACCATAGACGTGGAGACGCTGACGGCCTCTGACGGCCTGGAGGCCCTGGAGAAGGTCCAGCAGGCCAAGCCCGACCTGATCCTGCTGGACATCATGATGCCGCGCATGAGCGGCTTCGAGGTCTGCCGCAAACTCAAGAGCGACCCCCAGACCCGCGGCATCCCCGTCATCATGGTCACGGCCCTGAACGAAATGGGCGACATCGAGCGCGGCGTGGACAGCGGCACCGACGACTTCCTTTCCAAGCCCGTCAACCGCCTGGAACTCATCACCCGGGTGAAGACGTTGTTGCGGTTGCGGCACCTAAAGGACGAGTTGGAGCGCACGCTGGCGTACCTGGGCGACGTGGAATCGCCCCCGCCGGCCAAACCCAGCGGCCAGGAATAGGAGAAGCCATGAAACGCGCTGCCTTCTTTTTGGCGTTGCTGCTGATGCTCGCTTTGGCCGCCGAGTTGGGAAGTTGCGTCCGGGACCAGCCCGCCGGAAAGGTTTCGCCGCCCGTAGCCGCAAGCTCCTCGGCCGGCGCGGCGACCGCCCCGGCGCTGCTGCCCGAGGTCGAATCGGTCACCTCCAGCCCGGCCGGCGTAGCCATCGTCCGCCTGGACAACGGGCTGACGCTCATCGTCAGCGAAGACCACAACCTGCCCATCGTGCACGTGGAGTGCGCCGTCCACACCGGTTCGATGTACGAGGGCAAGTACCTCGGCTCGGGCATCAGCCACCTGGTCGAGCACCTGGTGGCCGAGGGGGCCGAAAGCCCGCTGCCGGGCGAGCAGCAGGTCAGCAGCGCCATCGACAAGATCGGCGGCCAGTCCAACGCCTTCACCAATCAGGACCAGACCAGCTACTTCATCACCGCCACCGCCAGCAGGGCCGACGAATGCATCGACCTGGTGGCCCAATGGATGGCCAATCCCCAGATCACCCAGGCCGATTTCGAGCGCGAGCACGGCGTGGTGCAGCGCGAACTGGAGATGGGCCTGAGCGACCCCAACCGCCAACTCTGGTACGCCCACGCCCGCAACGTCTACGGCGACCATCCTGCCGGCGTGCCCATTATCGGCTATCAGCCGCCCCTGGCCAAATTGACTTACCAGGACGTGCTGGACTACCACCGCCGGAAGTACGTCCCGCAAAACATGATCTTCTGCGTGGCCGGCGACGTCAGCACGGCCTCCGTGATCGCGCGCGTCCGCCGCGGCTTCGCCGGCACGACCATAGGCCGCCAGAGCGAGTCGGTCCTGCCGGAGGTCACGCCGGTGGTCAAACCCCGCCGGGTGGTGCTGGAGAGCCCCGGCGTCCAGGACGTCTTCCAAATGACGGCCTTCCTGACCATCCCGCTGCTGCACGAGGACCTTTACGCGCTGGACCTGCTGTCGGACATCCTGACCAACGGCCAGACCAGCCGCCTGAATGAAGAGCTCAACCGCAAGGCGGGCCTGGTCACCAGCATCACCAGTTCCAGCTTCACGCCGCCGTGGGGCAGGGGGCAGTTCGTCTTCAGCTTCCGGTGCGAGCCGGGCAAGGCCGACGCCGCCGAGGCCGCCCTGCTGGAGCAGATCCGCAAGGTGATCGACCAGCCAGTCAGCCCGGAGGAACTGGCCCGGGCCAAAAGACAGAAGACCGCCGAATACGTCTATTCCCGCCAGAGCGTCCAAAGCCAGGCCGGCATGCTGCTGTCGGACTACCTGGCCACGCAGGACGTGGGCTTTTCCAAGATGTACACCGACCGCATTCAGAAGGTGACGGCCCAGCAGGTGCAGGCCGTCGCCCGCAAGTACCTGCAGCCCGAAGGCATGGTGGTTACGCGGCTGATGCCGGCCAAATCGGCCGCGACGATGGCGGCAAGCCAGGCCTCCGCCACCCAGCCGGGCCAGGCCGCCGAGAGCTTCACCCTGCCCAACGGCCTGCGCGTGGTGCTGAGGCCCATGGCCAACGCCGACCTGGCCAGCGCCGCCCTGACCATCCGCGGCGGGCTGCTGGAGGAGACGCCCCAGACCAACGGCCTGGGCGGGCTGATGACCGCCTTGACCGTCAAGGGCGCGGGCGAGCTTTCGGCCGAGCAGATCGACCAGTTCTTCGAGAACGCCGGCGGCAGCATCACCGGCCAGATAGGCACCAACACCTTCTTCTGGCAGGCCACGGTGCTGGCCGATTCCTTCCCGCAGGCCCTGCCCATCCTGGCCGACGTGGCCCTGCGACCGACTTTTCCGGCCAAGGAGTTGGAGATCCTCCGCGCCCCGGCCCTGGCCCGTATCAAGCAGAACGACGAGACGGTCATGGGGCAGGCGTACAAGCTCTTCCGCCAGGATTTCTTCGGCAGTTCTCCCCTGGCCCTGCAGAGCATAGGCCGGGCGGAAGTGGTCCAGGCGGCCAAGGTCCAGGACATCGCCACGTATCACGAGAAGTTCCTCAAGGCCGGTTCAGCCGTGCTGGCCATTTACGGGCGGTTTGACCGCGCCCAGACGCGCGCGGCGGTGGAGAAGCTCTTTGCCGCTATGCCCGGTGGGCAAAACCCGCTGCCTGACGTGCCGGCCCCGACGGTGGCGCCGGCCGGCCAGACCTTCATCCACCAGACCAACCTCAAAGGCGCCGCCGTACTGGTGGCCGCCCCGGGCATGAAGCTCACCGACATGGATGACACCATCCCCATGACCGTGCTGGACACGGTCATCAGCGGCTATCACATGCCCAGCGGCTGGCTGCACAACGAGCTGCGCGGCAAGCAGCTTGTCTACTCCGTGCACGCGATGAACTACCCGGCCCTGGTGAGGGGCGCTTTCCTGGCCGAGGCCGAGTGCGAACCGGCCAAGGTGGTCGAGGTCGCCAATATCATCCGCCGGGACTTCGCCAAGACCACCAGCTATCAATTCACCCAGGAAGACATCGACCAGGCCGTCAACACCATCCTGACCAGCGACCTGCTGGACAACCAGTCGGTTGCCGGCACGGCCCTGCAGGCGGCGCTGGACGAACTGTACGGTTTCGGCTATGACTTCCGCGCCAGGCGGTACGAGACGCTGCTGCGGGCGGTGAAGGGCCCGGACCTGACGCGCGTGGCGGGCAAGTACCTGGGGGGGGGCTACTCTGCGACCATCCTAACGCCCCAGCCCGCCCTGGCCAAACCGGCCGCGAATGAGAAACCCTAGTCCATGATCCGGAGCATCCGATGAGCGACATGCTGGGCCTGGGGGTGCGGGAATTCGCCGCGGCCACGGCGGCCAAGACGCCCATTCCGGGCGGAGGCAGCGTGGCCGGAGTGGTGGGGGCCCTGGCGGCCGCGCTGGGCGAAATGGCCGTCAATTTCACCCTGGGCAAGAAGGACTTCCAGGCCCACGAGCAGGCCAACGCGGTCTTGGCGGCCAGGCTGGGGCGGGCCCGCGGCATGTTCGAGGACCTCACCGCCGACGACATGGCCGCCTACGGCTTCTACCAGGAATCCGCCAAGGCCGACGATGCCCGCAAGCAGACCGCCCTGGCCGCCGCCATCAACGTGCCGCGGGAAATGGCCGCCCTGGCCCTGGCGGTGCTGGGCGACCTGGCCGAGCTTTCGGGCCACTGCAACCGCTGGCTGCTCTCCGATTGTGCGGCCGGGGCCGCCCTGGCCGAGGCGGTCGTCAGGCTGTGCGACTACAATGTGCGGGTAAACAACCCTGCCTTGGCCGACCGCCAGGCTGCCGGCGACCTGCAGGCGGCCTCCGACCGTGATTGCCGGCGGGCCGAGCAACTGCGGCGCCAGGTCGAGCAGGCGGCGTTCGGGAAGTGATTTAACGTCGGGTCGGGTGGCATGGTCACGCTGCTTTTCGCGTGACCATGCTTGGCCCAAGACAAAGAAGAAACCCCCGATTAACATCGGGGGCCATAAGCAAAGGGGCATGCCCTTCCGCAAAAGACGCGTAAGGGCATGGCACCCGCAGTTAATAGCAAGGATGCTGTGATTTATGGCTCGTGAATATGAAATCGCCAAGAGCTCGGGCTGCTGCCGCACCTGCGCCCGAAAGCTGGAGCATGGCGAGGAGTTTGTCGCCGCTTTGCTGGACCAGGGCCAACAGTTCGAGCGGCAGGATTTCTGCCTGGCCTGCTGGCAGGCGAACCCGGCGCCGGCACAGGCGGCG
>PMYM01000219.1 GCA_003171235.1 Phycisphaerales bacterium | reverse complement strand
CGCCCCGGCGAAAAGCTGACCAACCTGCCCCTCCGCCAGGCCGACCTCCAGGCCGACAGCCCCCTGCTGCGATACGTGGACTTCGCCGCCGTGGCGGTCCGCCAGTCGCAGGGCTGGCGGGAGGGCGACCTGTCATCGGGGCAAAAAATCGTCTCCTACCAGGGCCAGGTGCTGGTGCTGGCACAGGACGCGCCCCGCCGGCTGTTCGTGGCCTTCGACTTTGACCCCGAGAACACCAACTTCGGCCTGACCGATTCTTTCGTGGCCTTCCTGGCCAATGCGACAGGGTGGCTCTTGCCCCAGGCCCGCCGGCAGGTTTCCTACGGCACCCTCCGGCCGGACCAGGCCCAGTTCGGCCAGGCGCCAAGCGACTGGCAGGAGGTGCTTTTCGCACAAGGGCATTCTGCGGCAGAGGCCGCGGGTGAGGCGCCTGCGGCAAGTGAGATTAGTAGGTCGGGCATGCCTGAGCGACATTCCGATGCTGCGTCGCCCCTGCCTTGGCCGGGGGTGTATCGCGACCGCTCGGGGACTCTCCAGGCCGTCAGCCTCACGGGCCTGCGCAGCGCCAACCCCCCGCGCGACCCAGCCGACGCCGCCGCCAGCGCCCCCCTGCCGCCGCCCCAGCAAATCGGCGCGCGTCAGGAGCTCTGGCCGGCCTTCCTTATCGCCGCCGCCCTGCTCTGGCTGGCCGGTTGGACGATCAGATTGAGATAGAATTTCGTGCTACCCCAAAGCGAAGCTCGGGGGTGCGCGCCGGGTGCCATGCCCTTACGCGTTTTGTGCGGAAGGGCATGTTCGCGGGATCGGCACGCAGATTTCTCGCCTTCGGCGACAATCAGCAATCTGTTTCATGTTTGCACCAAGCCCCGGCAGGGGCGCGCCATTCCAGCCCGGGATGGGAATCCCGGGGTAGGGTTTCATCGGTCGGGAGTTTTGCAGAGCCATCCGCCGGTCTGCCTGGTGAAAGGTTCCTGCTGGCGATGAACCGATTGGCAGGGTTGTTTTCGCCCCCGTCAGGTCTTGTGAATCTGCCCGGCTGATCCCGGCATCGCCAACCTGAACCTGTCACGCCAGCTCGCACGGGGATGGCTCGTTCACCGCGCGGTGAGCCGGTAGCGCCGGGGCTTCCGCCCTGGCCTTGAATGGCGTGTCCCGCACGGACTGGTGGTGTGCTTTGTGTGCTTTATGTTCTTGGCGCCCTTGGTGCTTGGTTTCCCGTTATTTCTGCCCGATGCCCAGCGTCAGCACCTGGCGCTCGTTCAGGGTGACCGGCATCGGCAGGCGGACCAGTGTCGCCTGCGCGCTGGACCGCACATCAACCGCCTGCTGCTGGCCGGCAGGTTCCACGTGGGCCAGATGGTTCTTGCCGGGCAGTTTGGCCGGCAGCAGTTCCACCCCGGCCAGTTCCACCTCCCCGCCCAGGCAGTAGATCTCGACGTGCATGCCGTAGCGGCCCAGCCGCTGGCGGAAGAAGCCGTACCCACGGGCGGCGGTGAAGATGCAGGCAAAATCCCTCTGGGCGATCCGGGGCTGCATGGTGAGTGTCTTTGTGCGGCCGTCATAGCGCTGGCCGGCCAGGGCCAGCAGCACCGACCAACTGGCCATGGCGCGGGCGTAGTGGTCGCCGCACTCGAATTCGTTCCAGGGATTGCGCGCCAGGCCGTCGTGGCGTGCCCGTATGGCCGACACGACCGACAGCCCTTCGCCCACCAGCCCCTCGTAGATTAGCCCGGCGGCCACCTGGTACTCGATGCCCGTCCAGATTTCATCGCTGTAGGGGAATGGGAATTTCTCGCGCTTGCCCAGCGGCCAGGTGCAGGCGAGCAGGCCCGCCTCGTCGTTTAGGGCGTAAACCCGCTGGCAGCACTCGTGGTCGCTAAGGTCGTTCTTGAAGTTGTGCCGGAAGATCGAGGCCATGGCCTTGCCGACGTGCTCCCGCGGCAGCACATAGCCCAGGCCCGCCACGTGCGCCGCCCACTGGCCCAGGAGTTGGTCGGCCAGGCAGCCGTAGCCGTATTGGTACTTTGGCCGGCCGGCCTTGAGCAAGTTGCCAAAGGGCGTGACGAAATCTTCCTTCAGGTCGGTCACCTGCTGCTGGTAATACCGGCCGTTAAAGAGAAGCCGGTCGGTCTTCCTGCGGCCCGATTCCAGCACGGCGGCGAATTCCACCGCTGCCGCCTGGTCGCCAACGGCCTTGGCCATCTCCGCCCCCGCCGCCAGCGCCGCCAGGTACAGCGAGCCGCACATGGTATTGGGGCCGTGGAACTCGATGTCGTAGGTGTTGTGCTGCATGCCCTCCAGCACGCCGTCCTTGTCGGCGTCCCACTTGGCGAAGCCCTCCCAGGCGAAACGGATCGACTGCCGCACGCCCGGCCAGAGCCGCCGCAGGAATTGGTCATCCCCCGACAGCCGCCACTCCCGGTAGGCCTTGACTACCGTGCCGAATTGCCCGTCGGCCGCCGGCAGTTTGGGCTCCCACACCGGCAGGTTGACCTTGAGCGGAATGGTCGAACGGAAGGACATGGCCCCCTCGTCGTGCAGGTTGTCCTCGAAGTCCGTCAGCCGCATGGTCCGCTCCAATTGCGGATACAGGTGGGCCAGCGACTGCTCGTAGTTCCACACGTGGGTGCAGTTGAGCGGGCAGCAGCCGCTCTTGGGGTTGCAGCCCTCGAAGGCGAAGATGCGGCCCAGCGGCTCATCCGCCGGGGTGTCCACCCACAACGTGGTGTTGGTGCGCATGATGGCCATTTGGGAGCTGGCTGCGTCCAGCACGTCGCCCGGCAGGGTGCTGTCGAAGATGGCCCGCTCGAAGATGACGGTCTGTTCGCGCAGGCGCCCGAAGTTCTCCGCCAGGTACTGCCCCGCCTGCCAGGCCTGCCCGAAGCGGCGGGCGTAATGGTTTTGCACCGGCAGGCCGGAAGGATTCATCTCTATCGAGCCGGGGGGCAGGTGGAAGGTGATCGGGCGGAGCGGGAAGCTCCAGGCGATGATGAACTGGACATCGCCGCTCTGGCCGGGGGCCAGGTCAAACGGGGCGGCGATCATGCCGATGCAGGTGCGATCGTTTTGGCTGGGCCCGGCCGGGGCCGTCGGGCCGTCCATCCGGCCGTCGGCGGAGAAGTCGTCCCAGGCCTTCTGGCCGCGGTCGAACCAGCCGGGCTCGTCGAAATCGGTGGCGTAGGTGACGCCCTCGGCCGAGGTCATCAGGGCCATGCTGCCGTAGCCGATCTGGCCGGGTGCGTAACGCGTAGCGGTCATTTCAATGCCGCGGACGCCGCCTTCCTCGCGCCAGGCGTTGACGTTGCCCCCCAGGCCCGCGCCCGATAGCCCCACCGTGTTGGCCACGCTCATGGCCACGCTGCCCGAGACCCGCTGGCGCCCGNNNATCCTGGAAGGCCACGCGGGCGAAGGGGTAGGTGCCGACGAAAATGGCCTCCTTCAACCGCGGCAGGCCGGGGAACTCGGCCGGCGGCAGGCCGCCGCTGGCATGGTGCGGCGGCAGCAGTTGTCGCTCCAGCACGCGGGCGATCTTCCGCCCACCCTGCTTGGCGAAGATGTAGGCCATGGTGTAGGGCGGGCGATAGCCCAGGTTTGGGTTGTTGTAGATTTCCCAGTCGCGCAGTTCCCCCCGCCCGCCCAGGCCGATAGTGCCGGTGCCGATGCCGCCCAGCGGGAATGAGACCATCCCCAGCGAATCGCCGGTGAAGGCACGAATGTCCTGGTCGTGGATAACCGAGCGGGGAAGGGTTCTGCCGCCGGCGGGTTGGCCGGACTTGGCCGACCGGCCAGGGTTTCTCGGGGACGCGTTTCTCTTCGCAGGCTTTGCCATGGCTTGCCCTTTTCCTGAAAACGGAAAATGTACCGGCCGCTGGGGGCAAAATCACGTTCTAAGACGCCCGCGACACGTCCGAATGCCCCAAACGCTAATGCGCCCGTTAGGCGTAAAAGACTTTGACTTTCGCCAAAACTGTGTCATAATCGTCGCTCGGGCTGGCGGCGAGGGAGAGTTCCCCCGCCCGGCCAGCGAACTCGGCTGGCAAACCGTGTTCTTTTGCAGCTTGCACCAGGCTTTCCGTCTTGTGGAACCAACCACTTCACCTGTCGGATAAGTAGGCTTGGGCCAAATGCTTGCGAATCCAGTCTGCTTATTCCTGAAGGAGCCATCAAAATGGCGAATGGTAAAGTGAAGTGGTTCAACGACTCCAAGGGCTTCGGGTTCATCACGGGCGAGGACGGCACCGACGCGTTCGTCCACCATGCTGACATCCAGGCCGAAGGGTTCAAGTCGCTGGCCGAAGGTGAGAGCGTGACCTTCGACCTGACCCAGGGCCCCAAGGGCCCCAAGGCCATCAACGTGCGCAAAGCGTAACGTTGACGGCCTGGCAATCCTGGAAGCGCCGCCCCCGCGAGGGGCGGCGCTTTCCTTTGCTTTCCTGTTCTTCCTGCGAAGAATTGTCTAGTGCGCCTATGCCTAATCAGCCCGTTGGACCCTGGGGTGAGCCGGGCGAGCGTCCGGGAAAGCCGTAGGACCCGCTGCCGCGCGCGGAAACCCCTGGGCCTGCCGAGGCCGGCGGGGCCGGCGCCGGCGCCGCGGGAGCTCACCCGGCCAAGTGGAAGCAGGTTTCCCCGGCGGCTCCCGCCAGGGATGGTCGAGCGGGTCTTGGACCACGAAAAACCGTCCGCCGGTCGGGCGGATCAGTTGCTTAGCGAAAGAGGACAAGAGCCCAGTTCAGGCTGAACCATTACAGAGGCCGCATGAACGAAAAGTACATCCAAGCACTGCGCGACGCTATCCGGCAAAGCCACGGGTGCGCGTCCCGCTACGCCGAGACCGTTTCCGTGAAAGAGGAGTTGGGCGGGCAGATAGTCTGGGATGGCGACGTGGCCGTCTTCGATCTGGCCGGACATCCGGAAAGTCACCAGTGCTACGCCTGGAGGTTCCGAGATGATGCCGGCAAGTGGCAATACGTCACGCTGCTGAAGGTTCACCCCATAGACACCCCGCTCAAGGCGGTACAGGCGTATATCACGACGCAACACAAAAATAATCCCGGCAATCCGGCGCGCGAGCCCTAAGCCGAATCAGGACACCACCGAACAAATCATCAGGATCGAACCGGCGATAGATAGGAGAGCGTATGGCCAAGGCGTCAGGAAAGGGCCAGAAGGCGGCGAGAGGCAGAGAAAAGCCGCCCATCCCCAGATATCAATACAAGCTTGTCGCGGTATCAAGCTCCCACGAAGCCGGGCGCATGGAAACGGCATTGCGGGAACGGCTGGGTGGTTCTGGTTTGAGTTTCTTTGCGATTTGCCACCAGAGCGGGGGCTGCGATGTCATGTGCGACTCCGGGGAGATTCCGCAGGCGGATGCGGCTCTTCGGCATGCACGCGCCGTGGCGGCTGGGATCAAACAAGGCGCGAAAGGAAAGCCCGGGCATGACCATCGCTCCCGCGACAGTGACAAAACTCGATGAAATGATGACTGTCATCCGAGGCTATGCCGATCCCCGCCGGGCGGCGGATGAATGGAAGCAAGTATATAAACTGTTGCAGGCAACCGACCTGCCCTCCGGCCGGGTCACAGGCGTCGTCGGTATGCGCGACGTGGCTGGGTTGGCTGGGCTGATCGATCAGCTTCGTGCCCCCGCCATCCCGCCGCCAGAGGACGCCCCCAGCGCCCAAATCTGCCGGCAAGCCCTGCGGGCCTTCCGCAAGCGCCAGTCGCTCACCCGGCTGGACGACGAATCAAGGCTTGGCCGCGGCCCGCTGTCCAAGGGCGCAGACTCGCGCGCCGCCCTGGCCATCGTCCCGCCCAGCGAGTGGCCCGAATCCGTCTGGCGGGAACTGGTCAACCGGGGCAAGCTGCGATACGTCGGCCAGGGGTGCTACGAACTGACCAAGCAGTAGCGGGCCGGCGGCGTGGCGGGCGCGGTCAGACGCCCGGGGATTGGTTGGCTCCCGCGCCCCGGAGGCATTCCGGAGGGCGATTCAGGGCGGGCTGACAACCCCCAGGTCGCGCTTTTGAATCCTGACCCCGTTGGGCGCTCTGGATACTCCAAGACACCTGATCTCGTAGTCTCTAACAGCAAGAACGATGGATGGATTCTTTGGTGGCACAGGCTTTCTACCCCAATTTAGGATTGCGTATTGA
>PMYM01000208.1 GCA_003171235.1 Phycisphaerales bacterium | reverse complement strand
CGGCGGACATGCGATACTACTACAACCTCTGGCCGCAGCGGCTGCTCCAGTTCACCCAGGACATCCGCCAGCAGCGCAGCCTGATGGTGCCGCCCGACCGCAACCAGGCCGACGCCAGGCAGATCGTCGACTTCTTGGATGGGTTCTGGGCCCAGCGGCCCGGTCGGGTGGTGAATACCTTCGTGGTAATTCCCGCCGAGCGAGCCCCGGCTCCCGACCAGCGGCTGGCGGCGGCGCCGGCCGAGAAGGTCGGCTACTACTGGAAGCTTTACCGCTATCTCCCGCCGCCGACCAGCCAGCCGGCAGGCGACACCCAGCCCGAGGGCGACGGGCAGTCAGGAATGACATCGAGTTCCGCCCCGGCTGAATGATTGGCCCTGGCCAGTAAATAAAGGAGTTGCCATGAAAGCGTTGCGGAAGGTGCTTTGGTTGTCGGTGCTTTTGTCTGTCCTGACGACCACCGGCTGCATGCGGGCGGTCAGTGAAGCCTACACCGCCTACACCGGCCCCAAAGGCATCGTCAGCGTCATCCAGCCGGTGCGGGGTTCGCTGGGCGATTACACCAGTTTCGAAATGGCCACGTTCGATGACCGGTCGGCCGGCCAGGTGCCGCGCCAGCTGCCGGCCCTGCTGCCGCGGGATTTCGCCCGCAGCCTGGCCGAAGAGGGCATCCCTAACTCCGGCGGCAGGACGCTGCTGGTCCGGGGCCAGATCGTTTACTACGAGGACTCCGAGCGGGTGATGGACCAGGTGTTCGGCCCGTTCGAGGAAGTGGTGGCCCGGGTGGAACTGGTGGACAAGGCCAGCGGATCGGTGCTGGGCGTGGCCAACTGCGTCGGCCGCAGCAATACCAGCGTCAACAAGGGCGTCCCCGAGAAGGCCGAGGGCCTAGCCAAGGCCATTGCCAGTTGGATCGCCCGCAACTACCCCAAGAGCATGAAAACCAAGTAAGGGCTGGCTGATCGGTGAATCAGTGAATCGGTCAATCTGTGGCGGATTGACCGGTCAATCGGCATCCCGATTAACCGATTGACCGAGGGTGTCCGGCAATTCAAGAGCTTCAACAGGAAGGGCCAGCTCTTTCTCCAGGGGCGGCGGATCGCCGTTGGCCAGCGCCTCCAGGGCATCAGCCGCCGACTGGGAGATCTCCCGCGTCGCCGCCACCGTCCGCTGCCTGGCCTGCCGCTGATGCGAGACCCAAAGGTAAACGCCGGCGACGACGACAACCAGGGCGACGGCGGAACCAGCCGCCCCCAGCCGCCCGGTGACTGACGCCTTGTACCAGGCCAACGCCGCCACCCCCAGTGCGGCCGCGCACACCGGCAGGGCCGCGCACCACGTCTGGCCAAAGGCTATTCCCACCGCTCCGGCCGCCATCAGAGCCCCGCAAGCGATGAGAACCCAGTTGCCAAACAGCATGCCCGGGCCAGCCAGCGCAATACCGATAAACGTCAACGAGACCGCAAGGAACACCCGATTCCGATGCCTTCGCCTGACCATAAATGTCTCCCCAGAAATGACGCCCGATTGATACCACGCCCCTGGCCGCCTGTCAATATGAAAATCGATACGAAAATATCAGCAGGATGCCCGGGGCGATCAGCACCAGGGCGCCGACAAACTCGGCCGGGCGGCCCGGGGCCTTGCCCACGAATTGGCCCGCCGGCGCGCCGGCCAGCGGCGTTCGCCAAGGGCCCGTCTCTCCGCATTAGAAACCGGGGATGAGTCAGCCCGCGCGCCTCTTGACCGACCGGCGGGGGCGGGTTAGAACCTTTACATGAAAACCACCGCCCTACTGACCACGTCGCTGCCGGGCCGACCCAAGCGCGCCGGCAAGGTCCGGGACATATACGACCTGGGCGAAAACCTGCTGATCGTCGCCACCGACCGCATCAGCGCCTACGACGTGGTCATGCCCAACGGCATACCCGACAAGGGCCGCGTGCTCACCCAGATCAGCCTGTTCTGGCTGGAGCGGTTCGGCGCCCGGATCCCCAACCACCTGATCTCCTCGGCCCTGCAGGACCTGCCGGCCGACCTCCGCAACGAGGAACTGGACGGGCGCTTCATGCTCTGCCGCAAGTGCCGGGTGCTGCCCGTCGAGTGCGTGGTGCGGGGGTACCTGGCCGGCAGCGGGTGGAAGGAATACAAGGCCAGCAAGAGCGTCTGCGGCGTCAAGCTGCCGGTGGGCCTCAAACATTGCAGCAAACTTCCCGGGCCGATCTTCACCCCCGCCGGCAAGGCACAAAGCGGCCACGACGAGAACATCTCCTTCGAGCAGGCCGCCGCCGTCGTGGGGGCCGAGTTGGCCGGGCAACTCCGCGACCGCTCGATAGAGTTGTACTCGGCCGCCGCGGAATACGCCGCCGGGCGCGGCGTCATCGTGGCCGACACCAAGTTCGAGTGGGGCCTGGACGATTCGGGCACGCTCACCCTCATCGACGAGGTGCTCACGCCCGATTCCTCCCGTTTCTGGCCGGCCGAGGGATACAAACCCGGGCGCGACCAGCCCAGTTACGATAAGCAGTTCGTCCGCAATTACCTCGACAAGATCAAGTTTGACCACCAGCCGCCCGGGCCAGTCCTGCCCACCGACATCGTCCAGAAGACCCGTGACAAGTACATCGAGGCCTACACCAAGCTCACGGGCAAGGAATTCCCGTGGGCATGAAACGTGGCACGGGCGTCTCGCCCGTGTCCGGCGACCTTCAAGATGAAAGGTTCTCAAGATAGACCTCAGACGCCCGGTTCACCGAAGGGGAAGTATGATGGCCACCAAGACTGCCAGGTTGCGAGCTTTGCTGAAGAAGCCGGGACTGCTGTCCGCCGTCGGAGTCTGGGACGCCATTGGCGCCAAGCTGGTGGAGCAGGCGGGGTTCCCAATCGTCTATGCCGGCGGGCACGCCATGGCCGCCAGCTACGGCTACCCCGACATCGGCCTGGTAACCATGACCGAGATGGTGGACCGGGCCCGGACCATCGCCGCCGCCGTGGACTCACCCGTCATCTGCGACGCCGACACCGGCTACGGCAACATCCTCAATGCCCGCCGGGCGGTGCGGGAATTCGAGCGGGCCGGCGTCGCCGGCATTCACATCGAGGACCAGAGCTTCCCCAAGCGCTGCGGCTCGTATGCCGGCAAGAGTGTAATCAGCAAAGAAGAGATGGCCGCCAAGATAGCCGCCGCGGCCGACGCCCGCACCGACCCGGACTTCCTCATCATCGCCCGGACCGACGCCATCGACATCGAGGGGTTGGACGCCACGATCGATCGCGCCTTAGCCTACCAGGCCGCCGGGGCCGACGCCGTCATGCCCGACAACGGCAAGAGCTTCGGCCTGGCACAGATGAAACGCTTTTGCCGCAGCCTGGACGCCCCGGCCATCATGCTGGTGCTGGAAACGGACTGGTGGGTCAGGGGCCACCGCGTCTGGGGAGCGAAAGAAGCCAAACGCTGCGGCTATAAGATGGCCATCTATCCCCTCTCGCTGCTGTATAGCGCCCTGCGGAACATGCAGGAGGCGATAGCGGTGATAAAGAAGACGGGCACCACGCAGAGTTTGCTGGGGAAGATGTTCGATTCGTCTCAACTGGGGAATCTTCTGGGATTGCCGAAGATTCACAAGATCGAGGAGCGGTTCAAGTAAAGGGGAGACTAGGCGATTGTGCCACCCTCAAGCGAAGCTTGAGGGTGTCTTAGTTAGCCCCCGACGTTAGTCGGGGGTTTTTACTTTCTTTTTCCTCTTTGCTTAGGCGAAGGAAGAAAAGAAGAAGAAAGAAGAAACCCCCGACTTACGTCGGGGGCTAAAAGCGGCCCTCGCGTTGTTCGCGAAGTTCGTGGCTAGTCTTTGCTCCGAACTCCGCACTTCGCACTCCGCACTGGCCCTACAGCTCGCCCAAATCCCTGAGGAACTTCATGAGCTTGACCAGCTTGGTGTCCCGCTCGCGCATGATCTGGTGGGGAGATTGGCCGCCGTAGTCGTAGTAGCCCCGGCCGTTCTTGACGCCCAGTCGGCCCTTGGCCACCAGCTCGTCCAGCGTTTTGGATTTCCTCATCTGCGGGGCAAGTTCGAAATCCGGGCTCTTGAGCACCCGCTGGGTCACGTCCAGGCCGGCGAAGTCCATTCGCCCCACCACGCCGGTGATGGGCGTCCGCAGGCCAAAGCTCGCCTTGGTGGCGACGTCAATCTCCTCGGGCGTGCAATAGCCGTTGTCCAAAAGGTGCAGGGCCTCGTTGCGCAGGGCGCTCTGCAGGCGGTTGACGATGAAGCCCGGCAGGAACTTGGTAATGACGATGGGCTTCTTGCCCATGCCCTCCAGCAGGCCCTTGATGCAATCGACGGTCTGCTGGCTGGTCTGCGGACCGCGGACGACCTCCACCAGGGGGATGATGTGCGGCGGGTGAAACCAGTGGGTGATGACGACCTTGTCCGGCCGGTCGGTCTGCATGAACTTGAAGATGTCCAGGAAGGAGGTGTTGCTGGCCAGGATCGTATGGGCGGGGCAGATCTTATCCAGCGCACTGAAAAGCGATTGCTTGGCGGACTTGTCCTCGACAATGGCCTCGACCACCAGGTCGGCCGACCCGGCCGCCTCTTCCAGCGAAGAGGTGGTTTTCAGCCGGGCCAGGGCGGCCTTGTCCTGCCCGGCAGGCAGCAGCTCCAGCTCCACCAGGGTTTCCAGGCCCGAGGCAATGAGGCCCTTGGCCTTGGCCAGCGCCTGGTCGCTGACGTCATTCAGCCAGACGTTAAAGCCGTGCTGGACAAACAGCAGGGCCAGCGAGTGGCCCATGGTTCCGGCGCCTATCACCGCCACATTCTTGATCTGGTTCATGGTCTTTCAATCCGCGCAAAGAGAGAGTGGCAAATCCTAAATCGTGGCTTCTGAGAAACCAAGCATCGAAGTAAAAACTCTAAATCCTAAACAATGACCCAAGCACCAATCTCAAAAGCAATGTCCCGAGGGATGGGCGTTTTCTTTTGGTGCTTGGTGCTTTTTTGTTTGTTTAGGATTTAAGTCAGGACGCTTAAGGAAAGAGCACGCGATGCCCGCATTGCCCTCGTTATGGAAGAATCTTGGAACAACTCGCATGTTTATTCTTCACGGGCATCTCGCAATTCGCTAAACGCCGGGGAATTCTGAAATCACGTTCTTCCCCGTAAAGCCAAGGCCCCTGACATTGCTGAAACGCTCTTGAAGGAGAAAGGCAAAGTCCCGAAGGGACGGGAGACGGTAGCCGGGGGCGAAGCGGCCCGAGACGAAGTCGAGGGCCGCGCAGCCCCCGGAAAAGCGGCCGGCACTGACAGAGCGATGGCTGGATTCGCGTGCGGAATGAACCTTGCTCGCGATGATACGACAAGCCTGAAAGAAACACCGGACTCTAAAAAGAAAGAACCCCGGTTGACGCCGGGGACTACTTTCGATCACGCCATCGGCAGGCGAAAAAACATCCGCCTGTCGGTCACGCCACTGCCTTTGGTTTGTGAGGCGCCGCTACCGGGGGTTCCGCGGCCTTCGACTTCGCTCAGGCCGCTCCACCCCCGGCTAAATTCTTACCGGCCCTTCGGGCCTGGCCATCACTTAGAGTTTAGAGCTTTCTTTGAACCGGCCATAGAGCCGGCTGGGGTTTTCCACCAGGATGCGACGGCGCAGGGCGGCGTCGGGCGCCCAGTCCAAAAGCAGGTCCAGCAGGTCGGCGTCGTTGGGCATGACGCCCTCGGTGTAAGCAACGTGCGGCCAATCGCTGCCCCAGACCAGCCGCTCGGGCGCGCGCCGGACCAGTTCGCGATAGAACGGCAGCGTGTCGTCGTATGGCAGGCGGCGCCGGGCCGAGAACCGCATGGGGGCCGAGAGCTTCACCCAGCACCGGCCGGTATCCAGCAGTTCCAGCACCACCTGGAAATGCGGATGGTTTACGCCCAGCTCCACCCGGGGCAGCCCGGCGTGGTCGATCACCACTTCGGTCGGCAAGGCCGGCAGCAGATCCTTAAGTTGGAGAAGATGCTCCCCGCCGGCCACCACCTGCACGTGCCAGCCAAGTTCGCTCACACGGGCGATAAGCCGCCGGTCAAGACCGGCGTCGGCTGGCGCCCCCACCCCCGCCAGTCCGGTCGAAACCACCACCCGAATGCCGCGAACCCCCAGCCGGTCCATTTCCTCAAGCTGGGCGTCGGAGACGTCGCCGGCCGGCACAGCGATGCCCCGGAATCGCCCAGGGTGCTGTCGCAGCGCATCCAGCAGGCGACTGTGGTCGTGGCCCTGGACCATGGTCTGCACGATAACGGCGTGCTCCAGGCCCAGTGCCTTCTGCAAGGCGATGTAGGTCTGGGGCAGGGCGTCGGGGGTGTCGTAGGCGGCGTCGCTGACCAGGCCGTAGGCGGGCTTGGGGCCAAACAGGTGTATGTGGCAGTCCCACGCCCCCTCCGCGCAGACCAGGGCGGGCTTGCGGAAATTCGGATCGGGCGGATTGGACATTACCGCCATGGCCGGTTTCCTTGGGCGTAGCTCATTTGGCCAGGTAGCCGCCGTCCACCAGCAGGTCGCTGCCGGTGATGAAGGTGGAATCTTCGCTGGCCAGGAAGGCGACGGCCCCGGCCACTTCCTCCGGCCGGCCTTTGCGGTTGAGCAGGTGCCGCGCCTCGATTCGGCGCAGGTCCTCCAGGCGTTTCTTGCTGAGTTTTCCGGCAGGCCTGGTCTGTATGTATGCCGGGCAGATGCAGTTGACCCGGATGTTGTATGGCCCCAGGTCCTGGGCCCAGCACTTGGTCAGGCCGCGGATGGCGAACTTTGTCGAGTTGTAGGTGGCGAACTCCGGCTGGCCGACGAAGCCGCTGATGGAGGAAAAGTTGATGATGCTGCCCCGGCGGCGCGGCTTCATCTGCCCGACCGCGTACTTGGTCACCAGCGAAGTGCCGATGACGTTCACCTCCAGGATCTTGTGCCAATCCTGCGGCGTGGCGTCGTAGCTCTTGCACACGAAGATGGCCGCGCAGTTGACCAGCACGTCCACCGGGCCCAGGCGCGACTTGACCGCCCCGCAGGCCCTTTTGACCTGGCCGGGGCTGCGGATGTCCACCCGGTAGTACGCGCAGCCGATGGCGGCGGCCATGTCACGGCCGTCCCGGGGCAGGTCGAAAATGGCGACCTTGCAGCCTTCCTCGGCCAGGCGCCGGGCCGTCGCATATCCCAGCCCGCCCAGCCCGCCGGTGACAATGGCGATCTTGCCTTTTAGTCCGCGCATGGCGGCATTTTCATGCGTTGCCGCCAACCACGGCAAGAGGAAAAAAGGTCATGAGTGCCGAGTACGCAGAGGAAAGGATCATTCGCGAACAACGCAAAACGAAGAAGAGGGACTGCACGCAGATTTCGCGGACGCGAAATCAGCGTGCCCTACGCTACGCACTCCGCCCGGATTGATTCATTGACGGGCCTTGTCGGGCGGTTGTAGAATTCTTCACTTACGCGTCAGCCGGCTGGAGGCCAATCCACCCGGCAGGTCCGATTTCACTACTGGCGGCACAGCGCCGCCCGGAGATAGCCATGAAAGCCCAACGCCTGGTCTTCCCGGAAGCGAACAAGTGCGAGATGGAAACCTTCGACATTCCCGACCAGCTCGAAGCCGGCCGCGTGCTGCTCAAGAACGTCGTCTCCCTGGTCAGCCCCGGCACCGAGTTGGCCTTGTTCTGCGGCACCCACCGCGCCCTGCCGGTCCCGGAGAACAAGTGGGCCAAGTATCCCTTCCGCCCCGGCTACGCCGCCATCGGCGAGGTGCAGGCCGACGCCGGCAACCTCAAGAAGGGCGACCGGGTCATGCACTGGGGCCCCCACGCCACCTACGCCACGCCCACCGTGGCTGAAGTTACCCTGGTGCCCAAGGAAATGGACGTGGAAATCGCCCCCTTCCTCCGCATGCTGCAGATCTCCATGACGACTATCCGCCTGGCGCCCCTGAAGGTGGGCGAGCGCGTGCTGGTCATCGGCCAGGGCATCGTCGGCAACTTCGCCGCCCAGTTGTACAACCAGTGCGGGGCGATGGATGTCATCGCCGCCGAGCAGTCCAAGGGCCGCATCGCCAAGGCCAAGGCCTGCGGCATCACCACCATCTTCAACACCACCAATAAGACCCTGGCCGAGCTGTTCGCTGAAACCAAGACCCCGGCCCCCGAACTGGTGGTCGAGGCCATCGGCCTGGCCTCCACCATCACCGAGGCCCTCAAGGTCGTCGCCCGCCGCGGCCGCGTGGTCCTCCTGGGCAGCCCGCGCAAGGTGCAGGAGTTCGACCCCTACTTCGACATCCACGCCAAGGGCACCATCCTCATCGGCGCCCACGGCGCACACTACGACGCCGCCCAAATGGCCGCCGACGTGCCGCTGCTGTGGAAGTGGCTGCACACAGAGAAGATCAAGGTCCGCCCGATGATCACCCACCGCATCAACCAGCAGCAGGCCCTGACCATCTACCCCAACCTGCGCGACAACCCCGAAGAGTACATGGGCGTGATCATCAAGTACTAACTGCGCTGGGTGCCATGCCCTTACGCGTTTTGTGCGGAAGGGCATGCATCAGGCCGTCGGGCGAGCAACTGCCGGGTTGCTCGCGCAATCCGGTCCGTCCGTCAACAGGTCGTAACCGTGCCACCCTCAAGCGGAGCGAAATCGCCGCTTGGGGGTGTCTTTTTTGTCGCACCCCCAAGCTCCCCTCGGGGTGGCACGAAGGCAGGGCAGGCTGATTCGGCGTCGAAGGTGAGGAATCGGCGTGCCGTGCCTGGGCCGCCCAAATCTGGTGGCATGGCGGCCGCGTTGTTCCTGACCTACGAAGCCTTGGCGAAGTAGGTCATGGGCTACGAAGCCTTGGCGAAGTAGGCTGCGGCGGCCATGAAAGACCTGCGGCAACCCTGACGCATGCCCAGCAAGGTATGACCTTCTCTCCATTGGAAGGCTACACATGGTCACGCGAAAAGAAGCGTGACCATGCCACCCGCCCGCCGAGAATTGGCTTGTCGAAGCTTCATAATGGGATAAACTCATAGTTACTACTGGCGGCGATCATCAGCGAAAATTCATCTGGGGAAGTTTGGATGAGGAAATCGAGCCCAGCTCCAGAGAGCAAACATCCTGTTGTCAAGGCGGCAATCATCACAGGCTCACTCGGCCTAATAGGGGCGATAATTATCGCGTCATCCAACTGGTCATGCCTTCAGAGAGCAGACCGGGCCTTCCAGAAAGGTTCAGGGCAGAATGACCAACCTACACTTGCCTCGCCCCCAACCCTGGCACCAATGAAGTTCTACCCGACTACTGGTATTGCAGGCAACACTGAGAGGGTGGGAGAATTGCGAAAGGAACTTGGGCTTCGTGGCCTAGACCCGTTGGAATCGGGCAAGGTTTTAAGTGAAGCGCCAAGCGGAACGTACTTCTGGATATATCCTTTCAATTACTCTCTTTCGGACTTGCAAGCGGGAGAATTTGAAAAATCCGAGGTGCGGCAAGTAAACATCTACGCAAGCGTCCACTTTGAGGTCCACAAAGATTCCGTAGGGCGGATTTCCTTGCTGGGGTATGCTTCTAGGGAAGCTGCAACCAATATCGCAGGTCTTGATGGGACACGAGAGTACAACTTGGTTGTCTCTCCGATGCCGTGGGGCGTGTGTGATACCCTTGTTTCGATTCCAAAGGAAAGATTCGTCTCCGCTAAACGAAGAACAGTCCAACTGCCCCAACGTGATTTCGTCGTGGTCATGGACGTTGTTGTGAAGTAGCAAGCGTCCCGTCTCACCATCTAACCCCGGACCGCTCTATTCGAAAACAACTATTGGTCCTAGCCCCGCAAGGGGCGGGCGTGTTTAGCCCAGGGCGAGGCCAAGTCCCGCAGGGACGGCCGAGCCCTGGGAAAACGTCGCACCTTATTGGAGCCCCGGACGGGGCGACCGTGGCCGGTGCGAAAGCCAGATTACGGTCGCCCCTGGCGGGGCTCACATCACCACACCGTCCGTTTCCCCAGGGTTCCGCTTCGCTCCACCCTGGGCTACAAACGACCGCCCCATCCGGGGCTGAATCATCGGACACCCTCAAGTTGTTCTACGCGCAATCTCTTGACGACCGCGCCCCCAACCTTCGCGTGGGGGTGAGGCTGCCCGCCGCCAGCCGCTGGTTTTCCCATTGCCCGCCCGGTAAAGTGAACTTTTCACCAAGGAGCAACGGATGCTGGGAGAAGGGTTCACCGACAGGACGCTGAGCGAGGGCCAGATCCGGCAAATCGTCACCCAGGCCGTCGCGGCCATGGACGTCGCCGGCAAGAGCGTGCTGGCCATCGTGCCCGACCACACCCGCACCTGCCCCCTGCCCCTGGTGGCCCGGGCACTGCACCAGGACATAACCGCCAAGGGCGGAAGGCTGGACTTCCTGATCGCCCTGGGCACCCACCCGGCCCTGTCTCCCTCCCAGATCGACAAGCTCTTCGCCGTGCCGACGGGAAAGTGGCTCCAAACCTTCGGCGCAAGCCGCGTCTTCAACCACGACTGGCAGAACCGCTCGGCCCTGCGCCAGGTCGGCAGCCTCAGCGAGCAGGACGTTTACGAGATCTCCGGCGGGCTGTTCAAGATGACGGTGGAGGTGACGGTCAACAAGCTCATCTTCGATTACGACCGGGTGCTGATCGTCGGGCCGGTGTTCCCGCACGAGGTGGTGGGCTTTTCCGGCGGCAACAAGTATTTCTTCCCCGGCATCTGCGGGCCGGAACTGCTGAACTTCTTCCACTGGCTGGGGGCGATGATCACCAACCCCAGGATCATCGGCGCCAAGCGCACGCCGGTGCGGGCCACGGTGGACCGCGCCGCCGCCATGCTGAACATCGACAAGTACGCCCTGTGCATGGTGGTGCATCACGGCGAGTTGGCCGGGCTGTACTTCGGCCGACCGGAGGAGGCCTGGTCCCCCGCCGCCGACCTGTCGGCCAAGCTGCACGTCGTGTACGTGGACAAACCCTACCAGAGCATCCTGGCCGCCGCCCCGCCCATGTACGACGACATCTGGACGGCCGGCAAGTGCATGTACAAGATGGAGGCGGTGGTGGCCGACGGCGGCGAGCTCATCATCTACGCCCCGCACGTGACCGAGATTTCCTACACCCACGGCAAGGTCATCGACCAGATCGGCTACCACACGCGCGACTACTTCCTGGCCGATTGGGACAAGTTCAAGCATTACCCCTGGGGCGTGGTGGCGCACTCCACCCACGTCCGCGGCATCGGCAGGATGGAGGGCGGCAAGGAGAAGTGCCGCGTGCAGGTGACGCTGGCCACGGGCATTCCCCAGAGCCGCTGCCGGCAGGTGAACCTGGGCTACCGCGACCCCGCCGGCATCAACATCGCCGACTGGCAGGGCAAAGAGGCCCAGGGCCGGCTGTACGTCCCCAAGGCCGGCGAGATGCTCTACAAACTCTCCAACCCCCCCGCCTGGCAGACGTTCGGATAGTCGTGTGGCCCACCCGCCCTCGGGTTTGAAGTGGTTAGCATGAACCCAGCCGAGGGCGGCTGGGCCACATGACCTGTCGCCGGGTGCCATGCCCTTACGCGTCTTGCGCGGAAGGGCATGCGAGACAAACGGTTTCGGACTAATACCAACCATGGAGAGAATTGCCAACCGAGCTTCCGAAGCAACCGCCGTCGCGGTGCTGCGCGAGGGCTATTGGGATCGGACGGAGTTGATTCGCCTGCCCGACGGCAGCCTTCGCGTACGTAAAGCTTCCCAGAGCGCCCGCACCGGGCCGTGGAGCCTGGTCGCCCTGCGTAGGGAGATTCGTTACCTCCAGTCGCTCTCCGGCCAGGTCGCCGGGTATTTTCCCAAGCTGCTGGCCGCCTGGGACGAGGGCGGGCGCGCCGGCTACGAGATGTCCTACATCGACGACTCGCGCGACGTGGGCGCCATCGCCCAGTCGGGGCAAATCGACCAGTCCCAGGCCGACCTGTTCCAGGACGCCTTGGGCAGGGTCATTTTCGACCTGGTGCACACGCCGGCTAGGCCCGACCAGGCGCTTTCCGCGCACGTCAAGGAGACCATGTTCGGCGTGCTGGCGGAACTGGAGTCGCAGGAGCGGCTCTCGCCGCTCATCGCCGCCGGGGCCATCCTGGTCAACGGCCAACGCCTCTCCGGCACGCGCCTGGCCGCCCAGCGGATTTGTGAGCGGGCCGGCATGTTGTCATCGCTGGACGATGGGCCTTGCGTGCGCTTGCACGGGGATTGCTTCCTGGAGAACATCCTGCTGCCGGCGCGCGCAACCGACCAGGACTGGCCGCAGCGACTGACCCTGCTCGACCCGGTTTCGGTGGCCGGGGTGGACCGGGGCCACCCGATGTTCGACCTGGTCAAGTACGAATCTTACGCGACGGGCGAACTGTTGGCCCTGAGGTCGGGAAAGGTCCAGGTCGAAGGTTTTGACCGCCCCACGGAGAACTGCTACCTCTACCGCCTGCGGACCGACGAGCCCACGATACAGCCGTTTGTCCGCATCGACTGGGGCGGGCGATTCCGCGCCGCCTACGTCAGAAAGTACGGCCCGGTAAACTTGCGGGCGTACCACCTGCTGGAAGGCTACTTCGCATTGGTCATGGCCCTGTGCACGCGCGGCCTGCAGCGGGAGGCGCGCCTGCTGCGCGCGACCATCGCACTTAACGCGGCGGTGGAGTGACACCACGGCACGGGTATTTCGCCTGTGTAAGTCTTCAAAGCCCACGGCTGGCCGGCCGTGGGCTTTCTCATGCTCTCCTTTCGGAGAGCCAATTCCTTCAATCGGGCATGGCGGGCGACGCCCGCCGCACAGGGCCGAAATCCGGGGATGGCGTTGTAGGGCACGCTGATTCCTCGGTTGTTTTGAGGAATCTGCGTGCCGTCCCTGTTTCAAGCCCCCGCCTGGCGGGCAGGAAACAAGGGCATGACGGGTTCGGCCGCGGGGTTCTCGGATGTTTTCACGGACGGTTGGGGCTTAGGCGTATGCCCCCGTCTCTTTCCGGTGCCACCGCCGCCGACCTTCCGCAGGTGTCGCAGGGACTCGGGGTTTTCGGCGATGTCGGTCTTGGCCCGCTTGCCGGCCAGGGTGTCGGCGATGCGCTGGCGGGAGTTGGCGACGTAATCGGCTGACAGGTCGATGCCGATGTACTTCCGCCCCAGCCGGGCGGCCACCGAGCAGGTCGTGCCCGAGCCGCTGAAGGGGTCAAGCACCAGTTGGCGCGGGTCGGATGACACCTTTACGATCCGCTCCAGCACCTTCTCGGGCATCTGGCAGGGATGCCAGTCCACCCGCTCGTTGAAGGTGCCGCAGACGCGCGAAAAACTCCACACGTCGTCGGGCATTTTGCCGGCCGGATTGGCACGGCGGTCGGCGTAGGTGGTCTGGCGGGCGGAGGGAATTCGCACGGCCATGTCGTTGAAGGCGAACTCCTTGGCGTCCCTGGTCCAGTAGAAAAGGTGGGCGTGGCTGCGGGCGAACTTGCGCTTGGTGGCTTGGCCGAAGGTGTAGTGCCAGATGATCCAGTTGCGCAGGTGCAGGCCCAGGCGGTCGCCGATGGTCTTGACCTCGGCGGCGTACTCGTCGCCGATGGCCACCCACATCGAACCCCGAGGCTTGAGGGCCTTCTTGACGCAGGCGGCCATCCAGCTTTGGGTCCAGGCGTAGTAGTCGTCGTATTTCCTGCGATCCTGGTAGACGTCGTACTTGTAGCCGATGTTGAAGGGCGGGTCGGCGAAGATCAGGTCGGCCACCGGGCTGCGCAGGCCCGAGAGGATCTCGACGCAGTCGCCCTGGATGATGCTGTTTGGCTTAACCTGGGCCTTATCCCTGGCCATTAAGCATTTCCTTGTGTTTGCCTTCCGGGAGTCCCGGGCGCTACCGCCCTGCCGGGGGGGTTGCGGCAGCCGATGCCGGGGCCGACGTGCTTGTGGCGCCGCCTGGGGGCGGGCCGCCGGGGCCGGCCTCCGGGGCCGCCGGAGCGGCCGACGCGGGGGCCGTCGGGACCGAGAATTTCACGCCCTCGGCCAGGGTCTGCATGGTCCGCTGGGCGGCGTCGATGGAGTCTCCCACGTACAGGACCTCCAGGGTGTACAGCAGCCCTCCCCGCACGACCATCCGGTGGTCCATCGCGTCGGTGAGTTTGCCCTGCTCGTCGTAATGGGCTATCACCGTCTCGCGTCCGGGCAGTTCGCCCATCCCCGCCTGCCCTTGACGCACCACCTTGACGTTGATCTTGTGCTTCTCCACGTCGGCCTGCAGCTCGTCCATGAACTTCTGGAGGATTTCGTCCACGCTGCCGGCGGGGGCCTGGCGCACGGCCAGGGTGGCCCGGGCGCCGGGCTGGTTGACGGTGTAGTCCATCTGGTAGCAGACGATCAGGGTTTGATCCGCGCTGGACTGGCACTTCCAGTAGGCCGGCGGGCGGAAGCCGATGCCCCAGCGGTCGGCGGATATGGCCATCGGGGCCAACTCGACTTTATCCTGGCGCAGGCTCACCGGGTCGGAAAGCCCGATGCTGGCGGCCATCGACGCCAGCAGGGGCAGGATTTCCCGCCCATGCCCGCTCAGGGCCTCGACCGTGAGGATGTAGCCCATCTGCATGCCGCTTTGGCCCACCGGGCGGGCCATGGCCAGGCGGACGGCCGTCAGGTCCAGCTTGCGGCAGGTGTAGCTGAGCAGTTGCACGCGCCCTTGCAGGCCGGCCACTTGCAGGTTCTGCCGCCGCAGTTCCTTGACGTTGGAGAAGTTCAGCGAGGCCGTCGGGTCGGTGGCCCGCAGCAGCGAATCCACCGTGGCCGTGGCCTTGACCGGCATGACCGTCAGGGTGACGGCCAAAACCGTCTGCTCGCCCGCTTTGTCCACCAGCCGAAACAGGCTTGATTCGTCCGTCGCCGGCTCGGGCGTGAGGTCTTTGGGCAGAGCGATGCTGATGCCGGCAAAGGCCAGGCTGCTGGTCGGCCCAAGGGGGAAGCTGCGCGGGGCGCTGGAGGCGGGGGCAGAACCGGCAACAGGTTGCCCCGTCAGTGCCGAACAGATTGCCAGCAGGCTTGCCGCCGTTACCGCGCCGAAGATTCTCATTCGCATGCGATGTCCTTCGTCCTGAGCTTGCCGGGCATAGGGCCGTCAGGGGCGACATGGCGCGACGACAACTCCGCGCCCGCCCTCAGCGGCGAAGCGGCCCAGCGGCAGGCGCCGCGACGCCCAGCCGCATCGGCCCGGCCATGCCGATTGGCCATTATTGTACCAGAAGCCTCCTGAAGTGGGGAGTTCGCGATTATTTCCATGCCCGGCCCCGCAAGGCCCCCCCTGCATCTGCCGCAGCCCAAGGCGCCCTACCGGGGCTTACTGCCTGCTAACAAGGAAACCTTGCTCGCGCGCCGCTATTCTGCCTCGCCTGCGTAAGATGCATGTCGTAAAATGCTCTTGACGCGTCAGGCCGATCAGCTAATATGGCTGTTGGCACGCGGGCGTAGCTCAGTGGTAGAGCGTCACGTTGCCAACGTGAATGTCGCCGGTTCGAGCCCGGTCGCCCGCTTTCAAGACGCCCGTTGACATGGTCTGTCAGCCGTCGCTCGCCCTGCTTGGCTCCTGCCAAACAAGCCCGGCCCCAAACCCAAGGACCGGAGATAAGCATGGTTTCCCCCGAATTCAGAATACTGCCCCATGAGACGGACCTGGACAACCTCTTCCGTAAGTACCACGGCGACCCGAGGAATCACGGCTGGCGGGTGCGGATGAGGCGCTGGTTCGGGTACTTCTCCCCTGACCAATGGTACCACGGGGTAGTCGATAGGCTGGTGAACAACGGCTGCAGGTGGATCGATGTGGGCGGAGGGAAATCCGTCTTCCCGGGCGCGACGGCATTGGCCAGAGACATAGCAAGTCGCTGCGGCGCACTGGTTGGGGTGGACCCCAGTGATAATCTGGAGCAGAATGAACTCGTGCATGAGCGGGTCAAGAGCAGCATCGAAGACTTCAGGACTGACCGGACTTTCGATCTGGCAACCTTGCGGATGGTGGCTGAACATATCGAAAGGCCGGAGCAAGCAATTCAGTCTCTGGCTCGCTTGATTAGGCCGGGTGGAAGAGTTGTGATCTACACCCCGAATCGATGGTCGCTGGCTTCGGTTGCCGCCAGAGGGATTCCGGACAAGTGGCACCGGCGCTTCGCAAGCCTGATGTGGAATGCTGGGGCGGATGACGTTTTCCCGACCTTTTACCGGATGAACACGAGAAGAACGCTGCGCGCCGTGTTTGAAGCGGGGGGTTTCAAGGAAGTCGCCTTCGCTTTTCTGGACGACTGCAACATTCTTTCCCGTTTTCGCGCCACCTGTTTCGTTGAACTGTGCGCGTGGCGGGTTCTGCGCATGTTTGGGGTCAAGCACCCGGAAAACAATCTCCTGGGCGTGTACGAGAAGGTGTGATTGGCGCCCTTTGCACCCCGTTGAAAATGACGGCAGTCGTTGCGGCAGCCGGGCAGGGCGAGCGGCTGCCGGGTCGCTCGCGCAATTCGCTGATTTAGGCGCTTTGCATTACGGTGTAGTTCATTGCTTGCTTGTTTGAGCCTGCGCAAGCAGGCTTTTCTTCTCTTAACAGGCCCCGGTCTTAGCAGTACAGCGCAACTAATACTCGTGCGTAAATGATAGATAACTCCTTATAAGTAAGCTAGTTACGAAATATATGGCCACAAGATCAGCATTCTCTCGACCACTGGGCCGCCAACGGATCGCCGACCGGCTCGCCAGCAGCCACTTGGG
>PMYM01000264.1 GCA_003171235.1 Phycisphaerales bacterium | reverse complement strand
CTAACCGGACAGTACTGATCGAACATCGTAAATCGAAAATCAGTTCAGCCCGGCGAGTTTGCGGGCGTAGCCCTTGTAGCGGGCCTCGAAGCGGCCGAGGTCCGGATCGATGTACTGGCGGAAGACCGGCATCGACATGGCCTTGTTGTACTCGATGCTCCTTGGCGGAGCGCCCGGAGGGGGCGGCGGCTGGAGGTTGCCCGCCTCGGCCTGGGCGATCATACGCCGCAGGCCCCCACTGTAGTCGGGCTCGCTCAGGATGAACGACAGCATCGCCCACAACTGGGCGTAGTACTCGGGCCCTTGGAGCGAACTGTGGGTGGTGAGGAACTCCCCCGCGTCGCTTTCCAGCAGGTCGCTCAGGCCCACCCAGCGCTGGGCCGACAACTCCGTCCGCAGGCTCACCAGGCGGAGGTTGTTCTGGCCGGGCGACAGGGCGATGGATTGGCCGCTGGGGCTAAAGCCCTCCATCTGCGTGGCCAGGCCTTCTTCCACCCAGGCCGGCAGCGGCTGCCGCACCCGGTGGAACAAAAACTGGTGGAGGCCCTCGTGGGCGGCAATGGAGTACGTGGCCACATGCGAAAGATCCCACAGCACGCAGACGCCCTGGTAGCAGTAGCCGCCGTTCTGGATGGTCAGGTAGGTCTGCTGGTAAGGGGCGGTAACGGTTTGGGTCATGGCCGCCCACTGGCCGCGGTCCCCCAGCAGGTAGATGACCATGGGGGCGGCGGGTTTATCCGCCAGGCCGGTGAGCTGGAGATATTGGCTATAGGCGCTTTCCATGAAACCCGGCAGCTCCTGGCGCAAGGCCCGCGTGCCGGCGGTGGTGTAGATGACGTAGTGGCGGGTCTGGAGCTTCTCGCCGGGGATGCCGGCGAAGCTCCACCCGCTGGCGGAAACGGCCGCCTCGGCCGGCAGGGCCGGCGGCGGCGGGGGGTTGCAGGAAATCTCCAGCAGCGACAGCAACATGGCCAAGGGAACTAGCAGGTTCTTCATGCCGTCTCCCATTTTCCCAGCCCTTGGTGGCACAGCTTTCCGAGCTGTGCATCGAACAGGTTGCACACCTGTTCCACCTGGTGGCACAGCCTTTCCAGCTGTGCATTGAACAGGTTGCAAACCTGTTCCACCTGGACATTTTCCACTGGCCCGCGCCGGGCTTTTTTGGGAAGATATCACAACCGCCCTGCGGGGGCGCGCATATTCACACAGTTCAAAGGAGAAGAAGATGGCGACTCGAATGATGATAGCGTTATTGGCGGCCTTGATTCTACCCTTGGCGGCGATGGCCCAGGACCAGGCGCCTCCGCTGGCCGACAAGTTGCCCCAGGGCCCTCTGGCCTACCTGGGCTGGGCAGGCGGCGTCCCGGTCGACGGCACGGCTACCACCCAACCGGCCGACCTCATGAAGCAAATGCTTGAGCAGACCGGACTGGCCAAAGACCCCAAAATGGCCAAGACGATGACAGCCGTCATGAACCTGGCCATGACCGCCGCGGTGCATCCGGCCGGCCTGGCCATTCTGGAGGTGGCGCCCCACAAGAACGGCCCGCCGGAAGTATCGGCCCTGGCCCTGTTTGAACTGGGCCAGGACAAAGCCGCCTTCGCCACGAACCTGGCCAACCTGCTGGAGCAGGCGCCCGCCGCCGGGGTGGAAGTCCTCAAGACCGAGTCGGGCCTCTCCAGCGTGTCCACCCCCGCGGGCGCCATTCAATTCGGCTTTGCGGGCAACAGCACCACCTTCTGCGTCGCCATAGGCAAGGGCTTGGCGCAGATGCAGGATGTTGCGGCAGGCAAGGCCAAGCCGCTGTCGGCCCAGGCGGACTTCGTGGCCGCCGTCAAGGACGCCGCCGCCGGCGGCAAGCTCCAGGGCGCTTTCTACCTGGACGCCCCAAAACTCTATGCCCTGATCGACACCATTGCCGCACAGGAAGCCTCCAACCCCAAGAACCAGCAGCAGATGCCCCGTCAGGTCATAGGGGCCCTGGGCTTGAGCAAGCTCACCTCCGTGACTTATGCCCTGAGCATTTCTCCCGACGGCGAACTGGTCCGGCTCCGGCTGGCCAGCAAGGCCCCCCACACCGGCCTGATGAAGCTGCTGGCCGGCAAACCGCTTTCCAAGGAGGCCATCTCCCGCCTGCCCGCCGACACCACCTTTGCGGTCGCCTTCGGGCTTGACCCAGCCGTTGCCCTGGCCGAGATCAAGGCCATCGCCGGGCAGATCGAGCCCAAGGCCCCCGCCCAGATGGACGGCGCCCTCGAGATGGTCAAGACCATGACCGGCCTGGACATTCCCGAACTGGCCTCCGCCCTGGGCGACGATTGGATGCTGGTCAGCGCCCCCAGCCTGGGCGGCCTGGTCAGCGGCACCTACCTCAGCGTGGGCGTCAAGGACGCCGCCAAGGCCGCCGCCGCCGTGACCACGCTGGAAGGTCTAGTCAGTGCCGCCGCTCCCTTCGCTTTCGCCGCCACGAAGGTGGGCCAGACTGAAATCCGCTATATGGTTAAGAATCCCAGGGAGCCAAGCAGGGATTTCTTCCCCTTCCCCCTCGCCCCAGCCTGGGCGATCCGGGACGGACGGCTGTACATCGCCGCCTGGCCGCAGGTGCTCTCGGCCGCCATCAAGACCGCCGGCCAGAAGGGCCTGTTGGACCTGCCGGAAAACCAGGCCGCCCGCAAGCGCTTCAGCCCCAACCCCAATGCCCTGATGGTCGTCAACACCCCGCAACTGGCCCGGCTGTTCTATGGTTTCGGGCTGGGCGGCATGAGCGCCCTGGGTAATTCGCTGCGCAACCCCCAAATGCTGACCGCCCTGCCGGACTTGACCGAACTGGAGAAAATGCTGGGCCTGGGCATCGTCAGCGTTTCCGCCGACGACAATGGCATTTCCGTGGAAGGCAACCCCCAAGTCATGATGGCCCCGGCGGGCGTCGCCATGGCAGTTTCCGTTGCGCTGCCTACACTGGGCAGAGCCAGAGCCCAAGCCAAGCAAGCCCTGTCCATGGCCAATCTCAACGCCATCGGCAAAGCCATTGTCCTTTACCAGAATGACCAGAACGAGCAGTTCCCGCCGGACCTGCAGGCCCTGGTCAAGAAGAATATAATCAGTAACAATTGCCTGCTCAGTCCTACTAGCGGTCGCAAACCCGAAAGCGACGCCGAAGGCAAACTGGTCGGCGGGCCTGACTACGTGTATCTCGGCAACGTGATGGGGAGTGACGCCCCGCCCAACCTGATCCTGGCCTACGAGCCGCCCCAGATCAACAACAATGAAGGGGCTGCTGTCCTGTTTACCGATTACTCGGTCAGATGGGTGAAGATGGCGGAGTTCCAGAAACTGCTCAAACAGACCGAGGAATACATCAAGAACCGCAAGTAGCAGCGCGGCGATTATTCGCCGGCGATTTCGATTCCTGCCTTCTCAAAAGCCTCCGGTTGCCCACCGGAGGCTTTTGAATTTGTGGCCAGACCCGGGTGCGGCGTTTTTCTCTTCCCCGGCCCCGACGGGGCCCGCAGACGGTAGCCGGGGGTGGAGCGAGCACGGCGCAGCCGGAGCCCCCGGAAAGCATGCCCCCGCCGCACAGAGCGAGCGGCTGGACCCGCGCGCGGACTTGACCTTGCTCGCGCTGGTGTCGCTAGCTTCGCAAGAGATTCCTCTAGAGAATCACACCCTCGGCAGCGGAAGACGCCTCCGGAAAACCACACCATCGGCAGTTGCGATCAATCCACCGGCCAATCACGGCACTGCCTCTGGAATTCAGGAGAGCGTCTTACCGGGGGTTGCGCGTCCCTCGACTTCGCTCGGGACGCTGCACCCCCGGCTACCGTCTTTTCGGCCTTCCAGGCCTCGACCGTGCTTTGGCATGGCGACCACTTTCGAGCCCAGGCCCTGTCACAGTTGCAGCGCGTGGAAAGATATTGGCCGGGAACTGAGTGAATAACGGACCTCTTCAAGGAATTCCAAATCTGGGAATTGAGGGGGTCGCGGCAGCGCCTTGGCTCCGCCAATTTGCAATTTGAAATTCCCAGATTTGAAATCCAAGCGGAGGCTCGCCGCCACTTGACCGGCGCCGCATCTTGGAATATAGTGAATATAGATTCACATGGAGCAGGGAACATGACCCAGAAGCTTGACGGCCGGGTGCGGCGGCGGCAGATCGCCCAGGCGGCCTTGCAGGTGATCGCCCAGCGCGGCCTGGGCGGGCTGAGCATGGCCGGGCTGGCCCGCCAGGTGGGGCTGGTGCCCTCAGCCATCTACCGCCACTACCGGGGCAAGGAAGAGGTGCTGTCAGCCGCCATGGAGTCCATCGTCCAGAAGGCCCAAGCCAACCTGCAGGCGGTCTGCCGCCAGACGAGCGACCCCTTGGAGCGGATCGAGCGGCTGTTGATGCGGCAGGTGGCCATGGTGCGCGAGATTCCGGCCATGCCGCGGATCATCTTCGCCGAGGGCCCCTCCGGCCAGCGCAAGGCCCAGGCCTACGGCATGCTGCGGGGCTTTCTAGGCGCCCTGGCCGACATCATTCGCCAGGGCCAGGGCCAGGGCGTCATCCGCAAGGACGTGGAGGCCTTCAGCCTGGCGGTGATGGCCTGGGGCCTCTTGGCCCCGGCGGTGATCCTGTGGTACGCCAGCGAGGGCGACTTCGACGTCACCGCCCAGGTGCAGCGCGGGTGGAAGGTGTTTGCTGTCGCAATTAAAGTGAATCATAATTCACACAAATCCGCAGGCCACAGGCTGCAGGCTTCAGGCTATAGGTTACAGAAGAACAAAGCCAAGGCGGGCGGAGAGTTGACCCCGGAATCAAAGACATGAAAAAGCGAATCGTCATAGCCGGCGCGATCCTGGCGGCGGTAGCGGCTCTGGTGGGCTGGCGAGTCTGGGGCCAGAATCACGGCAACGGTTCGGTGGTGCGGCTGTCGGGCAACATCGAGATGGTGACGGTGGACGTGAGTTTTCGCATCCCCGGCCGCCTGGCCCAGCGCCTGGTGGACGAGGGCGCCTTGGTGGACAAGGATAAGGTGGTGGCGGTGCTGGACCATACGGACCTGGATCGCGAGCTGGCCCAGCGGCAGGCGGAGGTGCAGGCGGCCCAGGCGGCGCTGGACGAATTGCTGGCGGGTTCCCGGCCGGAGGAAATCGCCCAGGCCCAGGCCGCCGCCGAAAAGGCCCGCAGCGCCCTGGACGACCTGCTGGCGGGTGCCCGCCCGCAGGAGATCGCCTCGGCCGAGGCCACCGTCGCCCGCACCCAGGCCGACCAGACCAACGCCAAGAGCCTGTACGACCGCGCCGTGCAGATGCGAGAAAGCCAGTTCGCCACAGCCAAGGAGGTCGATGACGCCAAGGCCGCCTACGACTCCGCCCACGCCCGCGTGCTGGAGGCCCAGGAAAACCTCAAGCTGGTCAAGGCCGGGGCGCGCAAGGACCAGGTCGAGCAGGCCCGTTCGGCCCTGCGCCAGGCCCAAGAGGCCCACGCCCTGGTGCAGGCCGGGCCGCGAAAGGAAACCATCGAGCAGGCCCGGGCCCGTCTTGCCCAAACCCAGGCGGGCCTGGGACTGGCCCAGGTGCGGGTGGACGACGCCACCATCCACGCCCCCATCGCCGGCATGGTGCTGGCCAAGAACGCCGAGCCGGGCGAGTACCTCTCCCCCGGCACGCCGGTGATCACATTGGGCGACGTGACCAACGTTTACCTGCGGGCCTTCGTCAGCGAGAGCGACCTGGGCCGCGTCAAGCTCGGCCAGCCGGCCAAGGTGAAGATCGACGGCACGTCGCGCGTCTTCGAGGGCCGCGTGTCGTTCATCTCCCCCCAGGCCGAGTTCACCCCCAAGAACGTGCAGACCGAGAAGGAGCGGGTCAAGCTGGTGTATCGCATCAAGGTTGACCTGCCCAACCCGGACATGGAACTTAAGGCCGGCATGCCTGCGGATGCGGAAATCATGACGGAATAGTGCGGCGTGCGGAAAAACTTAGCCGCGAACTTCGCGAACAACGCGAACACAAGAGACTGAAATTAAAAAAAAGCAAAGAGCCAATATAACTTTGTCTCTGCGTTTTCTCTGCGTTCTCTGCGCCTCTGCGTAGAGTCTTGGATAAGTAATGGCCGCCATACAGACACAATCCCTGACGCGGAAGTTTGACGACCTGACGGCCGTGTCGGAGCTGACCCTGTCGGTGGAGGCCGGGGAGATCTTCGGCCTGGTCGGGCCGGACGGGGCGGGCAAGACCACCACCCTGCGGCTCTTGAGTTCCATCCTGGAGCCCACCGGCGGCCGGGCGGAGGTGGCGGGGTTCGACGTGGTGTCGCAGGCTGAACAGGTCAAGGCCCGCATCGGCTACGTCAGCCAGCGATTCGGGCTGTATGCCGACCTGACGGTGATGGAGAACCTGCACTTCTACGCCGACATCTACGGCGTGACCGGCCGGGAGCGGCGGGAGCGGATCGACCGGCTGCTGGCCTTCGCCGACCTGGAGGCCTTCCGGCGGCGCCGGGCGGGCGACCTCTCGGGCGGCATGAAGCAGAAGCTGGCCCTGGCCTGCGCCCTGGTGCACACCCCGGCGGTGCTGCTGCTGGACGAGCCCACCAACGGCGTGGACGCCGTCAGCCGGAGAGACTTCTGGCGCATCCTCTACCAACTGCTGCGCGAGGGCGTGACCATCGTGCTGGCCACCTCCTACATGGACGAGGCCGAGCGCTGCAGCCGGGTGGGCCTGATGCACCACGGCAAGCTCATCGCCTGCGGCACGCCAACCCAGATCAAGGGCCTGATGAAAGGGACGATCCTGGAGGCCCGCACCGCCCAGCCGCGGACGGCCTGGACGCTGCTGCGGCAAAGCCTGGGCGGGGGCGTGGGGCTCTTTGGCGACCGCGTGCACGTGGTCTGCCAGAACGCCGAGGCGACCTCCGAGCGAATCCGCGCGGCACTGGGTGCCGCCAAGATGGAGGTTCTGGACCTGCGGAAAGTTGAGCCTTCGCTTGAAGATGTGTTTATCTCCATTGTGGGCAGTGACTGAGAGATAAGTGCGGATTTCGAGTTTCGAGTTTCGAATTAACAGGGAGCCAAGGCAGCGCGAAGTGCGAGTTGCGGGTTGTGGGTTGTGAATGAAAAGCAAAGACATTCGACACAGAGACACAGAGACGCAGAGATGAGAAAAAACAGAAGAGAGAAAGAGAATATTATCGAAGCAGGAACGGCCGGACAGAAGCCTTCCTTTCCTTCTTCGCTCTATCCTCTCTGTGTCTCTGTGTCTCTGTGTCGAATTCCCTTCTTACTTCCCAGAGGAGCCGTGACCGTTGTCGGAATCGCCGAATAACTCGAAACTCGAAACTCGAAACTCGAACCTTCCTGCTGTTGAGGTTCGCGACCTGGAGAAGCGTTTCGGGCGTTTCCTGGCCGTGGACAAGGTTAGTTTCGCCGTGCGGGCGGGGGAGATATTCGGCTTCTTGGGGCCCAACGGCGCCGGCAAGAGCACCACCATCCGCATGCTCTGCGGCATACTGGCGCCCTCGGGCGGGTCGGGCAGCGTGGCCGGGCTGGACATCCGCACCCAAAGCGAGCAGATCAAGGCCCGCATCGGCTACATGAGCCAGCGCTTCAGCCTGTACGAAGACCTCACCGTCGAGGAGAACATCGACTTTTTCAGCGGCATCTACCGCATCCCCGCCGCCCACAAGACCCAGCGCAAGGCCTGGGTGCTGGAGATGGCCGGGCTGAAGGACCTCCGCGCCAGCCGCACGGGCGTGCTCTCGGGTGGGTGGAAGCAGCGCCTGGCCCTTGGCTGCGCGGTGCTGCACGAACCGCCCATCGTCTTTCTGGACGAGCCCACCAGCGGCGTGGACCCCGTCAGCCGCCGGCGGTTCTGGGAACTGATCTACCAGATGGCCCAGAACCACGTGACGGTCTTCGTCACCACGCACTACATGGACGAGGCCGAGTACTGCGACCGCCTGGGGCTGATCTATCGCGGGCGGCTGATCGCCTCCGGCACGCCCGAAGAGCTCAAGACCAAGTGGATGCAGCAGGCGGTGCTGGAGGTAGTCTGCGACCGGCCCAGCGAGGCCATCGGCGTGCTGGAGGCCCTGAGCGGGGTGCACGAGGCGGCGCTGTTCGGCCAGGCGCTGCACGTGGTGATCGCACGTGTCGCGGGCGTCTCGCCCGCGCGCGGGCAGGATGCCCGCGACACCGACGGCCCAGCCGGCCGCGAACTCATCGCCCACGCCCTGAATGAGGCGGGGTTCCCGGTCCAGCGCCTGGAAGAAATCGCCCCCTCGCTGGAGGACGTGTTTCTCTCGCTGATCGAGTCCCACGACCGTCAGGCCGGGCCGCAGGTGGAGGTTAAGCGATGAACCTCCGCCGCACCGCCGCCGTCGCCCGCAAGGAATTCCTGCACGTGCTGCGCGACCCGCTGAGCCTGGCCATGGCCCTGGCCATACCGCTGCTGATGCTGCTGCTGTTTGGCTACGCGCTGACGCTGGACGTGGACCGCGTGCCGCTGGCTATTTACGACCAGAGCCAGACGCCTCAGAGCCGCGATCTCATCAGCCGCTTCCTGGGCTCGCGCTACTTCGCCTCCGCCGGCTACGTGGACGATTACGCCCAGGTGGAGTCGGCCATCGACCGGGGCCACGCCCTGGCCGCCCTGGTGGTGCCGGAGGAATTCGCCCGCCAGGTCCAGGCCGGCCGGCCCTGCCAGGTGCAGTTCATCCTGGACGGCTCCGACGCCAACACCGCCACCATCGCCCAAGGCTACGCCGAGGCCGTCGCCGCCGAGTACGGCCAGTCGCTATTGCTCCGCCAGTTCCAGCGCCGCGGCCTGGGCCGGCCTGACCCGCCGCTGGACCTCCGCCAGCGCGTCTTGTTCAACACCGAGCTGGAGTCGCGCAACTTCATCATCCCCGGCCTGATCGCCGTCATCATGACCATCATCGCCGCCCTGCTGACCAGTCTGACGGTGGCCCGGGAGTGGGAGCGCGGCACCATGGAGCAGCTCATCTCCACGCCCATCAAGCCCGTCGAGTTGATCGTGGGCAAGCTGGCGCCGTACTTCGTCATCGCCATGGCCGACGTGACGCTGGCCGTGGTGATGGGCCAGTACCTCTTCGCCGTGCCCCTGCGCGGCAGCGTGGCCCTGCTGTTCGCCATGGCGGCGATATTCCTGGCCGGGGCGCTGTCGCTGGGCATGGTCATCAGCACCGTCACGCGCAACCAGCTATTAGCCAGCCAAATGGCCATCCTGGTGACCTTCGTGCCCAGCTACCTCTTGTCGGGCTTCATGTTCTCCATCCAGAACATGCCGCGCGTCATCCAGGCGGTGACGTATCTCATCCCCGCCCGCTACTTCATTCAGATTCTGAAGGGCATTTATCTCAAGGGCGTGGGGCTGGAGATATTGGGCGTGCAGGCGCTGCTGATGACGCTGTTCGCCTCGGCCGCCGTGGTGGTGGCCAAGGTCAAGTTCAGGAAGAAACTGGCATGATCGAGCGCATCCTGCACATGCTGAAGAAAGAATGGATCCAGCTTTTCCGGGATCCCAAGATGTGGCCGGTGCTGTTCATCATGCCGGTGGTGCAGATACTGATCTTCGGCTACGCCGCCACCACCGACGTCCGCAACGTCCGCACGGCCGTGTACGACCTGGACAACTCCGTCGCCAGCCGCGAACTGGTGGCGCGCATGGAGCGGTCGGGCTACTTCCAGGTCGTCGCCTACGTGGCCGACGAGGCCCAGGCCCAGGACGTGCTGGACCGCAGCCAGGCCACGCTGCTGCTGCGGACCAACAAGGGTTTTTCCGAGGCCCTGGCCGGGGGGCGGTCCGCCCCGGTGCAGGTGCTGATCGACGGCACCGACTCCAACACCGCCCGGGTGGTGCTGGGCTACGTCGCCCGCATCGCGGGTGAATACTCCAATTCCCTGCTGGTCCAGCGCATCGAGCGCCAGGCCGGGCCACAGGCCCAGCCCACCTTCACCCTGGCCAGCCGGGCCTGGTTCAACGACAACCTCGAAAGCCGCGACTTTTACGTCCCCGGCGTCATCGCCATCCTGGTCATGCTCAGCACGCTCATGCTCACCAGCATGGCCGTGGTGCGCGAGCGCGAGGTGGGCACCATGGAGCAAATAATCGTCACGCCCATCCGGCCCATCGAGTTCATCCTGGGCAAGAGCCTGCCCTTTGTGCTGGTGGGGTTGTTCGAGGTATTGCTGATCTCACTGGTGGGCCTGGTGTGGTTCGACATTCCCCTGCGCGGCAGCAAGCTGCTTTTGGCCGGCTCGAGCCTGCTGTACCTGATGGTCTCGATCGGGGCGGGCCTGCTGATCTCCACGGCCAGCCGGACGCAGCAGCAGGCGCTGATGCTGACCTTCTTCTTCAATTTCCCGGCCATCCTGCTGTCGGGCTTCATGTTCCCCATCGCCAACATGCCGCAGGCGGTGCAGATGCTGACCTATCTCAATCCGCTACGGTATTTCCTGGTGATCCTGCGCGGGCTGTTCCTCAAGGGCGTGGGGCTGAACGTGCTCTGGCCGCAGGTGCTGGCGTTGGCGATCATGGGCGTGTGCGTCTTTTGGCTGGCCGCCCGAAGGCTCAGCAAGCGGATGGTGTGAAAAAACAAACTTCCACCGCAGAGGTCGCAGAGAAACGCAGAGAGGAAATATAAGAAACGTCCGTTCGCTTAACGAGGGAACGGAATAGCCTTCAGATAGGTATCTTCTCCTGCGAACTGGATGAAGAATATCTCCTTGTTCAGGAAAGTACCTGTGACCACGTTATCGGCCAGGTCTGCTCGTTTGCCGTCCTTGCTCCACAAAACCAACTTGAATGAATTCATGGCGATCATTTCGCCCGTATCGGCTATCGCAAACGGCGCCTCAGGATACTCAAAAACAGGAAGTGGGAACGTCTCCCCTGTCTCTATTGAAATAACTTGGCTCTTGTCCGAATCTCTGAAGAAATACAATAGCGCGAACTCTCCCTTTCTACTGATAATTGCCGTGAAATCTCCGCTGCTTACAGCCAGGACTCGCAGCAAATTGCCTGTAGGCGAGACGACGGATATGGCGGTTTTGCCTTCGGGGCAAGGTACGATTGAATCCTGTGAATATGTCCGCACCAATAGACGCTGCCCGGCAATGTCACTTCCTAGGATTTCTCCAAAAACCTTAGTTTCGTTGGATGATCCATTCGGGTAATAGGCTTTGAGCGGAGATTCAGTCGGCTCGCTGACCAGAAGATGATCGCCAGCCCATTCCATATGTCCCGGGTACCCGATGGTTCCTTTGTTGAAGACCGCTTCTTTTCCAGTGGAGAGGTCTTTGATGTGAATTTCATACCACAAACCCCCGAACGCTATTCTTCTGCCATCCCGCGAGCACCTCAACAGGGCAGCGCCTTCCGGTAGAATGTTTTCGACCTGCCCCGTCTGTAGGTCTAACCTCCACAACGAGCTTCGCAATTCCTCGCCTTCCAGACCGATCATCAAGGCGAATTTTCTATCGGAAGATACGAATAAGCCTGTCCAGGAAATCACTGGCCCGGGAAGCTTCCATTCTGTCTTCTGTGCGGACTGCAATGCGGTAAGACTGTCAGGCGTTTTCCTTTGGTTACACCCCGCGAAAATGCCGCAGACGACGGCGACTGCGGCGATAGCAATCCAGAATCGGTTCATGGGCCGTTCCTTTTGCGTCTCATTATACCTTCTGATCCTTCTGGTACTTCTTGCTTCTGTCCTTCCTCCTTTCTTCTTCCTTTTCTCTGCGTCCTCTGCGCCTCTGCGTATAGTCTTGGAACTCCCCACGGCCTTCGCTAGATTGGCGGCACCTAAACGAAGGAAAAGCCATGGCCGATCGCGTCTTTGACGTTGGGCAGTTCAAGCGGACGATACTGGGCGAGCGGCCCGGGCTGAGCGACCTGGCCAGCCTGCTGGGCGACTACCGGCTGATGGTCGGGGCGGTCATCGAGGCGGTGGTGGATCGGTTCGAGCGCCGGGCCGGCTACGGCTTCGTGGACACCAAGCTGAGCCTTATCGACGGGCGAGACTTCGCCGACGACGACCCGCTGCGCGGCCCGGAGGTCGTCTACGGCTGGATCCAGGGCCGCGGCCTGGAGGCCCTGGCCGGGCACTGCCAGTGGCTCCTGCGCCAGGAACACATCGACGCCGGCGCCCGGGCCGGCCTGTGCCGGCGCCTGCGGGACATGACCGCCGCCGTGGCTGAGTCGATGCTGCGCCTCCGCGCCGCCAACGGCGGGCGGCTGTTCTTCATGATGGACCGCCAGGGCCGGCCCCTGCGCGTGGGCCCGGGCGGCAAGCCCGCCCCCTTCGCCCTGCCGGCCGACGCACCCGCCAACATGAGCGAGCTGTTCTTTGCCAAGGGCCTGCTGGCGGCGGGGCATCTGCTGGGCCGGGCCGACTGGCTGGAGCTGGCCCACCGGGCCGGCCAGGCCGTGCTGGCCGAAATCGCCGCCGGGCGATTCCGCTCCGATCAGCAGTCGCTGGACCCGCGCAACGTGGCCCTGGTCCCCATACCCGGGCGGATCACCCACGCCCCGCGCATGATCGGCCTGGGCGCCGCCGCCATCTTCGTCGAGCTCACCGGCCAGGAGAGCTACCTGCAGACCGGATTGGACTTCATCGATTACATCCTCGAGCATCACGTGGACACCCAAGGCGACGGCCCCACCGGGCAAAAATTCGACATGTGGGAATTCGCCGGCCCAGACGGCAAGGCGTTCATCGACGCCGACGGGGCGCTGCTCTGTGACCCCGGCCACGCCGCCGAATTCGTGGGCCTGGGCCTGCGCCTGCTGCGCTGCGCCCAGCGCCGCGGTTTGCTCGGGAAGGTCGAACCTGCGCGCCTGGCCAGGTATCGCCAACTGTTGAGCGAGGTGCTGCGGCAAAACTTCGCCAACGGTTTTTCGCCGCAGGGCTTGGGCATGGTGAAGGCCTACGACCTGATTGGCCGGAAACCCATAAACGACGACATGCCCTGGTGGAACCTGCCCGAGACCATGCGAGCGGCCCTGGAATCCGCCGGCGTCGCCCCCGACGCCCAGAAGGCCCCGCTGGCGGACATCGCCCGGCGATGCTCCAACGCCTTCATGGCCAATTACGTCCGCCCGGAGCTGGGCCTCATGGCCGTGCAGACCCTCAGCGCCGCCGGCAAGGTCACCCCCGTGGTGCCCGCCACCCCCGACGCCGATCCCGGCTA
>PMYM01000184.1 GCA_003171235.1 Phycisphaerales bacterium | reverse complement strand
GGTTATTAGGATAGGCTCTAAGGGGTCGGTCAAGGATGGACGTCTGTACGCCTTCTATGCCCTGATGCTGATTAATGCCCAATTCGCGTTAACCGAACTGTAGGAATAACCGACTGGTGCGTGCGACCGCCTGGTTGCTCGCGCGACGGAATCGCTTCTCACGTGGGGCTGGGCCGCTACTTGGCGGCCAGGGCGGCTGAGAGTTTGGCGGCCTTGGAGATCAGGCCGGTGCGCCAATCGCAGGTCTGCTGGTTGCCGGCGGCGGCGCTGCGCAGGCCGTCGGGTTCGAAGTTGTCCGGCCGGGCGGCGCAGGCGGCGCGGATGTCGGCCAGCAGCTTGTCCATTTCGGATGCGTCCAGGCCCTTGGCCTTGGCCGCCTTGGCCAGGGCCTCGCACCACAGTGCCAGGTGTAGGTCCTGGCTGCCCTGCTGCACCTGCAACAGCGTGAGCGTGGGTTGGAGGCTCTGCTTGAAGGGCGGCAGCAGGCCGTTGTCGGGGGTATCGGGCAGCAGCAGGCTCCGGCCGTCAAACCAGAAGGCGTTGAACATCGGCAGGTCCTGGAAGATCGGGCGGACATAGACGCCCTCGGCCCCCAGGCCATAGGCGCAGAAGCCTGTGCCGAACACGCTGGGCTGGGCAAGCAGCATGACCGGCCGGCCGGGGGTCTTCTTGAACTCGTCCACCAGTGCCCCGCTACCGGGGTGAGGCTCGATGAGCAGGACATCAAGCCGCTTGAGCAGTTCGTCGCGCTGGGTGGAACTTTGGGGCGGGCCCGGCAGCACGCAGGCGGCGGACTTGGCCCCGCCGGCCTTGACCGCGTCGCAGCAGGCCAGGGCCTCGCGCAGCTCGCCCTCGCCCACGTGGCCGTAGAACAGTGGGGCGTTGGCGATGCCGGCCTTGCCCAGCACGTCGGCCGCCGCCTTGGCCAGGTTGGTGAAGGCGGAGTCGAAGCGGCTGGTGCCCGGCTGGAGGTTCCGCAAATGCCCCAGGTGAACCGCGTAGCGCAGATCGATCAGCGGCAATCCCGGCGAAAGGCGCAGGCGATCCTTCAGCGCGGCCGTCAAGGCGGCGGGCTCGGCGGCGGTGTCACCGGCGAGGAACGGGCCGGGCAACAGGTTGGCGTTAAAGCCGTAGTTTTGCAGGTGGGTCATGATGTCGCGGGAAACGGAGGCCTGCTGGGAGGGCTGGAGCAGGTTGCGGCTGGTGCGGTAGAGTTCGTCCAGGTCGAAGTTGCTCAGCGCGCCCAGGGTGTGCTCCTGCGGCTGGGGGGCGGCCATTCGGAAGACCTCCACCTCGACGGGCAGGGACGCACCGGCCGTGCCGATGGTCAGGCGCAGGTTGCCGCGGTAGGCGCCGGCGGCGGCCTTCTCGGGGGCGGCCAACTGCACCACCAGCCAGGCGACGCCGCGGGCGGGGAGGTTCCTGAGGCTTTTTTCCGGCAGGAAGCCCTGCCAGTACACGCACCCCTGGCGGACGGCCGGCGCCGATTCCAGCAGGAAGGCCTTGTTGATCGCAGGGGGCAGGGCAGAACCGGCGCCGTCGGATAGGTTCTCCAGGGCGACTTGCAGGCCCGGGGCGTCGGCCAGGGGCACGGCGGCCAGGGCCAACAGCGTGGCCCCGCCGGCGGGCAGGGTCAGCTTGAGGGAGGCGGCCCGGTCGGCCATGTCGCCGGCGTAGGTGCGGCTGAACCACTGATCGGGCGGCGGGGCCAGGAGAATCAGGCCGGCGCGGGTCTCGGCCTCGGTGGGTGAGACGCCACAGCGCGGCCTGTGCTGCGCGCCCAGGACGAACTGCCGGCGATAACGCTTAAGGTCGTCCTCCAGGCTGGCAAGGTATGTCTTCATCGCCGCCTGCTGATTGGCCGGCGCCAGCAGCACGGCCGACACCTGGCAGTTCAGCAGGTCCAGTTTGGCCCCTCCGGCGGGAAGCTGCAGCTCGTGCCGGCTGACCATCTGCGGGACCCACTGCTTCTCCAGCCAGTCGGTCGTCCAGGGTGCATCCTTGCCCAGCATGATTCCCGCCGGCGAGAGCACCTGGGCGGGGGTGAGTTTCTGTGCCAGCAGAACGGTGTTGCCGATCTTGGCGGAGTATTCCAGCGGGGCGGAGTTCGAATGGCCCAGGTGTGTCAGGTAGATGCAGCCGGTCATGGGATGGTCGGCCTTGAGGGTGAGGGTCTCCTGCGAATGCGGGCCGCGGGGCGCCCCGGCGGCGCCGCCCAAGAGCGGGTCCAGGCCGGGGAGTTGGAAGGTGTCGATATTGGCGTTGCCGTTCCAGGCGAAGTTTGGGTCGGGGGCGACGGCCGGCAGGAAGCCCGGCCAGGGCTCCTGCTCGGGCCCGAAGTCCAGCAGCACCGCCCCGGCGGGGGCGTCGGCCGGCGGGGAGAGCCGGATGTTGTCGATCACCAGCGGCGAGTCGGAGGCGTTGCGGATGGTCAGCGTCAGGGGCTGGTCGGGCCAGTTGTCGCCCTGCCTGGTGAGCAGGGGAATGGCCAAAACATCCTGGCCGGCGGCGACGTAGCCATGGCACGGGGGAAAGCCCTGCAGGAAGATATCCACCGCCGCGGCCGGCGCCGGCTGGCCCACCGAGGTGTCCACCCGTATCCACCCGGCCTTGGGGGCTGCCTTGGCCGGAATGACGATGCTCACCTGGGCGCTGGGGGGCAACTGCAAGGCCAGGCTGCCCTGGGTGACGGCGTCGGCGCCCTTGACCGTCTGGGCGGTGGGAACGGCCTTGTAGGAGCCGGGCTGTTCGAATCCTTCCAGCAGGACATCCTGGCCCGCGTGCAAGGCCGGCGCGGCCGCCAGCAAGGCGACCGCCAAGGCCCCCAGGCACCCGATCCGCATGTGGTTCTCCTACTGAGCGGCCGGGCTGGCCGGCCCGGCCTGCAAGACTTAGAGTCCCTAACGAAATGTCGCGTGAGCCACGGGACATTCGCTCAGGAACCCTTACTCTACCAGAACGTCGAGGGCAAATGCCTCTGCAATGCTATCGGGCCGGCGCGGGAAAATAGTTAAAGCGGCGTGCTTCCGCCAGCCGTATAATTGGAACATAGCATGGGAAAGGTCCGGCCAATGCGGATGCGAACCATACTGGTGGCGGGGCTGCTCTTGGCGTGGTGTGGGCCGTTGCTTGCCCAGGGCCGCAAAAACGTCGGGCTCACCACTCCGGCCTTGCGCGGCTTGAACGTGGTGGGTGGAGACTTCTCGACGTATTCCTACGGCCTGGGCGGGGTGCGTCCGGCCGGTCTGGCCGGTTCGGACGTGCTGCGCAGCAGCGTCTACACCGCCCCCATGGCGGGTCTGGGCGTCAATTACGCCACGCTGCCCAAGGTCGGCAGCCTCGATAGCGGCGACGTTTCCTCGGTGGGCAACCCGCTGTCCATCATTCGCCGCACGCCCATGGATTCGGCCATAAGCAGTTTGACCTGGTCGGGGCCCTCCGGCTCGGAGGGCCTGCTTTCCAGCCTGTCCAGCGACGTGTTCAAAGGGATGAAGTCGCCGTTGTCGGAAAGCGGCGCCAACCCGATGGCGCCGCCGGTTGCGCCGGCGCGAGCGACCAAGGTGGGGGCCTTCGCCGTCAGCCTGCAAAGCTACGTCATCAGCGGCACCAAGCCCCCTTTGAGCGCCGTGCCGGCTGAGGACACCCCCGTCAAGACCCTGGCGCCCCAGGCCCCCAGCGACTACCGCACTAGGATGCTCACCGGCGAAACCGCCCTGCGCGAGGGGCGCTACGCCGACGCCGTCGACGCCTTCACCCTGGCCGAGGCCATGGCCGGAACCTCGCCCGAGCCGCTGCTGGACATGGTGGCCGCCCAGGCCGGCCTGGGCCGATACCACGAAGCCGCCTACAACCTCCGCCAGACGTACAGTATTTTCCCCGAGCTGCCGGCCTCCAAGCTGCAGTGGCGCTCTTTTTATCCCCCCGACCAGTTTGATAAGCTGCTGGCGGAGATGCGCGGAAGCGCCCAGGGCGGCGACGCCGATGCGACGCTGCTGCTGGCGTATTTCCAGCACTGCGACGGGCAGGCGGACCAGGCCAGGGAGAGTTTCAACCTGGCGATAAAGAACGGCGACGCGGAGGTGCAGCAGGTGGCCAAGGCTTTTCTGGCCCTTCCCCCGCCCAGCGCCACCCAGCCGGCCGCCGGCCCCAGCAGCCAACCGGGCATACTGCGGCCCTGAGCCTGGACCGAGTAAAGCCGCTCTGGAAATCGCCCGATAACTCTGTTATGCCCCGGGTCCGGCGCCTGCCGGCCCGTCCGGCGCTGGAACAAGCATGGCCCAAGCAAGGCAAGAGACAGAAGAACTGGCCTCCAACGGCACGGGAATGCTCCTGGCGCGCATCTTCACCCGCTACCGGCTGCTGGCTAACCTGCTGCTGTACAACCTGCTGTTCACTCTGTCGTTGCTGCTGGCGTACGTGCTGATCTTCGAGGTCCGCGGCAGCCAGAGCAACTGGTTCTACTCCCGCTTCATCTACGAGCTACCCGGGTTCCTGCTGGTCAAGTCGGTGGTTTTCGGCTACTTCAAGCTCTTCCGCGGGCAGTGGCAGTATTCGGGCATTCGCGACGTGGTCAACATCCTGGTGGCCACGCTGATCAGCCTGGTGATTTTTTACATGGCGGTGCTGGTGCTGCACAAGGTGCCGCAGTTGCTGCAGCGCCAGCGGCTGTGGAACTACAGCAACGGCCTGCTGATCCTGGATTTCCTCTCCACCGTTTTCCTGACCTGCACCGCCCGGCTTTCGGTCCGGTTGTACTACGAGGAGCTGCGCCCGGTGTCGGCCTCGGGTTTCCGCCGGGTGCTGGTGGTGGGGGCGGGCAACGCCGCCGAGACGCTGCTGCGCGAGATCAACCGCATGCGCGTGGAGCGCTACCGCGTCGTGGGGCTGGTGGACGACGACCCCAACAAGCAGGGCCTGCTCATGCACGGCGTGCAGGTGCTTGGCACCAGCCAAGACATCAAGAGCATCTGCGAGGAAGAGAAGGTTGACGAGATCCTCATCTCCGTGCCCTCGGCCACGCAGAAAGAGCTTCGCCGCATCATCGACGCCTGCCAGGGCACCAAGCTGCACTTCCAGACCCTGCCTTCCATGGACGCCCTGATCGAGGGGCGGGCCACCGTCAGCCAGATCCGCAAGGTGGAGATAAACGACCTGCTGGGCCGCGAGGCCGTGCAACTGGACACCCAGGCGGTGGCCGGCTTCATCCGCGACCGCCGGGTGATGATCACCGGGGCCGGCGGCTCCATCGGCTCGGAAATGTGCCGCCAGGTGGCGCACTTCCGCCCCGCCCGGCTGATCCTGCTGGAACAGGCGGAAAACAGCCTCTTCAACATCGCCAACGAACTGCGCCATAATTTCCCCGAATTGCCCCTCTCCACCGTCATCTGCGACATCTACGACCGCGCCCGCGTGCTGGCGGTTTTCGCCGCCGAGGGGCCCGAGGTGGTCATCCACGCCGCCGCCCACAAGCACGTGCCGTTGATGGAGCTCAACTCCTGCGAGGCCATAAAGAACAACATCTTCGGCACGCGCAACATCGCCGACGCCTCCTGCCTGAACGGCGTGGCCGAATTCGTGATGATCTCCACCGACAAGGCCGTCAACCCCTCCTCCATCATGGGGGCGACCAAGCGCGTGGCCGAACTGTACACCCAGTCCCTCAACGGCCAGGCCGACTGCCGCACGCAGTTCAAGGCCGTGCGCTTCGGCAACGTGCTGGGCTCATCCGGTTCGGTGGTGCCGATCTTTGAGGAGCAGATCCGCCGCGGCGGGCCGGTGACCGTAACCCATCCCGAGATGAAGCGGTATTTCATGACCATCCCCGAGGCCTCGCAACTGGTGCTGCAGGCGGCGGCCACGGGACAGGGCGGACAGATATTCCTGCTGGACATGGGCGAGCCGGTCAAAATCGTGGACCTGGCAAGAGACATGATCACCCTGTCGGGCCTGCGCGTGGGCGACGACATCGACATCCAGTTTACCGGCATGCGCCCGGGCGAGAAGCTCTTCGAGGAGTTGCGCACGGTGGGCGAGGACGTCGAGCCCACCGTCCACCCCAAGGTCAAGATCTGGAAGCACCGCCCCACGCCCTGGCCGGTCATCCGCGACGCCCTGGCCGAGATGGAAAGCCTGGTCAACTGCCCCGACCGCCAGCGCATCATCGAGGCCCTGCGGCGCCTGGTGCCCGAGTACGCCCCGCCCGGCCAGTCAGACCAGACCGCCGCTCCGGCCCGGCAGCAACCCGCCGCCGGGACCAAGATCGGAGCACCAGAGAATTGACTCGGGGCTCTGAATCCTGAGCAAGCGGCCGGCGTAGAACGCGAAACCGAATCGCCCGTTTCTCTTCCTATTGCTTGGGTCACGGTTTAACATTGAGACCGCTGAAAGACTGAACCACAAAGCACACAAAGGTCACAAAGGTTCTGTTCTTTGCCCACTTCTTTGTGTTCTTTGTGCTCTCTGTGGTTCAATCTGTGCTTTTTCAGAAGTCCCGATTCTGGATTCAGGTTTTCTTGAACTGGATTTTACGAGGAAGTGACAATGCCCGAATCAGTGCCGCTTTCGTCGCCGGACATCGCGCCGGCCGATATTCAAGCCGTGATGGAGACCCTGCAAAGCCCGCGGCTGTCCATCGGGCCGCGGACCGAGGCCTTTGAGCAGGCCGTGGCCAAGATCGCCGGGCGCCGGCACGGCGTCGCCGTCAACAGCGGCACCAGCGGCCTGCACCTGTGCGTCCGGGCTCTGGACTTGGGGCCGGGCGACCAGGTCATCACCACGCCCTTTTCCTTCGTGGCCACCACCAACTGCCTGCTGTTCGAGAACGCCAGGCCGGTGTTTGTGGACATCGACCCCGACTCCTACAACATGGACCCCCAGGCCGTCGAGGAGGCCATCACCGACCAGACCAAGGCGATCCTGCCGGTGGAAGTGTTCGGCAACATGGCCCACTTCGACCGCTACGAGGCCCTGGCCAAAAAGCACAACCTGCGACTGCTGGAAGATTGCTGCGAGGCCCTGGGCGGTCGGTTGGGCGACCGGCCGGCGGGCAGCTTCGGCGACTGCGGCGTCTTTGCCTTCTACCCCAACAAGCAGATCACCACCGGCGAGGGCGGCATGGTCGTCACCGACGACGACAAGCTGGCCGACCTGGCCCGCTCCATGCGCAACCAGGGGCGGGACACCTCAGCGTGGCTATCTCACGCCCGCCTGGGCTACAACTACCGCATGAGCGAGATCTCCGCCGCCCTGGGCGCCGCCCAGGCCCAGCGCCTGGACGAGATCCTGGCCAAGCGCCGCAACGTGGCCGGGATGTACCGCCAGGCCCTGGGCGAGGTGGCGGAAATCCACCTGCCCCCCATGGCCCAGCCCCAGCAGGCAAGCTGGTTTGTGTACGTCATCCGCCTGGCCGACCGCTACGGCCCTGGCCAGCGCGACCGCCTGATGGAACTGCTACGCCAGGGCGGCATCGGCTGCAACCCGTATTTCGTGCCCATCCACCTGCAGCCCTACGTGCGGCAGATGCTGGGGACGCGGGCAGGGCAATTCCCCATCACCGAGCGAATTGCCGAGCGAACCCTGGCCCTGCCTTTCTTCAGCAACATGAGCCAAGAGCAGGTCAGCCGCGTCAAGACCGTGCTGTGCGAGGCCATCAAGAAGCTCTAAGTTCGGCATTAGGCTACAGGCTACAGGCTACAGGCTACAGGCTACAGGAGGAATCGATCATTCCTGTAGCTTGTGGTTTGAAGTCTGTAGCCCCAAGACCGAGTTTCGAATTTGAGGTCCGCCCGGATGAACCGTTTGGCTAGAACCTACTGGATGGCCAAGGGCGTGGGTCGCGAGAACCTCCCGCGCCGGATATGGCAGGCGCTGCTGGTCCGCAGCGGCAGCCTGCACCGCCGGCTGGACCAGTCCAACTTCTCCCAGGCCCTCTACCACTCCCAGCTTGGCACCCAGGCCGCCCAGAAGGACCTCTGGCTTCAGCGGCGGCGCCAGTTCTTCCCCGTCGTGACGGCGGAGAATCTCCAGGCCGTCTGCGACGAGCCGACCTGGTCGGCCCAGGTGGTGGCGGTGGCCGAGCAGGCGCTGGCGGGGGAGTATCCCTTCTTCTCCGGCTGGACGGGCAGGCTGGGCTGGCCGCCGGACTTCAATCTTGATCCGCTGCACCAGACGCGCTGGCCGGTGGGGCGGCACTGGCTGACGTTTGCCCGCTCGGGCGCGCCCTTGGGCGATATCAAGCTGGTATGGGAAGCCTCGCGCCTAAGTCTAGCCTACGTTTTCGGCCGGGCGTGCACGCGCCGCCGCGACGAGCGATACGCCGAGGCCTTTTGGCAGATGCTTGAGGCATGGGTCGCCCAGAATCCGCCCGAGCTGTCGGCCGGGTGGGCCTGCGGGCAGGAGATCGCCTTCCGCATGATGGCCATGCTTTTTGGGGCCTTGGCCACGCTGGACTATTCCGCCGCCACGCCCGCCCGGCTGGAGATGCTCTCGCTCTTGGCCTGGCAGTCGGCCCAGCATATCCAGCGCAACCTCAACGGGGCCCTGATGCAGGGCAATAACCACGGCCTGAGCGAATGCCTGGGCCTGTGGACGGTGGGGCTGCTCTTTGGGGAATTCGAGCAGGCCAGGCGGTGGCGCGAAACGGCCCTCAAGCACCTGGCCGGCCAGGTTGCCCGCCAGGTGTACGACGACGGCAGCTTCGTCCAGCACTCGCTCAACTACCACCGCCTGATGCTGGACGACCTGCTGTGGGTGCTGCGTCTGGCCCAGATCAACCAGCAGGTTCTGCCGCCGGTCATCCACGACCGCTTCGAGCGGGCCAGCCGGTGGCTGCTGGAAATGATCGACCCCGCCAGCGGGCGCGTGCCCAACTACGGCGCCAACGACGGGGCCAACGTCCTGCCGCTGTCCACCTGCGACTACCTGGACTATCGCCCCACCGCCCAGGCGGCCTGTTACCTGCTGCATCGCAAGCGGGTCTTCGAGAGCGGGCCCTGGGACGAGAAGATGCTCTGGCTGTTCGGGCCGGAGGCCTTGTCCGCCCCCATCCAGAGGCCTGCGCGCGGGCCGGTGTGGATCGCCCCGCAGGGCGGTTATTACATCCTGCGCGGGCCCGAAAGCTGGGCTATGACCCGCTGCCACACATATCGCCATCGGCCATCCCAGGCCGACATGCTGCACGTGGACCTGTTCTTCCGCGGCGTCAACCTGCTGCGCGACGGCGGCAGCTACTTCTATTACCACGCCGATCCGCGCTGGGGGCACTACTTCCATTCCACCGCCGCCCATAACACCGTCCAGATCGGCGACGGCGACCAGATGACCAAGGGCCCGCGCTTCCTGTGGTTTGACTGGAGCCGCTGCCAGGCGAGGGTCCTGAGCGAAGACCGGCTGGGTTGGCAATGGCTGGAACTTCGATTGTGCGGCTACGGTCCAGACAAAAGCATAAGTCATGTGCGCCGCCTGGGGCGCAAGGGCGACTGCTACGCCGTGCAGGACCGCATCGACTGCCCTCCGGGCCTGCCGGTGCGCCTGCGCTGGCGGCTGGCGCCCCTGGAATGGCGCCGCGAGGGCCAGAACTTCACCGCCAACGTGAACGGCCAGGACTTCCTGCTCAGCCTGAAGTCCACGCCGTCGGCCTGGGTGGAACTGCTCACCGGCCAGGAACAGGCCATTCCCGAAGGTTGGGAATCGCTTTACTACGGCCGGCGCAGGGTCGCGCCGACCATTGTCGCCCAGGCCCCGGGGCCGTGCCGGTTTGAAACCATCCTGGGTCCGGCAGACCAGGTGCAGCAAGCACGCCAGGAGCTTGCCGGAAATGAGTGAGCCCAACGTCATCCCGCTGGGGCCAAAGCAGGCCGCCGCGGCGGCCCAATTGCACCGCCAGGGCATCGACACGGGATTCCTCTCCAGCCTTGGCCAGTCGTTCCTGCGACAGCTCTACCTGGCGGTGCCCAAGTGCCCGGCGGGCTTTGGCTATGTCTGGGTGGAACCAGGCGGCCAGGTGCTTGGCTTCATCGCCTGCGCCGAATCCACCGGCAGGCTGTATAAGCAGGCTCTGCTGCGGCGCGGGTTTCAGATGGCCTGGCCGGTGGGGCGGTTTCTGTTCCGCCCGGCGACGCTAAAGAGAATGATCCAGACGCTGCGCTATCCTTCCCAGGTGGGGGGCGAACTGCCGGCGGCGGAGGTGCTGTCCATCGCCGTCTCGTCGGATGCCCGGGGCAAGGGGGTAGGCAAGGCCCTGATGGCCGCGGCCTTGAAGGAGTTTGCCCGGCGATCGGTGCGGCAGTGCAAGGTGGCCGTCGGGGCGGATAACACAAACGCCAACGAGTTCTACAAGCGATGCGGCTTCAAGTTGGCCCTGACGCGACAGCACCATGGCCGGCCGATGAATGTTTACGTCATCGGCACCCATGAGCAGGGCCATGATTAAGGTTCTTCTGGCAATTACGGCAAGCGACTTTGGGGGCTGTGATCCGATGTGCCTTTACAGGCGATGTCCTAGCGTGCCTTGGCGTTAAGAAAAGACCAAGAATCCCCGACTTACGTCGGGGGCTACAAAAAACAAAACCTCCCGGCTCAAGTCGCGGGAATGATTATTCCGCCGGTTGATGGGTCTTCTTGGCCTTGGGCCGGGCGAGTTGGTAGGCCGGATCGGGCAGCGTGGGATGGCCGTTGCCGGCGATGAATTCGTTCATCATCCGCAGGGCCTCGTAGTCGGGATACTGGCTGGGCGGGTGCTTCATGGTGTAGGCGGAAACGCCGATCAGCGGTCCGGCCTGGCCGCGCTGGCGGGCGAGCTTGATGCAGCGGATGGCGTCGACGGTCTCGCCGGCGGAGTTGGGGGAATCCTCCACTGACAGCCGCAGCTCCAGGTTCAGCGGCACCCCGCCAAAGCCCCGCCCCTCGATGCGGCAGAAGCAGACCTTGTTGTCCTTCTGCCAGGGCACGTAATCCGAGGGCCCGATGTGCACCTGGTCGGGCGGCAGGGGCACGTCGAGCTGGCTCTGCACGGCCTGGGTCTTGCTGATGCGCTTGGAGCCCAGGCGGTTCTGGGCCAGCATGTTCAGGAAATCGGTGTTGCCGCCGATGTTGAGCTGGTAGGTGGCGTCGATCTTGGCCCCGCGCTCCTGGAACAGCCGCGTCAGCACGCGGTGGACGATTGTCGCCCCGATCTGGGCCTTGACGTCGTCGCCCACGCAGGGGATGCCGGCCTGGCGGAAGCGCTCGCCCCAGGCCGGGTCGGAGACGATGAACACCGGAATGCAGTTGATCAGGCTGACGCCGGCAGCGAGGCAGGCCTCGGCGTAGAACTCGGTGGCCTTCTGGCTGCCCACCGGCAGGTAGTTCATGAGGATTTCGGCCCCGCTATCGCGCAGCAACCGCTCGATCTGGGCCTGGCTGGGCTGGGGCCGCCCGGCCACCACGAAGCGATGCTCGGGCGGGTAATTCTGCATGTGCTCGGCCACGCCGTCCAGCACGCTGCCCATCACGACCTGCACGTTATCGGTGCGGAATTTATCGAAGAATACCTTGGTGTTGTTGGGGGGGGCGAAAATGGCCTCGTGCAGCGGCCGGCCGACCTTCCGCTGGTCGATGTCGATGGCGGCGACGAAATCAATATCCCCCGGGCGATAGCCCCCCAGCTCGGGGTGCAATAACCCAATCCCGCCCGCGGCGTCGGCGTCAGGGGCGTTGCCATAGTAATGAACACCCTGCACCAGCGAGGAAGCGCAGTTGCCCACACCGGCGATGGCAACACGAATCTTGCCCATGTTTCTCCTCGGTCCAAAAAAGCCGCATTCACCCGCCATCAGTTTATGGGCGGTCGGACTTGCTTTCCACAGTCCCGGAAAAAGCAACCCTCAGAGAAACATTGTAAAGCCGAGTTGAAATCGCGTCAAGCGGTTGGTCGATCGGCAAATTCGACCCGGCGCGGGGCACGGGCCGGGCGGCCAGCCGGCCGGGGCGGTAGAATGGGGCATGACCATGCAGGATCCCGGCATTTCACACGAAGCCATGCTGTACGATCCGCTGGACGCCCAGCAGGTGCGGTGCCGGCTGTGCGGGCACGAGTGCCTGATCGCCGCCGGGCGGTTTGGCGCCTGCCGCGTCCGCCAGAACGTCGGGGGGAAGCTCTACTCCCGGAATTTCGACGCCCTGGTGGCCCTGAACGTCGATCCCATCGAGAAGAAGCCGCTGTTTCACTTTCTGCCCGGCTCGCGCAGCCTGTCGCTGGCGGCGGCGGGATGCAATTTCCAATGCGCCTTCTGCCAGAACTGGCAGATCAGCCAGGCCCCCTACGAGGGCTCGCCGCCGGAGGGTCAGGCGGCCTCGCCCGGGCAACTGGTCGAACTGGCCCGCCGGCAAGACTGCGCCTCCATCAGCTACACCTACACCGAGCCGACCATTTTCTTTGAACTGGCGTATGAGACCAGCGTGCTGGCCCGGCAGGCGGGCGTGCGCAATGTCTTCGTCTCCAACGGCTACATGACCCCGTTGGCGGTGCGGACCATCGCCCCGCACCTGGACGCCATCAACGTGGACCTGAAGGCCTTTCGCGACCAGACCTACCGGCGGGTGATGAAGGCCCGCCTGGAGCCGGTGCTGATCTGCCTGCGCGAGCTGGTCGCCTGCAAAGTCTGGACCGAGGTCACCACCCTGGTGGTGCCGGGCATGAACGACAGCGACGAGGAATTGGGCGACATCGCCCGCTTTATCGCCGGCCAGTTGGGCGGGGACGTGCCCTGGCACGTCAGCCGGTTCCACGGGGATTACAAGATGGGCCAAACTCCCTCCACGCCGGCCGAAACCCTCCAGCGGGCCCTGGAAATCGGGCGCCAGGCGGGGCTGAAATTCATCTACAGCGGCAACGCCCCCGGCCAGGGCGGCGAAAACACCTTCTGCCCCGCGTGCGGAAAACTGCTGGTGGGGCGGCACGGTTTCCTGGTGAGTGAAAACCACCTCCGCCAGGGCCGCTGCGGCCATTGCCAGGCCCAAGTCCCCGGCATTTGGCAATAAACAAGACAGCGCTAAACGGGCAAGCCTGTTGCCAACGTTGGCGAGTTGGCCGCGGGCCTTGGCCGTTTGGCGCTGTTTGTTGTCGTCAAGCGTTAAGATTGTGCAGGCGCGACCCTGCAGGTTATTTGCGCTTGGCCCGATTGTGGCGCTGCCGGCGCTTCTTGGACCCGACCTTACGTCTTCTTCTGGGCTTGCCCATGCACTGTCCTTTGTTGAATTATCTGTTGAAAGCAAATCAAACGTTCAGCCGGCCAGCGGATGCAAGCCCCTTGCCGGCTGAAGCGGAGGGGTATTATAAGACGGCGGCCAAGGATTGTCGAGTGGCCAGGCGGCGGCGTCCTTGAAACCCTCGGTCGCGGCCGTCCGCTCAAGCAGTCTTTCACGATAGATAGTGTGAGTCGGAGCAGGTGAGCAGTTGAGCAGGAGACCGCAGGCGAGCTGGCCGTTTTTGTTTTCGCCTGTTCACCTGTTCCACTGCTCGCCTGCTCTGTAGTCCTTCAACTTTGATTTTGTAGTCTCAAAATCAAAGT
>PMYM01000138.1 GCA_003171235.1 Phycisphaerales bacterium | reverse complement strand
CCCGCAGGTCGCGAAGATCGCTGGCTCCCCACCGGCGGGAGGGACGCGAGCCGAGGCGGATTTGCTCGATCAAATCAATGGGAGTGGCTTGTCGGAAATAATCCACAAATTCCGGGGTCTCATAGACGAGCTTGCGGTAGAAATCGCGACTGCTTTCAGCCAGCTCCGTGGCATAACCTTCCCATTCCGGAACCTTGCCCGCTTCCACCCGGCGAGAGTGAAGCAGATGCGCGTCAAGCACCGAGGTCACCAACTGTTCGAGGTTTCTCTCGGCAATGGCGGGATTGGAATATTTCAGGGATACCACTTCGCCCTGCTCGGTGATGCGCAGCCTTCCGCCCGGGGCCGCGGCGGGTTGGGCCGAATCGGCCGGCTGCTGGTCCTGGGCGCCGGGAGGCGCTTCGTGACGGCTACGTTTGTGGTGCGTCATATTCGGGCCTCACAGGCGGCCTGGGGCGTCAAGCCGCGCTACTTGAAGTACTTCTTCAGCTTCTCGAAAAAGCTCTTCTGCGCCGGCAAGGCATCGCCCTGGTCGGCGGCGCCGAATTCCTTGAGCAGTTCCTTCTGCCGGGCTGTCAGCTTGCGCGGCACTTCCACCAGCAGTTGAATCAACTGGTCGCCCTTGCGGCCGCTGCGCGGGTCAGGCAAACCCCGCCCTTTCAAGCGCAAGGCGTCCCCATGTTGACTGCCGGCCGGCACGGCCAGGCTCTCCTTGCCCGCCAATGTCGGCACTTCAATGTTAGCGCCCAAGGCGGCCTGGGGAAAGCTGACGGGCACCTGGCAAATAAGGCTGTTCTCGTGGCGCATCAGGAAAGGATGGGGCTGGATGCGGATGTAGCAGCGCAGGTCGCCGCGCTCCATGCCGTTCTGGCCCGGCTCGCCCTCGCGGGCGATTCGCACCACCTGGCCCTCGTAAACACCCGCCGGCACGTGCACGCTCAGCACGCGTTTTCGGCGTTGCCGGCCGTTGCCGCGGCATTGGGGGCAAGGGTCTTTTATGACCGTGCCGCTGCCCCGGCAGGCGGGGCAGGCGCGGACCATGCGGAAGAAGCCCCCGCCGGTTTCCACCTGGCCGTAGCCGCCGCAAGTGCCGCAGCGGGTCGGGCTGGCGCCCGGGCGGGCGCCGCTGCCCGAGCAGGCATCGCAGAAATCCATGCGCTCGAATTCCAGCGTCTTTTCCACGCCGGCGGCAACCTCCTCCAGGGTCAGTTCAATCTCGGTTTCCAGGTCATAGCCGCGATGGCCCGACCGCCCCCCCGCCCCGCCCATGACCCCGCCAAAAATGTCCTCGAACATGGAGAAGATGTCGCCGAAGCCCATGTTCGAGTAATCGTGCAGGCCCGAGCCGCGCAAGCCGGCGTGGCCGAAGCGGTCATACCGCTGGCGCTTATCCGGGTCGAAAAGCACCTCGTAGGCCTCGGAGATCTCCTTGAACTTGGCCTCACCCTCGGCCTTGTCACCCTTATAGTTGTCCGGGTGGTATTTCAGTGCCAGCCGGCGGAAAGACCGCTTGACCTCTTCCGGGCCGGCGGTCTTGGCCACGCCCAAGACTTCGTAATAATCACGCTTTTCCATTGCCGCTTTTCATTTGCCCGTTGCCGAGTTGCCCAGCCGGCAAAGTCGCCATTGTACCAGGCCGGGGCGTTCATCCAATAAGCGGCAGGGGCGCCACGGCCTGCCGCACGCGCCCCTGCTTTGATTGCCTATCGACAATTGACAGTTGAACTACTTGACCGAACCGGCGACCTTTTCCTCTTGGTTCTTCTCGTCGTATTCGGTGACCATGACGTTGGTGGTCAGCAGCAGGCCGGCCATGCTGGCGGCGTTCTGCAAGGCGGAGCGGCTGACCTTGGCCGGATCGATGATGCCGGCGGCGAACATGTCCACGTAACTGGCCTGGCCGGCGTCGAAACCGACGTTCTTCTCGCCCTTGGCCGTGCGCTCCAGGATCTCCTCGATCACCACCGCCCCGTCGATGCCGCTGTTCTGTGCGATCTGCATGGCCGGGCTCCGCAGGGCCCGCAGCACGATGTCCACGCCGACCTTCTCGTCGCCGACAGCTTTCTCGCGGAGCTTGGCGACCGGCTCGAGGCAATGCAGGAAGACCACGCCGCCGCCGGCCACCACGCCTTCCTCGCTGGCGGCCTTGGTGGCGTGCATGGCGTCGTCGATGAGGTCCTTGCGTTCCTTCATTTCGCTTTCGGTGGCGGCTCCGGCGCGGACGATGGCCACGCCGCCGGTCATCTTGGCCAGGCGCTCCTGGAGCTTCTCCCGGTCGTAGTCGCTGGTGGTCTTCTCCATCTGGTTGCGGATGGTGGCGGCGCGGGCCTGGATGTCGGCCTTCTTGCCGGCGCCCTCGATGAGGGTGGTGTTGTCCTTGTCCACCACGACGCGGCGGGCCTTGCCCAACTGCGACAGCTCGATGTTCTCCAGCTTGATGCCCAGGTCTTCGCTGATCAACTCCCCGCCGGTCAGGACGGCGATGTCGCCCAGGATGGCCTTGCGCCGGTCGCCGAAACCGGGGGCCTTGACCGCGCAGACGTTCAGCACGCCGCGCAGGCGGTTTATCACCAGGGCGGCCAGGGCGTCGCCCTCGAGTTCTTCGGCGATGATCAGCAGGGGCTTGCCCACCTGGGCGACCTTCTCCAGCAGCGGCAGCATGTCCCGCAGGTTGGAGATCTTCTTTTCGTGGATCAGGATCAGGGCGTCCTCCAGCACGCATTCCAGCGTGTTGGGGTTGGTCATGAAGTAGGCCGAGATGTAGCCCTTGTCGAACTGCATGCCCTCGACGAACTCCAGTTCGGTTTCGAGCCCCTTGCCTTCCTCGACGGTGATGACGCCGTCCTTGCCCACCTTTTCGATGGCCTGGGCAATGATATTGCCGATGGTCTCATCCCAGTTGGCTGAAACGGTGGCTATCTTTCGCAGGTCGTCCGGGCCGCTGACTTTCTTGGCCTGGGCGGCGATGGCCTTGACCGCGCCCTCGACGGCCTTGTCGATGCCGCGCTTCAGGGCCATGGGATTGGCCCCGGCGGCCACGTTCTTGAGGCCTTCGCGCATGATGGCCTCGGCCAGGACCACGGCCGTGGTCGTGCCGTCGCCGGCCACGTCGCCGGTCTTGCTGGCCACCTGGTTGATCAGCTTGGCCCCCATGTTGGCGAAGGGGTTGGGCAGCTCGATCTCCTTGGAAACCGTCACGCCGTCCTTGCTGACCTTCGGGCCGCCGTAGGACTTCTGCAGCAGCACGTTGTGCCCCGTGGGCCCCAGTGTCACCTTGACCGCCTGGGCCAGTTGGCTGGCGCCATCCAGCATCGCGGAGCGGGCCTCGGCGTCGTATAGCAATTGCTTAGCAGCCATTTGGAACTCCTCTATCGGTGAATCAGTTAATCGGTTAATCGGTTAATCGGTTAATCGGTGGATCGGTTGATTGGCGAATCATGACCGATGTCGATCAACTGATTACCATTTGAACCTGCTATTTCTCGATCACCGCCAGCACGTCGCTCTCGTGGAGAATGACGTAGTCTTCCCCTTCGATCTTGATTTCGGTGCCGGCATACTTGCCGTAGAAAACCTCGTCGTGCTTCTTAAGGCTCATGCTGCCGCGCTTGCCGTTGTCCAGCAGCTTGCCCACTCCCACGGCCATCACCTTCCCGCGCTGGGGCTTTTCCTTGGCCGTGTCGGGCAGCACGATGCCGCCGGCCGTCTTCTCCTCCGCCTCGCTCTGCTTGATCAACACGCGATCATCCAGGGGTTGCACTGCCATTTTCAATTGCTCCTGTTCTTCCTGAGTTTGTCTGTTGGTTTTTGTTCAATTTTCAATTGTCAATTGTCAATTGACAATTTACATCATGCCGCCCATGCCACCCATACCGCCCATGCCCATGCCACCCATACCGCCCATGCCGCCGCCCATTCCGCCGTGGCCGTGCGGGCCCGCGGCTTCGTCCTCGTCCTTGGGCTTTTCGGTGATGACGCAGTCGGTCATCAGCAGCAGGGCCGCGACGCTGACGGCGTTGGTCAGGGCGCACTTGGTGACCTTGGCCGGATCGATCACGCCGCTGGCCATGAGTTTCTCGTACTGCATGGTATCGGCGTTGAAGCCGTAATCGTCCTTGCCGGCCTCGACGTTGCGCAGCACCACGGAGGGCTCTTCGCCGGCGTTGGCGACGATCTGCCGCAGGGGCTCTTCCAGGGCGCGGTGCACGATCTGCACGCCGGTGGCCTCGTCGCCGCTCAATGTCTTGCCCAGCGCCGCCAGGCCCTTGCGGGCGCGGATTAAGGCCACGCCGCCGCCGGGCAGGATGCCTTCCTCGANNTTCATCTCGCTCTCGGTGGCCGCACCCACGTGGATCTGGGCGACGCCGCCGGCCAGTTTGGCCAGGCGCTCCTGGAGCTTCTCGCGGTCATAGTCGCTGGTAGTGGCCTCGATCTCGTTGCGGATCTGGGCGATGCGGCCGTGGATGTCCGACTCCTTGCCGCGGCCCTCGATGATGGTGGTGTTGTCGTTGTCCACCGTGATTTTCTTGGCCATGCCCAGGTCGCTCAGGCTGACCTTCTCCAGGTCGATGCCCAGATCCTTGGTGAAGACCTTGCCGTCGGTGAGGATGCCGATGTCCTCGAGCATGGCCTTGCGCCGATCGCCGTAGCCGGGGGCCTTGACCGCGCAGACCTGCAGGATGCCGCGCAGCTTGTTGACCGCCAGCGTGGCCAGGGCCTCGCCCTCGATGTCCTCGGCGATGATCAGCAGCGGGCGCTTGGCCTGGCTGGCCTTCTCCAGCAGCGGCACCAGTTTGGCGACGCTGGAAATCTTGTCCTCGTGGATGAAGATGAGGGGTTTTTCCAGCTCGCAGACCATGGTGTCGGGGTTGGTCACGAAGTGGGGGCTGATGTAGCCGCGGTCGAATTGCATGCCCTCGACCACCTTGACGGTGGTGTCGATGGACTTGCCTTCCTCGACGGTGATGACGCCGTCCTTGCCGACCTTTTCGAAGGCGTCGGCCATGATCTTGCCGATGGACTGGTCGTTGTTGGCCGAGATGGCGGCGACGTTGACGATGTCGTCGCGGTTGGCGATGTTGACCGGGCGGGCCATCGACGTGAGGGCAGCGGCGACCTTTTCGGCGGCCTTGCGTATGCCGCGGACCAGGGCCATGGCATCGGCCCCAGCCGTCACGTTGCGCAGGCCTTCGGCGAAGAGCGCCTCGGCCAGCACGGTGGCGGTGGTGGTGCCGTCGCCGGCGACGTCGGAGGTCTTGCTGGCGGCCTCCTTGACCAGCTTGGCGCCCATGTTCTGGGCCTTGTCGGCCAGTTCGATTTCCTCGGCCACGGTGACGCCGTCCTTGGTTACCGTGGGGGCGCCCCAGCCTTTGTCCAGCACGGCCGTCCGCCCGCGGGGCCCCAGGGTGCTCTTGACCGCCGCAGCCACCTTGCTTACCCCTGCGAGGAGGGCTCTACGGGCATCGGTTTCAAAAATCAACTGCTTGGCCGCCATCAACTATCTCCTTTCGCTGCCGTTGTCGCTGACGCGAGAATACGGACACAAACCTAGCATAGGCATGCTAACAGAGGCCGGGCGTATAATTGCCCTTGGATTTCTCTGCAAGTGCTATGCCGAACAACTTAACTCCCTTGTTATCAAGTCGTTACACAATTAGAGCCCTCGCCGGCCGCGGCAATTAACTGCCAATTCAGGCAACGGCGCCATTAGAGGCGGCAGGTTTGACAGCCTTCGCGCCCAGGATCAGAGCCGGGTGCCGTGGTTTGTGAGGCGAAGCCGAGCAACCACGTCTTTGCTTTCCTTAGAGCACTTCACGCTCGCCTGT
>PMYM01000118.1 GCA_003171235.1 Phycisphaerales bacterium | reverse complement strand
CATAATCGCTGTGGCACGACAGGGCTGTTTTGCCGGCTGGCCAGGCGGGCATCGCGGTGGTAGCATATCCGGCAGGAGAGGCCAATCATGAAAAGCAGGGCAGGTCGCGCGGGCGGGCGGCATGGGGCCAGGTCCAAAACGTCGCCGCCGGCTGCATCCAGGCGGGGCGGGGCGGGAAAGCCGGCCCTGCCGGACGATACTGAGTTCTCCCATGCCCTGCTGAATGCCACCGCCGATCGGGCGCTGGTGGTGGACCCCTCGGGGCGGGTGCTCAAGGCCAACAAGGGGCTGGCCCGCTCGCTGGGCATGCCCATGGCCAGAATGATAGGGAGAAACATTTTCGATCTATTCCCCGGCGAACTTGTGCCTTCCCGCCGGGCGCATCTGCGGCGGGTTGTGCGGACCGGCCAACTCGTCCATCATACCGATGTACGCGAGGGCCGGCTGCTGGAACACGTGCTCTACCCGGTGCGCGGCGCCGGCGGGCGGGTGGAATGCGTGGCCATCTACAGCCGCGATATCACCCGCGAGCATGAAAACGAACTGGCCCTCAAGGCCAGCGAGGAGAAGTACCGCCAACTGGTGGAAACCTCCAACCTGTCCATTTTCACCGTGCGGCGCGACGGCGTCTTCCTGTTCCTCAACCGGCGCGCCGCCGAATACCTGGGCGGGCGGCCGGCGGATTTCGTCGGCCGGAAGATGAGCCAGCTCTTCCCGGCTGAAACGGCCCGCCGGCAGATGTCCGTTATCCGCCAGGTTATCCGCCGCCGACGGGGCGTCGTGCAAGAAGCCCTCACCAGCCCGGGAGGCGAGATGCGCTGGTTTGAAATGAACATCCAGCCGCTGCGCGACGCCGACGGCAAAGTCCGCAGCGCGCTGGCCACCGCCGCGGACATGACCGATCGAAAACTCTCCGAGGAGGCCCTCCGCCTGAGCCAGCAGCGGCTGGAGATGATCATGAAGTACAGCCGCGACGGCATCAGCATAATGGATCACGACCTGCGGACCGGCAAGAGGAAGCTGCTGCTATGCAACGACAGTTTCGCCGAGATGTTCGGCCGCAGCCGCAAGTACTTGATGGCCCGTCCGGACCTTTCCACACTGGTCCGCGACCTTGACAGCCCCCAGTGCCTGCGTCGCATGCGGCGCGAGGTGCGAGCGGGGCGCCCGGCCCGCGGCCTGATCAGTTGTATCCGCCCTGACGGCCAGCGCAATATCAGCGAATGGGTGGCGGCGCCCATCCACGTGCGCAAGCAGCGGGCCATAATGTTAGGCATCGACCGCGACGTCACCCAGCGCATACGGGTGCAGGAGGAATTGAGCGACACCAACCAGCAACTTCGGGCCGTTGTCGAGAACAGCCAGGACATAATCTTCCAAATTGACCCTTCCGGGCGGTACACCATGTGCAATCGGATGGCCGAGAAGGTCACCGGGTACAGCCTGGCCGAACTGCTCAAGATGAAGTGGACGCAACTGGCGGCCCCGGAATACCGCCGGCAGATTCAAGAGCGCATGCAAAACCGCGTCAGGGGCCGGAGCAACCCCCAGCCATTCACCTTCGAGCTCATCCACAAGAGCGGCCGGCGGGTGCCCGTGGAGATGACCACCAGCGCCGTCTACCGCAAAGGCCGGCTGTCAGCCATTCATGGCATCGTCCGGGACATCACCCAGCGCCTGCGCGACGGGGAGCACCGGCGGCACCTTTACCGCAGGCTGATGAACGTGCGCGACGAAGAACGTCGGCGCCTGGCCGGCGACCTTCACGACTCGCTGGGCCAGGGGCTGGTGGCGCTGCAGATAGCCCTGCGCGGATTGGCCGAAGACGCCGGGCCCTGCCCCCATCGCGTGGGGCCCTGCTCGCTACTGTCGCAGGTCGTACGCCTGTCGGGCAGCCAGTGCGAACGGCTCATCCATGAAGTGCGATCCATCTGCCACGGGCTTTACCCCCCGACGCTGGAATCGCTGGGGCTGGTGGGCGCCCTGTCGCAGTTGGCCGGAGATTTTGCCCGCGACGTGCGCCTGAAGCTTCGCCTGGCCATGCCGCCGGGCCACAGCCGCCTGTCGCGCGAAGCTGAAATCTCTCTCTACCGCATCGCCCAGGAGGCGATGGTCAACGCCCATCGCCACGGGCACGCCAGCCGCATCGAGCTTCGGCTCAAGGGCCACAACGGGCAAGTGATGCTGGAGGTCGTGGATAACGGCCGGGGGTTCGATCCCCAGCGGCCGCCGCGCTGCGGGCTGGGCCTGACCAGCATGCGGGAGCGGGCCAGGGGCCTGGGCGGACGGCTGGAGATCGCCTCGCGCCCCGGGCGAACGTGTCTGCGGGCCTGCCTGCCTCTGGCGCCGGCCAAGGCCGGCCAGTGACAGGCTTCTTGCCTGGGGGAGCGATGGCGGGCGCCGCGTCTGCGCCAAGTTTCAGGCAAAGACCATGGCGGCGTAGCCGACGGCGTCGTCGGAGGTGGCGTGATACACGCGGAGCATGATCTCGGCGCTGGTGGCGTATTGCAGGAGCAGGCCGGCGGCGGCGCCCATCTCGGCGCAGGCGGCGACGGTGGCGGCGACCGCCCCCGCCCCGCAGGCGTTGTGATGACGATCGGCCTGGGGCACGATCTGGTCGGCCTGCATGGCCTGTGCCAGTTCCAGCAACCGGCGATCATTCCGGTCGGCCCATTTCAGGCCCTCCGGCCCGGCGCCGGCGGGGATAAAACCGTATTGCGGGCCGTAGTGCGTCAGGTCGGTAGAACCGACCAGGCCGGCCTGGGGGAATTTTCGCCGCAGCAGCCGGCCGACCTGCCGGCCTATCTCGGCCGCATCCCCGTCCGGACGCACCAGGATGGGCACGATCCGAAGCCGGCTGGCTTCGGTCAGCGCCTGCATCAGCGGAAGTTGCACCTCCAGGCTGTGCTCGCGCAGGTGGGCCTGGGGGTCGGACCGCAGCAGAGGACAGTTTGCCAGCAGTTCCCCGGCAAGTTCCTCGTCGATGCTCACCTGCCCCAGGGGCGTTTGCCAGGCGCCTTGATCGTACACGCTGCCGGCGGCCAGGCCCCAGTGGTCGGCGCCGAACATCACCACCCGCTCCAGACGCCCGCGCCGGGCCAGGGCCGACAGGGTCACGGCGGCGACGGCGCCGGAGAACACCCAGCCGGCGTGAGGCGCCAGCCCTCCGTGCACCACCGCCGGCAGGTCCGCCGGCAAAACGACCTGCCTGAGCAGTTCCTGCGCCTCCTGCCGGCAGAGGCGCGGATCGGCCTGGTAGAAGCTGCCGGCCTTGTAGGGTTTGCGAATGTTCATGGTGGGGCAATTCTACCCTCGGGGCCGCCCGCGGGCCAAGATGTCCCATGCAACGAAAATATGGGGGTGCTGGGAACCGGGTGCTGCGCATGCAACAAAGTTGCACGCCCCGCGATTCCCGCGCGCAGATTCCTCGCCTTGGCGGCGAATCAGCGTGCCCTGCGAGGCTGTGCAGGAGCGCCAAGCAAACGCCGAGCCGGTTTTGACTCCCGCCCTAATTCAAAGCTAGAATGTCGCTCGCGTGAGACTTGTTGCGGCTCTTCCAATAGGTCGCAGGTTCGAGTCCCCTGGGGCGTTGTGAACAGGCCCCGTAGGGGGCTCTTTAGCAGATCGGCAGAGCGTAGAAGGCATAGGGAGCGGAACAAGCCGCAGGACCAAGGCCGGCCGCCGCGGCAGGTGAGCTTCCGCTTCCTTCCTGAAAGGTCCGCCATGAGACTGCTGTTGATAGAGGACAATCCCGGCGACGCCCTCATGTTGGTCGAGGGGCTGCAGGCAGGCGCCGACGGACCCACGGAGGTCAGGGTGGCCCAGACGCTTTTGGAGGCCGCCGGCTTGAGGGACCAGGACTTTGACGCCCTGCTGCTGGACCTGACGCTGCCCGACAGCCAGGGGCTGGAGACGGTTCGCCAGGCCCGAGGGCTGTTTCCCTCGGTCCCGCTGGTGGTGCTGACGGGGGTGGGGGACGAGCAGATGGCCCTGGACGCTATCCTTCAGGGGGCGCAGGATTACCTGGTCAAGGGCCAGAGCCAGCCGGAGCTGATATACCGCAGCGTGCAATACGCCATCGCCCGGCGGGCGGCCCAGTACGCCCAGGAGCGCGAGCGGCTTGCCTATGAGGTGCTGGCGGCCACCGAGCGAGAACAGCAGCGCATCGGGCAGGATCTGCACGATGGCGTGCAGGGCTCCCTGGCCGGCGTCTCGCTGATGTTGATGCGGCTGGTGCGCCAGGCCCAGCAGGAGCACTTGCTTCCGTCGCAATTGGCCCACACCCTGATCGAGGTTAACGGCTATCTCAAAGACACCATCGGCCAGATCCGCAACCTGAGCAAGGGGCTCTGCCCCGAACTGAAGATGCAGGGGCTCAACGGAGCATTAACGAGCCTGGCCGGTTATGTCGGCAAGATGTCGGGCAAGCGATGCGAGTTCAGCGGCGACGCGGCGGAGCTGGACCGCTCGCCGGCGGCCGCGCAGCTTTATTTCATCGCCCAGGAAGCCGTTGCCAATGCCCTCAAGCACGCCGACGCCAACTGCATTTTCATCAACGCCGCCTGTCAGGGCGGACATCTGCAACTGACGGTCGAGGACGACGGGGCGGGAATCGACCCGCAACTCGCTGCCGGCGGGCTGGGGCTGCGGGCCATGGATTACCGCGCCCGCATGATCGGCGCCCAGCTTGAGATCGCCTCCAGAGAGGGCGGCGGCACCCGCATCAGTTGCCGCCTGCCGCTAAGCCCGCAACCGAGCTGACGAGGCGGATGGGCGGTTTTCGCCGCAACCCGGCTCACGCGGCATTTCGTTAGGGGCTCTAAGTTATCTTCTTGCCGAGTTGCCGCTGGGCGGATGCGAAACTGCGGTAGAGCAGCAGGTCATAGACGATCTTGAGCCCGCCGCCGATGAGGAACGGCCCGGCCAGCAGCATCGGGCTGGCCAGCAGCATGGTCGCCAGGCTGGGCGAGACCGCCGCCCCCACGCTACGGGCGACGGCCGTCACGCCCGCCGCCGCCGAACGCTCGTCCGGCTCGACCACCGCCATCACGTAAGATTGGCGGGTGGGCACGTCCATCTGGCTGATGGAAAAGCGCAAGAGCAGCATGGCGATGGCCAATTGCAGGTTGGGCATAAGCGGCACCAGGATCAGCAGCACGTTGCTGGGCAGGTGCGTGAAGACCATGGTGTTGATCAGGCCGATTTTTGCCGCTATTCGTGACGCCAAAAGGGCCGAGATGGCCGCCAGGATATTTGCCCCGAAGAAAATGGCCCCCAGCACGGCCGGCTGGACGCCAAATCGGATATGGAACCAATAGGCGACAATGCTCTGGATCACAAACCCGCCGGCGAAGGCGTCCAGCGAGAACAGGGCCGATAGCTTGGCCACCACGCCCTTGGATCGGTGCAGGCCCAGGAAGGCCCGCGCCCCGGCCGACTGCGATCCCTTGGCCCGCGGCGGGATCTCCACCGCCCGCGTAAGCCAAAGGAACATCACCGCCAGCACCGCACCCGCGCCGGCGTAGCCCCACACGACCGTGCGGTAGCTTTCGGCGGCCGGCATGCCCCTGTTCTGCAGCAATTGCGTCAGCGAACCCGAAACCAGCGCCCCCAGGGCCGTCGCCAGCGAGCCAACCAGGTTGTACCACCCGAACAGGTGCGTCCGTCGCTCGTCGGCCACCACCTGCGACAGGGCCGCCTGCTCCACCGACAGGAAGGGCCCCACTTCGTTGCCGCTGGGGCTGATAACCCCGATGGTGGCGGCCAGCACCAGCAGCAGGAAGTTGTCGGTCAGGCCAAAGACGACCCCCGCCAGCAGCATCAGCGCCGCCCCGACCACCAGCGTCCGCCGCCGCCCGAAGCGGTCGGCCGTGGTCGTCAGCAGCAGCGATACGCCAATGTCGCCCACCAACGTGAGCGTCAGCAGCAGGCCGATCTTCATGTCCGACAGGCCCAGTTGGGCCAGGTACAGCACCAGCAGCACCGACAAGAACCCATAGGCGAACATGCGCACCGAGCGGGTCACAAACAACAACCGCACGTCGAAGGGGTGCGGCGCGGTCGTTTCCTGTGATGTCACGGCAGACGTCCTTATCTACTCAGTCCTGAGGAGTTCGCCAGGACTGCGCGGCCATTTCAGCCGGGGGCAGACCGGCGGCCAAGCCTGACGCGACGGCAATGATAGTCCAAATGCCGGTTCAAATACAGTTGCCCGGCCGGCCGCCACGCGGTCCGGACTGGGCAAATGGAGCTTGCCTGAAGCGCCTGCGGCGGTCTATTGTTCGGGCATGTCAAGAAGGAGACAATCCGTGAACCTGCCCAGGATCATCGCATTCGCGAGTGCAATCGTCGCCGTCGCTCTTGTCTCGGTGACGTGGACTACCCTGGCCCAGCAGCCGGGCACGACAGCCGCCGCCACCACCTCCGCGCCCGTCCGCGTCGCACTGCCCAAGCCCCGCGCCGAGGGCGGCATGCCCCTGATGGAGGCGCTGAAGAAACGCCAGTCGGCGCGGGCGTTTGCCGACCGCAAGCTCTCCGATCAGACCCTCAGCGACCTGCTCTGGGCGGCCTGGGGGGTCAACCGCCAGGACGGCCGCCACACCGCCCCCTCGGCCATGAATCGCCAGGAGATCGACGTGTACGTGGCCAAGGCCGACGGCCTGTGGCTGTTCAACCCCAAAACGCACGACCTGACGCTGGTGGCGGATAAGGACCTGCGGGCACTGACCGGGCGGCAGGATTTCGTCAAGGACGCCGCCGTCAACCTGGTCTTCGTGGCCGACTACTCCAGGATGGACCGCAGCCTGACCGAGACCGACAAGGCCTTCTATGGCGGCGCCGACACCGGCTTCATCTCCCAGAACGTCTATCTCTTCTGCGCCAGCGAGGGCCTGGCCACGGTGGTGCGCCACCTGATCGATCAACCGGTGCTGGCCAAGGCCATGGGCCTGCGCGACAACCAGCGGATCACCCTGGCCCAGTCGGTCGGGTACGCCCCCGCGGGGGAGTAGGCCGGTTCTGAGTTGTGGGTTGTGGATTGCACGCGCAATGCCCTCCGGGCCGCCATTCCATGCCGGCGGAAGCCCCGGCAACGCGGACCGCCGCGCGGCCAAAGAGCCATCCCCGTGCGAACTGCCAGGAAAGGTTCACGCTGGCGATGCCGGCATGGGCTGGGCGGGCGGGGGCTGGCGCTGCTCGGGCGCGAGAGCGGGCGAATCGGCCGTCCTGTCGGAGGCAGCCTGCAGGAAGGTGACCAGGTTGAGCTTACGGTTGGTCAGCTTGAGCTTGCGCCGGATATTCTCCCGATGCCGCCGCACCGTGGCCGGAGATACTGCCCGAAGCTGGGCGATTTCCTTGGTGGACAGCCCGTTGCGGATCATGGTGCTGATGGCCAGTTCAACCGGGGTCAACTCGACGTAGTCCCGGCACATCTGGGTAAGAAACGGGCTGGCGATCTCCTGCAGGTTGTGCCGCAGCAGGGTCACGAACGAGCGCTGGCGGCCGGTAACCTCCAGCTCCAACTCATACACGATGGGCATCAGCAGCTTCTGGATGTTCATGAGTATGGAGGCCTCGATCTCGCGCTTCTGCTCGGCCAGCCGCGAGAGCAGCGTTCGCAGGGCGGTGTTGGTGTCCTGCAGCGCATGGTGCTCCCGCTGCAGGGCCTCGTGCGTCTGCTGCAGGTCCTCTTCGGCCTTGCGGTGCATCAGGAAGGTGCCGATGCGTTCGGCCACGGCCTTCATCAGCACGTATTCATCGCGGATGAACGGCTCGGCCTCGGCGCCGGGGGGGAGCTTGCGGTAGAACACCTCGACCGTACCGGCCGGACGGGCCTCCACCTGGAAGGCGGCCGCGATCCGGCACCGGCTAGCCTGGAATCGCTCGCTGACGTAGCAGTGATTCTGGTAGGTGATGCGGGCGCAGGCGCAGTCGATGTACTGGAAGGCCGGCGGCAGACATTCCACGACGCCCTGCAGGAAACGATCGGTGGAATTAAAGTACAACTCGCGCAGGCGTGAGATCGTGTACAGGCAATTGAGTTCCTTGACCCGCTCCCGCAACGCCCACTCGATCTGGGCGCGCGGAACCACCGCTTTCACCGGGCGAGGCCCGCGGGTCTTAGGAGGACGTTTATTGACCATGAATTACCCATGTTTGCCCGCCGCCACGCATATTCCGGCGGTAAGTGCCCGACTTTAGCACCGTTGGCGCTTCAGCCGCCCATGATTGTGCTCTTCCGCCAGTTATCTGTCAAGCCCATTGGCCCAAGTCGCACCGTCTATTCACTCGTCTACCGCATGTTATAGGTAATCAATGTGTAACTCGTGGGTATTACAGTGCGGATGGTACATGCACAAACCATGGGCTATCTCTGCGGCTGGGCCGGAATCGGAATTCCCGTATGGTACAGGCGGCGTTCGAGGCTGGCCGTTCCGCTGGCGAAGAAAGCGGATGCGGCAGGCGAGGCCCAGGACGCCACTCGAGGTGCAGGATGAGTCAAGAGGCGCACCGCGGCACGGACGAACTGCCCGGCGAACTGCCCCAGGTGCTTCCCTTCACCCCCATGGTGGAGTTGCAGCACCTGCTGAAGGTGGCCGGGTCGGTCAGCCAGGATGCCAACAAGGCCTGGACGGACGTCTGGGCGGAACTGAAGGTCTGCGCCACGGGCGGCGGATTGATCACTTCCCAGGCCGAGCAAGGCTTCGTGCCCCAGTGCGGCTGGCCCGAGTTCCTGGAGAAGTTCTGGGTGATCAAGTTCTACCTGGATTCGATTCAAAGGATCTGTGCGGGACAGCGGTAGCCCCCTTCGGGCCGCCCTGCCTGAAATAACACATAGGAGAAACAATGTCGATCTTAGCCCCGAGTAAGCACGCGGCAGCCGGTGGCAGTTGTACGCAGGTCGCTGAAGCGTTCATGGAGCGGGTAATTGCCCAGAACCCCGGTGAAGTGGAGTTCCACCAGGCGGTGGGAGAAGTGGTGCGGACGGTCATGCCGGTGGTGCAGGCCAACCGCGCCTACCGCGAGGCCCGCATCCTCGAGCGCATGGTTGTGCCCGACCGCATGATTACCTTCCGCGTGACCTGGGTGGACGATCGCAACGAGGTGCAGGTCAACCGCGGGTATCGCGTTCAGATGAGCGCGGCCATCGGGCCTTACAAGGGCGGGCTGCGTTTTCACCCGTCGGTCTGCCCGAGCATCCTGAAATTCCTGGCCTTCGAGCAGGTGCTCAAGAACAGCCTGACGACCTTGCCCATGGGCGGGGCCAAGGGCGGCAGCGATTTCGATCCCCACGGGCGCAGCGAGGGTGAGATCATGCGATTCTGCCAGGCCTTCATGAGCGAGTTGGTCTGGCACATCGGGCCGGACATCGACGTTCCTGCCGGGGATATCGGCGTGGGCGGGCGCGAGATCGGCTGCCTTTTCGGGCAGTACCGCAAGTTGACCCGCCGCTTCAACGGCGTGCTGACGGGCAAGGGAATGGCCTGGGGCGGCTCCAACCTGCGTCCCGAGGCCACTGGCTACGGGGCGGTGTACTTCGCCCAGGAAATGCTGGCCACGCGAGGGCAGGACATGAAGGGCAAGGTGGCCACCGTGTCCGGCTCGGGCAACGTCGCCCAGTACACGGTGGAAAAGTTGCTGGCCCTGGGGGCCAAGCCCGTCACCCTGTCGGATTCGGGCGGGACGATCGTCGACCGCGACGGAATCAACGCCGAGAAGCTGGCATGGGTCATGCAGCTCAAGAACGTGCGTCGCGGGCGCATGAGCGAGTACGCCGAGCATTTCAAGGGGGCCACGTTCATGGCTTCACGCAAACCCTGGAGCGTGCCCTGCGATCTGGCCTTCCCCAGTGCCACGCAGAACGAGATCATCGAGCAGGACGCCCAGGAACTGGTTAAGAGCGGCTGCATCTGCGTGGCCGAAGGCGCCAACATGCCCTCCTCGCCCGAGGCGGTGGAGGTTTTCCAGAACGCCCGCATCCTGTACGGCCCGGGCAAAGCCGCCAACGCCGGCGGCGTGTCGGTTTCGGGCCTGGAAATGACCCAGAACGCCGGCTGCATGCGGCGCTCGCGCGAGGAAGTGGACCAGCAGCTCAAACACATAATGCGAACCATCCACGGCAACTGCGTCCAATACGGGCGGGTGGACGGCGACTACGTGGACTACCTCCGCGGCGCCAACATCGCCGGCTTCACCAAGGTTGCCAACGCCATGCTTGAGCAGGGCATTCAGTAAGGGGCTCTGACAGAACCTACACGGGCTGCGACGGAGCGGATTTTGCCGCAGGCCAAGCAGCGCGGGCGACGCCAACCCGGATACGGGTTTGCCAGCCCGAGCAACGACGGCGTGCGGCAAGAGATGCGGCGTCCCCGCGGGTTGCGGCTGGACGAACGGTTGCAGGCCGAGTTCGCGGACTTTCTCCACCAGGGCCGCTGTCCTTGGGGCCATCGCCCAGGTACTCCTGTTTGAAGTGGCTGATCCCTGCGCAAAGTGCCGCTACGACACCGGGAACGGGGCGAGATGTTCAAAATTGGCTTGTTTAGGGCGCCCGCCGCGCTAGAATGGGGGCGTAGCGGGGCGCATGCGAAAGCATGGGCTCCAAATCGGATGACTAGATGAAGGGCAGCCTGGCCGTGCCGGGAGGCTCGTTGACGAGTAAGCCGACGTGGTTGGGCATCCTTCCTGGATGCCCAGCCACGTCGGCTTTTTGTTTCCGGCGGTGCGAAAAAAGCCCCAGGAATTCCAGGGCGGAAAGCGCTTGTGGGTTTGACGGGAGAACCACCTGTGGCACGGAGTTGGGCCAGGCAGAACTCCTGCATCGTCATGGTCTGTGGGGGCGAGAGCGGCGTGCGGCAGCAACATCAGGACGACAAGGCGAAGTCGCAGAAAAGAGAAGGCCATGCCCGCAAGATGTCGGCCCATTCCGAAAGTGCCAACCCAAGTCTCCGGCCTGGATGAAGTGCTGGAGGGCGGATTTCCTCGAGGCCGGACCACGCTGGCCAGTGGTGGGCCGGGATCGGGAAAGACCGTGCTGGGCCTGGAGTTCATTTGCCGCGGGGCTCTGGCGGGCGAGCCCGGCGTGTTTGTCACGTTCGAGGAGGGCGCCAAGGCAATCCGCAGGAACGCGATGTCCATGGGGTGGGACCTGCCGGCCCTGGAGAAGGCCGGCAAGGTGGCCATCGTCGAGGCGCGGTTCGACGGGGAAGAAGTGCTCTCGGGCGAATTCGACATCCTGGGCCTGCTGGCTATTGTGGGCGGACACGCCAAGAGAATTCGGGCCCGGCGGGTGGTGATGGATGCGCTGGACGTGCTGCTGCGGGTTTTCGGCGACCCGCGGCGCGAACGCGACGAATTGTACCGGCTGCACGACTGGTTGATTAAACAGGGGATGACGAGCATCCTTTCCGTTAAGGCTCATGGCGGAGAGGATATGGCCTCTCAATACGAGTTTTTGGAGTTCATGGCGGACTGCGTCCTCCGCCTCGACCATCGCGTGTCGGGACAGGTGGCGACGCGCCGACTCAGGGTGATCAAGTATCGCGGCTCCGGCTTTGGGACCAACGAGTATCCCTACGTCATTGGCGAAAGCGGCATCGTCCTCTTTCCGCTGACCCACTCGGAGCTGACACATCGGCCGCTGGGGAAAAAGGTCTCCTCCGGATTGGCCGGTCTGGACGCCATGTTGAACGGGGGCTTCCGACGCGCATCCTGCGTCCTTATTGCGGGCTCCAGCGGCACGGGCAAGACCATGCTGGCCAGCGCGTTCGCCCAGGCCGCCTCCCGTCGCCAGGAGAAGGTGTTATACCTGAATTTTGAGGAATCCCAGGAGGCGATGATCTCCGGGATGCTCAGCACCGGGATCGACCTGCGGCCGGCCCTGCGGACCCAAAAACTCATGGTGCAAACCGCACTGCCCGAGGCCATGGGGTCTGACAACCACCTCATCCGCGCCCTCCAGGCCATGGACAGCTTCAAGCCCGACCACCTGGTGCTCGACGCCATCTCCGCCTGCGTCCGAATGGGGTCCGAACAGGCGGCCTTCGATTACCTTATGCGGCTGGTGAACGTGGTCAAGGAGCGCGGCATCACCTGCATCCTGACCAACCAGATCACCGGCCTGGCGGGCGGCGGCGAGGAACTCAGCGGCATCGGCTTTTCCTCCGTGGTGGACGCGGTCATCCACCTGCGCTTCGTCGATGCCGGGCAGGAGATCGGGCGACAGATACTCATCATTAAGTCCAGAGGCTCGGGGCACTCCAATCGCCGCGAGTCGTTCTACATTACCGACCAGGGCATCGAGTTCCCCAACAACCTGCGACTCCCATCGGTTCGGGCGGGAGAAGCCGCCGAGAAGGGCGGTGAGAAATGAGCCCGTCGCCCAAAGCCAAGCTCCGTCCAGGGAAAGGGAAACGTGGCCACTACTTGCTCCGGCTGTTCGTGGCGGGCAACGGGCCGAATTCCAAACAAGCCCTGGCCAACCTGCATCGCCTCTGCCGGGAGCACTTGAACGGCCGGTGCACGATTGAAACGGTTGACGTGGTGAAGAACTATGAGGCGGCGGTCAG
>PMYM01000132.1 GCA_003171235.1 Phycisphaerales bacterium | reverse complement strand
TGTCTGTTCACGCCAGCGGGCGCGGCGTGATGCGCGACGTGCGCGGCCTGCGCGTGCTGGTGAAGAACGCGCGCCCGGCCATGCTTGTCGAGGCGGGGTACCTGTCCAACCGCGCCGAAGCCCGCCTGATCAGCTCCGATAGCCACGTGCAACTCTTGGCCGACGACATCGCCGCCGGCATCCTGGAATACCTGCGGGTAGCCGGTAACCGGTAGTCAGTAGCCGATAGCCGATAGGCGGTAGCCGGTAGTCAGTAGAGTGGGACAAATCGGCCGAAGGCCGATGCCCCACCGGTTGATAAGGCGGGCACGGCACTGCCGCAGGGCCGCAAAGATGGTAGCCGGGGGATAGCGCCCCGAGCGAAGTCGCAGGCCGCGAAACCCCCGGTAACAATCCCCAGATTGAACGGAGGCAGTGGCGTGATCGGCCAAGGGGATTGCTCCGCCCTGCCGACGGTGTGATTTTCTGGAGGGGTTGCTGCCGGATTGCGCGTGCAACAAAGTTGCACGCCCTCCATCTTTCACCAAGGGCCCTATACTGTCGCACTGGAAAGGAGATTCTCATGCAGGAAAAACTGCCCGAGCGGGCGGGCGCCGTAACGTTCAAAGGCCAGCCCATGACCCTGATGGGCCCGCAGCTCAAGGTGGGCGACCAGGCCCCCGATTGCACGCTGGCCGACAACAACCTCCAGCCGGTGCAACTGGCGAGCTTTCGCGGCAAGACCATCGTCGTCTCTTCGGTGCCCTCGCTGGACACCCCCGTCTGCAGCATTGAGACTCGCAAGTTCAACCAGGCCGCCGCCCGCATCCCCGGCGTGCCCATCCTCACCATCAGCCTGGACCTGCCCTTCGCCCAGCGCCGCTGGTGCGCAGCCGAGGGCATTGACCAGGTCATCACCCTCTCCGACTACCGCGACGCCCAGTTCGGCCGGAAATGGGGCCTGCTGGTCAAGGAACTGCACCTTCTGGCCCGGTGCGTGAGCGTGGTCGATCGGGCCGGCGTTATCCGCTACATTCAACTGGTAGGGGAAATGGCCGACGAGCCAAACTACGACGAGGTGCTCCAGGCCGTGCACAAGGTGCAGGCCGCACCCGCCGGCAAGGGCGGGTAGGCCCGCCGCAAGATCAATCCCACATGCGTAAATACGTCTGCGATGTCTGCGGCTGGGTGTATGACCCCCAGAAGGGCGATCCCGACAACGGCGTGCCGCCCGGCACGGCCTGGGAAAACGTGAGCGACGACTGGAAGTGCCCCATCTGCGGAGTGGGCAAGGAGGATTTCTCCCTGGTGAAGGAGTAACTCGCCCCATCCCGTCTCCTGCCGACGGGGTTAGTTCTATGAATTCCTCGTCTTGGGGACTCGGCAGCCCACGGCACCCCCCTGAAAAGCCTGTGCCACCGTAAAGAACTAGAGCTTACGGATTATCCCGATCACCACGCCCTGGACGCGGACGGAATCGACGTAAATGGGTTTGAACTGCGGGTTGGCCGGCTGGAGGCGAATGCGGCCTTTCTCGCGGTAGAGGCGTTTGAGGGTGGCCTCGCCGTTTTCCAGCAGGGCGACGACGGTTTCGCCGTTGCGGGCGGTTTCGCGGCGTTCGCAGACGACGTAGTCGCCGTCGCGGATGTGGTCGTCGATCATGCTTTCCCCGACGACGCGCAGGCAGAAGGTCGGCCCGGGGGCGGCGAACACCTCTTCCAGGTCAAGCTCTTCCTGCTCGCTGACGGCTTCGAGCGGCTGGCCGGCGGCGATCCGCCCGGCCAGCGGAATCTGCGTGGGCTTGGACTCCTGGGGAAAAACGACGTTATCCGACAACTGCAAAGAGCGAGCCTTGTGCTTGGCCGATCGCAGCAGCAGCCCTTTTGCCTCCAAGGCGCCGACGTGCTCGAACACGGTTACCTTGGACAGGTGCAGGAAGTCGCCGATCTCCTGCATGGTCGGCGAATAGGCGTGCTTGGCGCGAAAGTCGCGCACGAACTTCAGAATGTCCATCTGCCGTGGTGTAACCGTCTGCATGGTGGCTCTCCTGGGCTTGTAGTGGGCGTGGGATGGCAACGCGGATGGCCGGTAGCGGGGAAGAATTCTGCAGGCCGACGTGGCTGAGGCTGCTGGTCATTCGGGCCAGGACCGCCGGGCCCATATCGACAGGCCGGCGGCAGGCAGGCTTGGCCGGGGCCGACAGCCGCACCGGCCGCAGGGCGGACGCGTCGGCCGTCAGCCCGACGGGCCCGCAGCCAAGGCTCACGGGAACGTGAACCAGACCGGGCCGGGCGGGCATGGGCCCTTCCGGCCAGCTAAGAACTATCCTTCCGGCGCCGGAGGGATAAACACTCACATAGTCGCCGCCAGGACCGAATTGGCAAATTGGCGTATCGAAATCCATTTCGTGCCCTTTCAACTTCCAGCCCGACGCCGCACGCCGCCGCGGCGCCTTGCACTGATTGCCGGGGGCGGAATCCTGCTTGCCCGCGGCCTTTCGGTTATTGTTAGGTAGCCTATCCTAACATCGGCCGAACGTCAATGAATTCTGAAGCTTTTTTTGGGTCGGTCTGCCCGCTGGAGATGGCGTCTGGGGACGATCGAAAATGGAGGGAATTCAAAAGTGGAGTCGCGCGTTTCCAGGCCGCCCCCAGCCCCTGCCGGCTGACTTCTCAGTACTCTTCCGGCCGGTTGTCGCCCAGGTTGGGGCGACGCTCGATCATCTGTCGCAGATACCGGTTTTCGCGCCGGGTGGCGTCCAGGTCGAAGAGCATGTATTTCATTTGCAGGCGAAGGTTGTCCAGCATCTCATCGGGCGACTTGCCCAGCGGCGGGCAGGGCTGGTACTGCCCCGCGGCGCCGGCGGGCTTGACGGCGCTGAGGCTGTCCATGATCTCCTGCAATCGCTGGCGAAGAACGTTCTGGTCCATTGCCCGGAATCTCCTTGAATGACCATAATACCATAGACTGCGCCGGCGCGAAGCACCCAATAGAGGCGAATTTGCGGGCCTGGGAGACGGCTGGGGATACGGGGCACACAAGGCCTTCTAGCCTCAAGTAGTTACGTCAACTGCTAGGATGGGTAAACCCTGCCGGTTCTGCCGGGGGGATCGCTTTCACCCAGCCGGCGATTCCCCCGTCAGCGCGCTGCACAGCAGCTCTGCCATGGTCAGCAGGTCCAACAGGTTGTGATGGAGAATCGCCCTGAGTTGCCTGGCGTCGCCGCCGGCGACGAAGTCGTGATAAGCCTGGGGAATGGCGCTGCCTGGGATGTCGCCGACGCGCCGGCGGTTGCATAGATACTGTTCGAGGGTCTGAAGCCGGCAGTTGGGCACGCTGCCTCGCCACAGGCGGCGGCTCTCGTGCAGCAGGTCGCAGTGCGGGGGCTTGGAGCGGGATTGGATGCCGTGGAAGGCCCAACGCTCGCGCAGCATGTTCATGTCGAAGGCCTTGCCGTTGAATGTTACCAGCACGCCGGCCTGGTCGATCCGCCGGGCGGCCTCGGCCAGGATGGCCTGCTCCTCGCCGTAATGCCGGGCCAGAAACTGCTCGAAGACCAGGTGGCCCTGGCTATATGACATCAGCCCCACCAGGAACACCGGGCACCCGGCCAGGCCGCAGGTCTCCAGGTCCAAAAACAGCGGCCCTTCGGGCGTGGCGGCCGACAGGTGGCACAGGCCGGGCGAGGCCGTCAGTTCGTCGATGCGCTGCCTGGCGCCGCGCAGCACCGAACGGTATCGCCGCTGGACGCCCAGGTAGTCGCCGCTGACCTGGCTGAGCCGGCGGCGGACCAGCCAGTACTTGCCCGGCGGCTGGTTTGCCTCGACGCCGGGGACGGCATCTTCCAGACCCAGGGGGCAGGAGGCAGGTGCGGGCAGGGCCGCCGGCTGCGACATGCGCCCCGAGGCAGCCAGGCCCTTGCCTCTGGTCGCGGAGCGCAGCAGTCTCTCTGCCGCCTGCAGGTCGCCCTTGGCCAGCGAGCGAGTGAGTATCTCCAGTTTCCTTCTCCGGGACTCGGAAAGCATAAAAACTTTCAACGCAGAGGACGCACAGGAACGCAGAGAGAACTTATTCTAGTGAATTTGTCCCAGGCTAGGCCTTCACATTTCAACCTTCGATTCTCATTCAGCAGAACGAGAACAAATCGTCTTGCGGATTGCTGAGCCCTCTACAAAGAATCTTCATTCCCTCTTTAGCCGCGGGAGCGGCGTCTTTCTTAGCCCAGGGCGGAAGCCCTGGGACCACGGGGAGCCGCAAATCAAGCCCCATAGGGGCGCCTTGAACTCATGCAGGTGCAAGGCGCCCCGCTGGGGCTTTAGACCATAAAAACTCCGACCCAGGGCTCGCCTTCGGCTTCGCCCTGGGCTAAGAAAGACGCCCCGGCCGGGGCTGAATTACCAGAGTTCCCGCACGCGGAACCGTTCGCTTCGCTCACGAACCCGCGTGCCCTACGTACTCCTTTTCCTTTCGGAAGACTACAGGCTGCAGATTAACCGATTCACCGATCAATCGATTCACCCTTCCCTGTGCTTCTCCAGCAGATCCAGAAGCAGCATGGTGGCGGCCTTGTCGGGCACGGCGTAGCCGGCGCCCAGGTCGGGGTCCTGGTGCAGCGGCGGGCGGAGGTTGGCCAGGCCCACGCAGGACGGGCAGCCGCTCTCGCAGGGGCAGGTGGCGACGATCCGCCGGCACATCGAGAGCCAGTGGTCCATGAGCTGGTAGCCGCGCTGGGCATAGCCCACGCCGCCGGGGTAGCGGTCGTACACGAAGATGGCCGGCTGCCCCAGGTTGGATGAATCCACCTGGCCGGAGATGTCCCGCCGGTCGCACATGGCGATGGCCGGCAAGGCCGAGAGCATCAGGTTTCGCACGCCGATGATGCCCTCGATTGGGTTATGCCCGGCCTGCTGCAGCCGGTCGCGCAATTCCTGCGGAACGGCCCACCAGACGGCGCTGGTGGCGAGGGTCTGGGCGGGCAGGTCAAGCTGGGCCTGGCCGATGAGTTCCATGCTGTAATAGCGGATCTTGCGGAAGGCGGTGGTCTGCCAGGTNNATGCGGCACTGGTTGGCCAGCACCGGCTGGGTGTAGTAGTCCACCTGGCAGGGCTCGACGTAGGCGATCTTGCCCTCCATGTCCAGCCGGCGGACCTGGTAAGAGAGGCCCTCGTGCAGGTAGATGGCCTCGGGATAGACCAGTTCGGGGGCGGAGATGGCGTCCACCTGGCCGATGGTCTTGTTGCCGGCGGCGGCGTCCACGATGGCGAAGGTGTTGTTCGAGATGGTCCGCAGGTTGACGCCGGCGGCGGCATGTTCGGCGCAGCTCCAGTAATACCGCCCGTCGATCTGCCGCATCTGGCCGTCCTGGGCGATGGCCTGGGCCACCCGCTCGGCCAGCGGGCCGAAATACTTTTCGTCCTCGGCGGTCAGGGGCTTCTCGAAGCACGCGCAGGAAAGCTGCCCGGCCAGTATGTAGGGGTTTGAGGGGTCGATGACGGCGTGCTCGCAACTGGCGCCAAAGAAGTAGCCGGGGTTGCGCATCAGGTACTGGTCGATGGGATCGTTGTAACCGATCAGCACGACCAGGCTGTCGGCGTGGCTGCGCCCGGCGCGGCCGGCCTGCTGCCAGGTCGAACAGATGGTGCCGGGAAAACCCACCAGCACGGCCGCGTCCAGGCTGCCCACGTCGATGCCCAG
>PMYM01000112.1 GCA_003171235.1 Phycisphaerales bacterium | reverse complement strand
CGGCCTTCCTTGCATCTGAGCGGTTTTGGCCGCAACGCGGCTCCGCGTAGGTTCTGTTAGAGCCCCTAACCACGCACGACCCGCTGGGCGGGGCCGGAATCTCAAACTGTTCAGAACCCGCCAAGCGGGGGATGAGGCAACTGCCCGCCATCAACGCTCTTCCATCCGGCCGGTTTAGTTTGTAGATTCAGGCCAGCACATGCCAATGAAGTACACATTCTGGCAGGTACTGGCTGATATCTGGCCGGTGCTGATTCTGGCTTACGTCGCGGGGCTGGTGCTGACGCCCCTGTGCCGCTACCTGGCCCATCGCTGGGACGTGGTTGACCGGCCGGACAACCTGCTCAAGACCCACGCCCGGACGGTGGCCTACCTGGGCGGCCTGGCCGTGTACGTCAGTTTCGTGCTCGCCCTGGTGGCGATTGGCATATATTACGCCCAGCCCTGGCGGCTGCTGGTAGCGATCGGGGCCAGTTCCACCATCATCACCGTCACGGGTTTGCTGGACGACTTGTTTGACCTGGCGCCGCGCAAGAAAGTGATGGGCCAGGCGCTCTCGGCCATCGTGCTCTACGGCGGGCTGTTCTGGTACTACCAGTCGCTGGACCAGCCGCGGGGGTTTTATCCGGCGGACAACTTCTGGGAACCCCTGGGCCTGCACCTGCCGGCGTGGTTTGACTTCTCGGCCTCGATGCTGCTGGCCATCCTGCTGGTGATCGCCGCCACCAACGCCACCAACCTGCTGGACGGGCTGGACGGCCTGTGCGGGGGTGTCAGCGGCATCATGGCCTTGGCCTTCGCCGCCCTGGCGGTGCTGCTGGCCTGCTACGGGCGATACCCCGACACCGACCGCACGCGCGTGCTCTTGGCCCTGGCCATGGCCGGGGCGGTGCTGGGCTTTTTGCCCTACAACATTCCCCCCGCCAGCATCTTCCTTGGCGACGCCGGGAGCATGCTGCTGGGGTTCTTCGTGGCCGTGATGATGCTGCTTTTCTCGGTGGAAGGCACGGGGCGCTGGGTGCTGGCCTCGTGCGTCATCTTCGGGCTGCCCATCATTGACACCGGCTTGGCGGTAGTGCGGCGTGCCCTGGCGGGGGTGAACATTTTTTCCGGCGACCGCAGCCACCTCTACGACCAGCTTGTCGACCGCGGGATGAGCGTGCCCAAGGTGGTGGTGCTGTTTTACGTTCTGGCGGTTGTGGCGGCGGGGGTGGGAATCCTGCAGGCGCACTACCTGCAGGTGCGCTACGCCTTGCCGCTGGACCTGCTGATGCTCGCGTTTTTCGCCGTGATCTTCATCAAGACCGGCATGATCCGCCAGACCCGGGGGCACAGCCAGGCGTGACGGAGAGAAGAAGAACTAACCACAAAGTTCACAAAGAACACAAAGAAAGCAGGATGTTGTTTGTAGTTGCCTTGCTTGGTGCTCTTTGTGAGCTTTGTGGTTCAATCTATGTTTCTAGATAAGGAAGGTTTCCCCTTGCCCACGCTTTCAATCGTCATCCCGATATATAACGAGCGCGACACCTGGCAGAAGCTCGTCCAGCGCGTCGAGGCGGTGGACCTGGGAGCGGTGAAGCGGCAACTGGTGCTGGTGGACGATTGCTCCAGCGACGGCACGCGCGCGCAACTGGAGGAGTTCGCCGCCAGCCGCCCCGACGCCGTGGTCAAGTTCCACCCCGTCAACGCCGGCAAAGGCGCGGCCCTGCGCACCGGCTTTGCCAGCGCCACCGGCGACTTCGTCATCGACCAGGATGCCGACCTGGAATACGACCCTGCCGACTACCCCGCCCTGTTGGAGCCGCTGCTGGCCGGCCAGGCCGACGTCGTCTTCGGCAGCCGGTTCCTGGTCAAACCCAAAGAGAAGGGCTATGCCCAGAATTATCTGGCCAACAAGATCCTCACCTGGCTGTCCAACCTGACCACCGGCCTGCACCTGACCGACATGGAGACCTGCTACAAGGTATTCCGCCGCGAAGTGCTGGGGCGGCTCAAACTGGAGCAGGACCGTTTCGGCTTCGAGCCGGAGGTCACCGCCAAGCTGGCCGCACTGGGCGTGCGGATCGTGGAGCGGCCCATCCGCTACGCCCCCCGCACGGTCGCCGAAGGCAAGAAGATCAAGCTCAAGGACGGCTTCAACGCCATAAAGTGCATCTGGAAGTACCGGCCCAAAAAGAAAAGCTGAAAGCTAAAAGCTGAAAGCTGAAAGAAGAACGGGAAAACCTACCTGTCTTTCATTTCAGCTTTCAGCTTTTAGCTTTCAGCTTTGTTTTAATCCTTGGCCGTCTGATCCAGCGGGTGGGCCATGAACTTGTCGCGGAAATCGGTCTCGCCGATGAAGCCGTCCTGGCGATAGAACTTCTTGCCGTCGGGTGAAATCACCAGCATGACGGGGGTGGTCTTGGCATCCTGCAGGCCGTAGCGGCGGGCCCAACCGGCCGAGCGGTCAAGCCGCACCTCGCACTTGACACAATCGGCCATGGCCTGCCTGTTTCGTTCCTTGTTCAGGGGGCTGCCTTCCTTGGTCATGTCGTTGTCCGTCTGGGTGGCGGGGAAACTGTGGATGAATACCACCAGCCGCTCGTTCTGCTTCTTGGCCTGGGCCTGGGCGGCGGCGAAATCGCTTAGCCAGTCCAGCTTGTTGCCCCGAAGCTGCATGTACGTCACCACGCCCAGGATAACCAGGATGACGGCCAGGAACACGAGCTTGACCACGAGATCCTTGCTCTTCTTAGGAGGCGGTGCGCTGGCCGGCTCGACCGGCGGGGGCGGCGGGGCGTTGTCTTGCGGCTGGGATTCCTGGGTCATGCGAATCTCGCTTTCTGAGAACTCCTGTCGCGGGCGTCTGGCCCGCGGGCACTACTCGAGGGCAAGATGCCCTCGACACCTAATCTACTTTCGGCTGCGCCGGGCGAAATGTTTGGGCAATTACCGCGCGCGGGGGTAGCGCTGGGCCGAGGCACTCTTGGCCGGCTGGTAAAAACCCTTCACCGCCTGGGCCACTTCCATGACTTGCAGGTCGGAAATCTCCGGGCAGACCGGCAGGGCCAGCACTTCCCGGCAGGCCAGTTCCGTCACCGGCAGGTCGCCGCGGCGGTAGCCCAGGTAGGCAAAGCACGGCTGCTCGTGCAGGCCCTTGGGATAGTAGACGGCCGAGCCGATGTCGCGGTCGCGCAGGTGCTCGATCAACTCGGTTCGGCGCTGGGCGCGGATGACGTACTGGTTGTAGATGCTCTGCTGGCCGGGGGCGACCAGGGGCGTGACCACGCCGTCCAGGCCGGCCAGTTCCTTATCGTAGATGGCCGCATGGGCCCGGCGGGCGGCGTGCCATTCCTCCAGGTGGGGGAATTTCACGTTCAGGGCGGCGGCCTGGATCTCGTCCATGCGGAAGTTGGCGCCCAGGCGGACGTGGTTGTACCCGCCGGCGTCGCCGTGCACGCACAGCAGCCGGACAAGCTGCCCAAATTCCGCGTCGGTGGTGACCACGGCCCCGGCGTCGCCCAGGGCGTTTAGGTTCTTGGTGGGGTAGAAGGAGAGGGCGCCCGCCTTGCCGAATGACCCGGCCGGCCGGTCGTTCTGCTTGGCGCCGATGGCCTGGGCGGCATCCTCCAGCACGCTGATGCGCCGCTTGTCGGCGATGGCCATGATGGCCGCCATGTCGGCCATCTGCCCGTAGAGGTGCACCGGGATAATGGCCCGCGTGCGATCCGAGATGGCGTTTTCGATGGCCTTGGGGCTGATGTTGAAGGTTCGCTCGTCGATGTCCACGAAGACCGGCTTGGCCCCCAGGCGGGCGACCGCCCCAGCCGTGGCGAAGAAAGTGAACGACGGGCAGATCACCTCGTCGCCGAGCCCGATGCCCATGGCCATCAGCGCTACAAGCAGCGCGTCGGTCCCGCTGGAGCAACAGATGGCCTCGGCGGCGCCGCAGTATTCGCGCAGGCTGCCTTCCAAGGCCGCCTGCTGCGGGCTGGTCTTGCCCGCGGCGGGGCGGACCAGCATCTGGCTGTCCAGCACCTTGTCGATCTCGGCCCGAATCTGCTCGCGCAGGAGGGAGTGCTGCTTCTTCAGGTCCAGCATCGGTACGGCCATGTCAATTCCCAATCTTCAATTGCCAACGAACGACCAAACCACGACAGACTCAGGGCCATTATCGTGAACCAGGGGCGTAAATCCATTGGCTGGGTGGGAGAATCTCAGTAGATGATTCCCAGGCGATGATCGCCAATTTGAGAGCCCCGGCAGGGGCGTCTTTCTTAGCAAGACGCCGCTACCGCGGCTCCGGATGAAGTCGCGGTAGAGTTCTAATGCGTTATCGCGTAGGCCAGGATGTTCACGCCCAGGCGCAGGGCGTCGTCGTCGCTATAGCCCAGGTTGTAGGCGTAGGGGATCTGTTCCCAGCCGTTGGCCAGGGAGTAAGGCGAGTAGATCACCGCCAGGTTGTTGTCCACGCTCGCCCCCAGCAGCAGGGGCACGTTGAGGGAGGGCTGGGCGGCCTTGAGGGCCTCGGAATAATCCACGGTGGTGATGGCGAAGGGGCTCTTGAACAGGGCAGAGTCGGGGGCGATGGGCTTGAGCTCCCCCTCGCCCAGCACGCGCTTGATCTCACGCCGGAAGGCCACGTCGAAGGCCTTGTTGCCGGCTGCGCAGTCGGCGATGAGCACCCCGCCCGAGGCCAGGTATGTCCGCAGGCGCTCCACTTGGGCCTGGCTGAACTTGAAGTCGCGCAGCCCGCTCATGTACAGCACCGGGTGGCCGAAGGCCTTGTCGTCATCCAGGCTGACCAGCTCGCGCTTGAACTGCACGCTCAGCGTGGTGTGGCCGGCGATGTACTTCATCAGGTTGGGCAGGGCGTGCGGCGTGGGGTCCCAGTCGCCGTTGTGGACCACCTGGGCGATGACGAGCTGGTCGCGTGTGGCGTCGCCCTTCTGATGATAGATTTTCTCGGTGGCCAGGAACCGGCCCAACTCGTATGTGGCCAGGCAGTAGGTGATGATGTTGGCGCCGATCTTCTTGGCGCTGTCGATCGAGTACCGCTTGCCGGCATCATGGCAGTGCCCGTCCCAGCCGCACGAGAGGTCGTACCCGCCGCCGTAGATGACGGCCGCGCGGCA
>PMYM01000151.1 GCA_003171235.1 Phycisphaerales bacterium | reverse complement strand
GTAGGTTCTGTTAGAGCCCCTTATTTGCGCCGCTCCGGCAAAGTGCCCCGGGGCGAGACAATTTTGCTTGCAGGCGGGCCGGTCGAACCTAAAATGGGCGGCTGGCGGGCCGGCCGTAAGCCCTAAGCCCTGTCAGGCAAATGGTCCTGGTTGAAGGATTGGAGACTATGGACGTCAAACTGGTCATGTTCAAGCGCGACGGGCAACGGAAAGACTTTCCCATCACCCAGAAGGTCACCGTGCTTGGCCGCGGCGAAGAGTGCGGCCTGAAGATGCCCCTCCCAGCCGTTTCCCGCAAGCACTGTGAAATCCTCAAGGGCGGCGACAACCTCAAGGTGCGAGACCTGGCCAGTTCCAACGGCACCTACGTCAACAACAAGCGTATCAACGAGACCGCGCTTAAGGCCGGCGACCGCCTGGTGATCGGGTCGGTGGTTTTCACCGTCCAACTCGACGGCCGCCCCGAGAAGATCACCCCGGTCAAGACCCGGGGCGAAAAAGCCGCTTCCGGCGTCGGCCGCCCCGCCGCCCAGGGCGAGATCATCGAACTGGAGGCCGATATCGCTTCCGAAGCCGGCAACGCCGAAGAAAGCGACCCCATCGCCGCCCTGGAAGCCATGGCGTCCGAAGCCAAGAAGAACCAGCCTGAAAAGAAGAAGTAAGACCGGCCGGTCTGCGCGGCCGGGGCGTCCTGCCAATTCACCCTGGTGATCGTCCTGCTTGGGATGCGCGCCCGCGCAACTCACAACCAGCAACTCGCAACCGTTCCTGTCACTCCGCCGGAAAGGGCATGGCCGGCGGGCCGCGGGAATTCCGGGGAATGGGAGGCACGGGAGGCTTCGAGGGTTCATGGGCCGGCTGACTGGCCGGCTGCCTCGCGGGAGATTCGGCCTTGTCTTGGGCCGGCTGGCTGGCCGGCGCGAGCGCCGGGGCGGCCGTAATGCCGATCATGTAATGCTGGCCCTCGATCTCCACCTCCACGTCGAAATCGCCGATGGCCACGATCCTGGCGCCCTCGATGGTCTGGCCCACTTCCACGGCATGGTCGTTGATAATCGCCAGGGGACTGGAGCCCTTGAGAATCGCCGTCAGCATGAGCGTGGAGTTCAGGCGAAAGGCTGGCTGGCCGGGGGCCTCTGGCGGATTGGCAGCGGGCTTGGGCGTATTGTTCGGAGCGGCCGGCCCAGCCGCGGCGGGGAAGGCAGGCGAGGGGCGAACCTTGGCCGGCGGAACAATGGCCAGTTGGGCTGTCGATGGCGGCGCCGGTTCGAGTTGCCAGGGATCATTCTCTCGCGCCGGGACTTCAGCGGGGGCGGCAAGGGGCAGTGTCTTTGGCTGGGGCGCGGGATTGAATCTTGTCTGGCCCCCCCCTGCCAGCGGGGCCGGGGCGGCCTGTGGCGAGGTTGGGCTACTGGCCGGAGCGGCCGCCGGGGGCGCCGCCGCCGGAGCCGGAGATGGCGAACCGTGCGGCCAAAACCACCACGCCACCATCGACAGCACGACCGCCACCCCCGCCGCCAACAGCAGCTTGCTGGACTTGGCCGGCGGCGGTTCGCTCTGCCATTGCGCCTGATCCAGGTCGCCCCGCCCTTGCCCGCGCTGGGGGGTCAAGGACTCGGCCGGTTCGGGCGCCGGGGCGACCAACCGCACTGGCTGGGGCGCTTCGGGCGCGGGGGAAGGATCCACCGGCCGGTCCGGCTGCAGCGAGTCGGCCCGCTGAATTCCCAGCCGGCTGATGCCGTAACTGCTGCGCCGCGACTTTCCCTCGCTGCCAAGCCGGCCTTCCAAGTTGATTTTCTGTTCCCGCATGAAGTTCACTCAGGCCGGCTTCTTGAACAGCCGGCGCCAGGCCGGCGGTTTGGGGGCCGCTGCCGGCGGGGCCTTCTCTTCGCGAGGGTTCTTGGTCGCCATTTTCTGAAGCATCGCCCGTAGCGCCGGGTATTCGGCGGGGTCGGCTGCGGCGGCGCGCTGGGGCGGCGTCGCGGGATTGCCGGGCGAATCAGGATGCGCCGCCCCGGCGGCGGGCGCCGCCTCCGGCTCGAGCTTGGGCCGCGGGGCTGGCTCACTCGCCCGATCAACCTGTTCCTGGGGCAGTTCCCCCCGCGGCGCCACAGGCAGATCATGCCCGGCAGGATCTCGTTCCTGGTTCTGTTCCCGGTTCTGTTCCCGTTCCGTCGCCTGGTTGTGCTCCAGGCCGTCGGGTGTCGCCGCGGCGGAGGGGGCCATGGCCTTCTGGGCGAACGGGTCAGCCGGCTCGGCTTTCAGCCAGTCAAGATTGCCCACCCCGGCGGGTGGGGCATGGATTTTCTCGGACGGCGCGGGTGCAATGTCCAGGCTGGGGCCGAAGTCCAACTCTATCCCGACCGGCGCCATGGCCGGCTGAGGCTCACTTGCCGCACAGGTCGCCTCAGGCGCCGGCTGGGGAGCCTCCTGGGCGGGCGGCAGGGCTTCCTGGGAATCTTGCTCCGTCGGCGTCAAGGCGGCCGAAGCGACTAACGCTTCCGGCGCCGGTGGTGCCTGCTCGGCCGCGGCGCCGCCGGCCGGGTCGGCCAAAGGCGCCTCGGCCAGGGCGGCGGCGGGCGTCTGCCCGACGGGCGCCGGCGCCAGCACCGATCGGCTGGCGGCTGAGAATTTGCCCTTGTTGCGATGCAGCATGGAATCGACAAACAGACGTATCTCCGCCAGCGCCTGCTGCTCCTGCTGGGACATTTCAGCCTGGCTGAGCGTGTCGGAGGATTCCTGCAGGGGGCCTTTGCCGTTCTGTATCAGTTCGTCCAGTTCCCGGGCCAGGCTGCGGTAGTCTTCGGCGGCGTGGCTGTCGCCGGCGTAGACCAGAATGCTCTTCTTGGAGGCCGGGCACTCGCGCAGGCGGATGTTCTCCCGGATCACGGTGTGAAAGACCTTTCCCGGCAGGGCGCGCTTGAGTTCGGCCAGGATCATGCGGCTGAGCCTGGTGCGGCCGTCGAAGCGACAGGCCAGCACCCCGGCCAACTGGATTGGGTGGTCGAAGCCGTCGCGGATGTCGTCCAGCGTGGAAAGCAGGATTTTCAGGCCGTCCAGGGCGAGGATGGAGCACTCCACCGGCACCAGGGCGTGGCTGGCGGCCAGCAGGGCGTTGCCGATGAGGCGGTTGCCCAGGCTGGGCGGGCAGTCGATGACGATGTAGTCGAACTGCTTCTGCTGGGCCAGGAGCTTTCGCAGTTGGCCGCCCTGGGTCGGCCTCAGGTCGTGGGCGACCGAGTCGAGCTTGCCGCTGCCGGGGGCCAGGCTGACGCCTGGAATTATCTGGGGAATGGGCTCTAGCCCCTCGCCGCGCCAGAGGGCGTCGGCGAAACTGGTGTCTTCCTCCACACCCAGCCAGCGGGACGAGGCGGCCTGGCCGTCCAGGTCCACCAGCAGCACGCTTCGGCCCATTTCGCCCAGGGCGGCGGCAAGGTTTACGGAGGTGGTGGTCTTGCCGCTGCCGCCCTTTTCGTTCACGATGGCCAGCGTTGCCCGCATGCGCATTCCCTTCAAGCGGCGCAGTGTGCGCCGAGACTCAAGCCTATGGCCACCGCCCAGGAAGGCTGGGGCTTGCCCGCTTCAAAGCCTTCCAGGCCCTGGGGGAGGCGCAAGCCGGCCATGGGGTCGCCGATGGTGGCCGGCAGGTTCAGCCGGCGGGCGATGCATTGGCAGAGCCGGCTGTTGTTGGCCTCGCCGCCCAAGAAAACGGCCTTGTCCACGGCGTTGACGTTGAATGACCTTTCGTAGTAGACCAGACAGCGGGCGATCTCGTCGGCGATCTCGGCCAGTTTGGGGTCGAGCAGGCGGAAGAGCTCGTCCTCGGCGCCCGGCTGGGCCTGGCCCTCGGCCATCCGCCGCCGGGCCTGCCGGGCTTGCTCCAGCGGGATCTTCACCGCCGACTGCAACTCCCGGTCCAGCGTCAGCCCGCCCAGCGCCAGGCTGCGGGCGAAAACCAGCTTTTTGCCCCGCGCTATCACCACCTGGGTGCTGGAGGAGCCGATGTCCACGAAGAGCGTCAGCTTGTCCTCGTCGCTCTCGCGCCGCAGCAGGTGCTGGAAGCATTCCACCACGGCGCAGGCCTGGACGTCGACCCCCACCACTTCCAGGCCGGCCTTGTGGGCCATTCCCAGGTAGGCGTCCAGGTCGTCGCGGGCGACGGCGATGACGATGCGTTCCTGCATCTCCCCGCCGTCGGCGTACACCGTGCCGGCCGGCAGGCTGCGGATGACTGCCCGCTCAATCGGGTAAGGCAGCTTGCCCTCCAGTTCGCCCCGCACCATGTTCTCCACCTCGGAGGGTGGAGACATGGGCAGCTTGACCGATTGCAGGAAGATCGAGTGCGAAGGCAGGCACAGCACGGCGCGCCGGCCTTTGAAGGGCCGGCTGGCGAGTATCTGGCGGATCAGTTGGGCCTGGAAGCCCAGGCACTTCTGGAGGTCTTCGCGCAGCGGGGCAGGCACTTCGGCCGCCGCCGCCGCCAACAACTCCAGCCCGCCGTCGACGTGGCGCAACTGGGCCAGCCTCAGCGTGCTGTGGCCTAAGTCCACGCCGATGGGCAGCGGTTTCTGAATAGACAGCTTAAGCCCCATTCCAGACTCCCAACACATTGCTTGCGGGGGGCGCGTTCAGGGCGGGCTCCACGGCCGGCGCTGCGGGGGCGCAGGCCTCCGGGCGCGCGGCGCCCTCGGGCATCAGGCCGGAACGGAGATTCCTCCGTTGACCCCGGCGCCGGGGCGCTGCGGGGCCTTCCGGCCAGACGGACTGCCTCCCGTCGGCAGCATACATTTTGACTTCACCTCATTCAAAACAGACAGATTGCTGGCTTTAGTATCGGCAAGACGGCCGGCGGGCTTTGCTAAGCCGCAGGAAGGAGGGCATCGAGCCTTATTCATGGCCCCCGACGTAAGTCGGGGGTTCCTGGTTGTGGATTGAGAGTGCTCGGCTCTTGGTTGGGCTACCCCGCCTGTTGGGCGAGGAATTCGCGTACGGCATCGGCCGAGTTGGGCAATACGGTCTTGCGGGTGGCCAGGTCGGCTAGGGCGTCGATCAGGGGATGGCGGGCCAGGTCCTGGCCGGTGGCCAGACGGATGGCCTCGGGGAACTTGGCGGGATGGGCGGTGGCCAGGCAGATCACCGGGCGGTCGGGGCGGCGCAGTTTCTCGGCTACGGCCAGGCCCACGGCGGTGTGGGGATCGGCCAGGTAGGCGTGGTCCTTGTGGAAGCGGGCGATGGTTTCCAGCACGGCCCGGCGGTCGGCCCAGCCGGCGACGAAGGCCGGATCCACCCCGCCCGGCCCGGCCGGCGCCTGCAACTGGCCCTGGCGGGCGAAATCGGCCATGGCCTGGCGCAGGTTCTCCGGCCGGCTGCCCAGCAGGTAATACAGATAGCGCTCGAAATTGCTGGCCACCTGGATGTCCATGGAGGGCGAGAGGGTCTGCACGGCCTGCCCCCGGCGGTACAGCCCGGTGTTGAAGAACGCCGAGAGGATGTTGTTTTCGTTGCTGGCCAGGATCAGCCGCTCGATGGGCAGGCCCATCTGCCGGGCGTACCACCCGGCCAGGATGTCGCCGAAGTTGCCGGTGGGCACGGCCACGTCGACCGCGGCGGCCCCGAAGCGCCGCTGCGCCTCCAGCACGGCGTGGAAGTAATACACGATCTGGGGCAGCACCCGCGCCCAGTTGACCGAGTTGACCGCCCCCAGGCTGTAGCGGCGCTTGAACTCCAGCTCGCCCGCCAGTTGCTTCATGATGGATTGGCAGTCGTCGAAACTGCCCTCGATGGCCAGGTTGTGGACGTTGGCGTCGGGCACGCTGGTCATCTGCCGCTCCTGGATGGGCGAAATCCGCCCGTGCGGGTGCATCATGAAGATGTCGATGCCGCGCCGGCCGCGAACGCCGTGAATGGCCGCCGAACCGGTGTCGCCGCTGGTGGCCCCCAGGATGTTCAGCCGGCCCCCCCGCCGTCCGAGCACGTACTCGAACAGGTTGCCCAAGAGTTGCAGGGCCACGTCCTTGAAGGCCAGGGTCGGCCCGTGCCACAGTTCCAGCACCAGCAGGTCTCCCACGCTCACCAGCGGGGCCACGCCGCCGGGGAAGACCTCCGGGCGGTAGGTCCGGCGCACCAGGCTCTCCAGGTCGGAGGCCGGCACGTCGTCGATGAACAGGCGCAGCACCTCCAAGGCCAGGTCGGGATATTCCAAATCCCCCCAGGCCTTCAGCGACCGGCGCACGTCGGGAATACGCTCGGGGATGAGCAGCCCGCCGTCGTCGGCCAGGCCCATCAGGGTGGCGTCCAGGAAGGCCACGGGGGCCACCTGCCCGCGGGTGGATATATATCTCATCAACCTCTCCAGTAATCTGTAGGGTGGGACGAATCGGCCGAAGGCCGATGTCCCACCGAAAACTGCAATGGATTAATGGTGGGAGACCGCCCTTCGGGCGGTTCCTCCCACCCTACGAATCTACCACACTTCACAGGCGGGACGCCTGTGCTACCAGCTACAGCGGAGATCAGACGCATAGCCTATCAGAAACGCTCAGAATTGTCGTTGGTTCCGCCGGTCCAGCTCTCGCTGCCGCTGGGTGGCCCGGCGGAGCGTTCGCTTCTCCCACCAGCTCAGACTGTCGAGGCCCTTCTGCCGCACCTTGTCCAGAATGCGATCCAGCCCCGCTTGCGAGCGGCGCTCGGCCTGCATTTTCCGCTCCCAGCGCCCTTCCCCGATGCCTGGACGGCCGGCCGGCCTCAGCCGCGGCAGAACCCACAGCCACACCCACGCCGCCAGGGCCCCGCCCAGGTGGGCGGCATTGCCAATCTGGCTGAGCCCGCCGCGCAGGCTGCCCAGCAGCCCCAGCACCGAAATGCCCAGGAACACCAGCGCCGCCGTCCGCATGGACATGGGGAAGATCAGCACGTAGATCCGCATCCGCGGCAAGAGGATGGCGCAGGCCACCACGATGCCGTACACCCCGCCCGATGCCCCCACCAGGTTCACCCCAGGCTGCCCCATCGCCTGCGAGAATATGGTGTGAATGACGCCCGCCGCGGCGCCGCAAGCCAGGTAGAAGATAATGAATTTCCTGTGCCCCCACTCCCACTCCACCGGCCGGCCCAGGAAGTACAACCCGAGCATGTTCAGCACCAGGTGCATCAGGTTGGCGTGAACGAACTGGAAGGTGACGTACCGCCACGCCTGCCACCACATCGCCGGCGCCACCGCCAGGTATTGGGTCGCCCAGGCGTTGACCTGCTCGCCCAGCAGGTTGGCCAGGAAGGCCGCCACGTTCAGCAGGATGAGTATGGCCGTCGCCTGGCTGGGGCCGGTAAGCCAGGAGCCCAGCTTGCCTTTGGGCTGGGCCCCGTCGGACATGTACCTCCGGCTGTACAGGCCCATTACATGCCCTCCTCCCGCATCCGCCAGAGCAGGTAGGCCGCCAGACTCTTGGCGTCGTGCAGCTCGCCCGAGCGGATCATGCCCGCCAGGCGATTGGGCTCCACCGCCTGCACCTGGATGGATTCGTACTCCTCCAGTTGCTGCCGCCGCGGCTGGAGGCCGCGGGCCAGGAAGGCGTGGATGTATTCGGTGGTCAGGCCGGGGCAGGTGAAGAACCCGCCCAGGCGCACCAAGTTGCCGGCGGCATAGCCGGCCTCCTCGACGAGTTCCCGCTCGGCGCACTGCTGGGGGCTTTCGGGGCCGTCGATCTTGCCGGCGGGGAATTCCCAGAGCGTTTCCTCCACGGCGAAGCGATCGTTGCGGATCAGCACCAGCGAGCCGTCGGCCAGCACGGGCAGGACCACCACGGCGTTGGACATCTCCACCTTGTCGCGCGGGATGGGCCGACCCGGCGCAAGTTCCAGTTCCACGCGGTGGACCTTGCAGATGGCGCCGGCGTAAACCATTTCATCGGAGACGATGCGGTTTTTCATGACATGGGATTATATGGAATTGCCGGCCGGTTTAAACGGCCCTCGGCGAGCGTGGAGAATATAGATGACGGCGGCCAGCGTGCCCAGCAGGCCTCCCAGGTACGCCCCGGCGTGGACGGCATAGACGGTTTCAAATGGCCGCATGGCCAAGCTCGCCGGCCCCAAGAGCCAGTCCAATCCGCCCAGCCACCTCAAACCGCCCGCCCCCGCCGCCGTAACGGCCGCCGTCCCCGCCGGAAGCCCCAGCAGGCGGTACATCCGACGCCAGGCGATTCGCGGAAACCTGGGCGAGGGATTATTGGCCACCAATAGCACAACGCCGATCATCAGCCCGGCTGACCAGCTTGCCCGCAGGGCCACCCCCGCGGCCAGGCCGTACATGCCTCCGGGGCGGCTGAACCGGTCCTGCCACTCCAGGTTTTCGTGGTTGAGGAAATATTCCGGCGAGATGGTCACCGTCACCATGTCGTTAGCCAGGGCATACAGCATGGCCACGGCGACGGCCCCCGCCAGGAAAAGATACTCCCGCCAACGGTCGGCCTGCCGCCCGTTGCGGCGATAATCGATGATCGCCAGGGCGACGAGAAAACCCACCCCCAGCGCGATCCGGCAGGCCAAGCCGCCGTCGCTGAACCAGAGCCATCTCCACCAGGTCATGTCTTCTCCCGCACGAGCCGCGGCCCATTATGCCGGCAACGCCACGCCGCCCGCCAGTGTGCAGACCCCTAGGGCAGGCTGCACCCTCGCCCAAAGCGAGGGCTGGAAGTCATTGGCTATGGGGTCAAGGCCAGATAGAATGTCCATCTCGTAAAGCCGAGTGCCTCGAACCTCAAAGACCCGGGAGAATGCGATGAAGCGGACGAACACTTGCGGCAGGGCGTCAGGGGCATGGCTGCTGGTTGTGCTGCTGCTGGCTTGCGGGCAGGGGTGGGCTGGAGACATCTGGGTCATAGGCCCGTCGCACAAGGTGGCCCGCAACGAGAAGCCCCCCGCCGCCGGCGAGATCTTCGACGCCAAGACCAAGACGGTCAATCTCTTCGCCGCCCGTAACGAATTCGTCGCCTTCCAGATCGTCTATGCCGGCCAGTTCAAGGACGTCAACGTCGAGGGCATCCAGATCACAGGCCCCAGCCCGATCAAGAACATCGACATGTTCCGCGAGCATTACCTCCCCTGCACGATCCTGTCCCAGTGGGACGGGCGGAAGAAACCCGCCGACGTGGTCAAGCTGGACGAGCAGTACAAGGCCGCCTCCTGGCCGCGCGACTTCCCCGACCAGATGGTGCCGCTGACGGCCAAGAAATACGGTGCCCCCTTCGACGTGGCCCCCGAGGCCAACGAAGCGGTCTGGGTGGATGTCTTCGTGCCCGAAAGCGCAGCCCCCGGCGATTACACCGGCACGTTCAAGACCGCCGGCCAGAGCTTCAACATCAAGCTTACCGTCTGGAATTTCGCCCTGCCCAGCGTCAGCCACTTTCCCCAGTGGGGTCAGACCCACCCCGAGAACATCGCCTGGGGCTTCAACAAGTCCGAGAAGAAGATCGGCGACATTCAGGCGGCCTTCGACGGCTTCTACCAGATGGCCCACAACCACCGCCTGGTGCTGATGGAAGAGTGGATGGACAAAGGCCAGGTGAATGATCCCAAGCTGAAGTTCCTCAGCTACGGCACGGGCGAGGGCTTTAAGGGGCCCTTCGGCGCGGGCTTCGGCATCGAGGTCGTCCCGGTCATGGGCACCGGAATGCCCTTGGATATGCTCAAGGAGTATTACAATCGCACCTTCGCCTTCACCTTGGATGAGCCGCAAGGGGCAGATTCGTTCAAAAAGGTACGCGAAATCGCCGAAAAGACAAAGGCCTGGTCGTCCGGCAAGGTTCGCAACTTCGTGACCACTGCCTACGACCAGTCCCTGGAAGACGCCATCGACATCTTCTGCTCGCCGTCCACCCCGCCGGAAATGATTCCCGCCCTGGAGAAGAAGGGCAAGGTCGTCTGGACGTATAACGACGGCTACGCCGGCGCGCCTTACATCGACGCCCCCGGCGCCGCCAGCCGGACGCAGGCCTGGGCAGGCTTCGTCACCGGCTCGCGCTGCTGGTACTTCTGGCAGGCCTGCTACTGGGCAGATTGGCAGTGCAAGGGCAACAAGAATAGCCTTCGCAAGTCCGACGAACCCGCCCAGTACCTAAACGATTTTTGGAATGACCCTCTGAGTTTCAACGAACACCTCAAGCGCAACGGCAATTATCCCATACAGAACTCGCTCCGCCTCAATGGCGACGGCGTGCTGTTCTACCCGGGCAAGGACGTGGGAGTGGACGGCCCCATCGCCAGCTTCCGCCTGAAGAACATCCGCCAGGGCGGCACGGACTTCGAGTACCTCTACCTGCTGGAGAAGATGGGCAAGAAGGACGCGGCCCTGGCCGAAGCCAATAAGCTGCTGGGCGCCCCGACGGCATTCTTGAACGTCACCGACGCCAAGACCGCCACGCCCAAGTTCACCGGCTACGACCTGGACGGCTCGAAATGGGACGCCGCCCGCATCCGCCTGGGCAAACTGCTCAACGAGATCGGCGACAAGGCCCTGCGGGAGAAGATCGTTCCTTACAACCAGTACCCCAACCCCGCCGGTTCGCCCGATTACTACGGCGGCCAGCGGTACTAAGAGTCCGCCTGTCGAAACTGGAAGTGGCATGGGCGTTCAAACCCATGCCACTTCTTTTTGCGAAAACCGATCGACCGATGGCCCGCTCAGCGCCGGCGACGAATCAGCGCCAGTGCGCCCGCCGCCAGAAGGCCCAGTGTGGCCGGTTCGGGAGCAGTGCTCTGGCCGAAGTTGGCTTCCAGGGCCTGGTAGTCGGCGAAAGTCACCGTGCCGTCCTTGTCGAAGTCGCCCGTCAGCCAAGTCTGTCCCGTCTGGCCGAAATGCGCTTCCAGGATCTGGTAGTCGGCGAAGGTCACGTGGTCGTCGCGGTTGGCGTCGCCCTTGAGGAAGGCGTTGTCCAGGTACGCCGTGGCCATGCGGCCCCCCACCATGAGGTACGAGCTGGGGGTGAAATGGTACCACCATTGCGGGTAGGCCGGATCGTCCAGGGGATAATGCGTCACGCCGTCCTGGCTGACCAGGGCACACCTGGAAAGCACGGTGGGGACGGCTTCCTGCTCGCGCCGGCGATGATCTATGCAGGCAATCACCAGCGGAAGGGTGTTGGTTATTTCGTTTTGCTGGGCGGCGACGGTCGCCGAAAGAGACTGGCTGTTATAGAACAGGTCGCTGATGCGGGTTTCCATCGCGAACATGCTGGGCGCGCCCAGGTCGGTGCGCACGTCGGTGATGAACTGCCTGGTGTCTTCGCGGAAGCGCCAGGCGATGGGATCATTATGGTTGTCTGCCCAGGCCCAGGCGTCCCAGTTATTAGTGGCGCCGTTCTCCCCCTGCGACCAGGCGAAGCCCGACAGCACCGGGGTGTCGCCCTGGGCAATGATCGTGTTCTCGAAAGACTGCACCCCGGAGATGAACTTCGGGTATATCAAGCCCCCAACCTTTTGCCATTCGCCCAGCGCCGTGCCGCCGACGGCGTACTTGTAGATGGCTATCTTCTGGCCGGGCAGGGCAGCCTGCAGTGCCCGCCCCAGTCCCACTTCCGGCCCGACGATATTGTCGTATCGCGTGGCCAGGGTGGCTTCGGTGCCCACAGGCGTGTTGCCGGCGAAGTAGTAGCCGATGCTGGCGTCGCCAGGCAGAACCGGCGGGTTATCATCCGGGTAAACCGGCTGGCCATAGGCGTTGGATTGCCCGGCCAGGATAAACAGGCGGACTTCCGCGGCCTGGGTCATTTGCACCGACAAGGCCACCAGGACAAGGAAAGACCAGAAAATGAAGCGCCTCATACCGACTTCTCCTTTTTGGCTCAAGGTGTGCCTGGTCTGATTAGCGAGGGGCCAGAAGCAAGCTCAGCCGCCTTGATTATAAGCGCCCTGCCTGCAAGCGACTACAGCCAAGACCTGTTTTTCCCCTCAATGCGACCTGGGAGCGGTGCTATTGGCCTGTCGGACATGCCGATTCGTCGCAGCCAGGGCGCGATCAGCGGCCTTGGGCGGTCCTGGGCCCCTTCGGGCGGCATGTGCGTAAGAGCTACGCGTAATTGCGGCCGCGGCAGCCTATGATTCAAGTTATGAATGGTCGCAGGCCGATTTTGGCCTGGCCCATTGCCCCCTTTGGCGGGTCAGGCCGGCCCCTATGAGGTTTTCTGCCCTATGGCTGCTCCAATAGTGATGATCAGTTCATACCCGCCGCGGTTGTGCGGCATCGCCACCTTCTGCGAAGAGGCGCGCGAATTCATCCAGAAACGCCACCCCGAGCGCCAGGTGCTGGTGATAAGCCACACCGACGGGCAGGGCGAAGGCGTCTTTCCCCTGATGGACCTGAGCCGGCGGTCCTGGTGGCGGGCGGTCGCCCAGCAAGTCCACCAACTCAAGCCCTACGCCGTGCACATCGAACATGAGTACGGGCTGTACGAGTACCGCGACAGCCGCGGGCAAGGCGACGGCAACGAAGGCCTGCTGGACCTGCTGGAGGCGATCGACGACTTTCCTATCGTGGCCGAGCCGCACACGGTGCATGGCCGCATGACCGACTTCGAGAGCGACTTCATCTACAAGCTCTGCCAGCGGGCCGATCTGGTGCTTTTCAAATGCCACTACCAGAAATGGCGGCTGGACTGGAACTTCCACGGGCGGTCCTGGAACACGCCGCGGAACATCATGGTGGTGCCGCACGGCGCCCGCCCGGACAAGCGCTACCGCATGGACGAGGTGCCCCTGCTGCGGCAGGAACTGGGCCTGAACAGTGACGGGCGCCTGGCCCCCCACCTGGCGGGCCTGATCGGCTGGATACAGTCCAATAAACGATGGGACATCCTGACCAGCATGTGGGAGGAAATCGCCGCCGAGATCCAGGAAAAGACCGGGGCCGACTGGGACCTGCTGGCGGCCGGCTCCATGCGCGACCCGGCCCACCGGGCCGACTACGAGCGCTACGTCCGCGAGGTGCAGTTGCTGGAGCAGAAGGGCCTGGCCCACTATTACGAATTCATTCCGCGCGGCGATGCATATTACAAGATGATGGCCGTCTGCGACTTCATCGTGCTGCCCTCGACCGACGAGACGCAGTCGGGCACGCTGGCCCGGATATTCGCCCTCAATAAGCCCTTCGTCACCACTGCCCCCATGGAGGGGCTGACCGCCCAGACCATCGAGAGCGGCGGCGGGCTGCTCTTCACCAACAAGAAGATGCTCCGCCAGCACGTGGTGCGGCTGGCCTGCGATGAGGATTTGCGGCTGGAACTGGGCAATCGCCTCAAGACTTACCTGGATGAGGTGGTCAGTTGGGACGTTGTGGCCCGCCAGTACGACGAGGCGTATGAGTGCGCCGTCGCCGCCAACCAGACCGGCAAGCCGGTCGAACTGCCGCTGGAGTTCTGACAGAAACACGGTAATCGGTTGATCGGTGAATCGGTTAATCAGAAGAACAGCAGGTCACTTCGCCACCGATTAACCGATCAACTGATCCACTGATTAACTTCACGCCTGTTCGCGCTGTCCACGGTGTTCGCGGCTACGGGGCCGGGGCGGTGGTTGGGGCGGAGGCCGCCGGTGCGGTTGACGTTTCCGAGGGATACATCAGCCCGCCGGCCTGCAGGATGATGTTCCGCACCAGGGCCAGGGATGAATTGGGGTCATAGCCGAAGCAGGCGCATGGGCTTCCCGCCAGGCCGACGCTGAGATCTTCGGGGGAGAAAATGACGGCCGTGCGGCCGGCCAGTTTGACCCCTTGCAGTCGCGGGTTCTTCTTGCTCTTGCCGGGCAATTCGGCCAAGCGGCGGTACTTGACCGAATTGATGACCAGGTTGGAAATGCCCGGGCCATAGACCGGGTCCAGACCGTCCAACGGGGCCAGGCGGTCCTCCCCGAACATGCCGACCAGCATCTTCTCGGCGCTCTGGGCAAAGGCCCCGGAGCCGCCGGTCGCCTCCACCAGCAGCGTGCCGCCGGCCTGGACGTAGGCCTTCAGGGCGGCCTGCTCCGTTTCGTTCAAGTTGGCCTGGCCGGTGCCGCCGAGCACGGCCAACTTGTCCTGGCCCGTCAGTTCGGAGGGGTTTTTGTCGGCCACGTTGACCTTCACGCGCTGGACATCGCCCAGGGCCAGGGCGACGCGGCCCAGCGCCAGCGGTTCAGGCAGCCAGTTGCCCGAATATTTCACACGCGCCACGTTTACCGTGGCGGCGGGCTCAAAGCTCTTGGCCGGCGGCCAGAGCGTCGTGCCCCTGGCCCGCAGCAGGCTGGCCTTGTCGGTGGCATAGAAGAACAGGTTGGTGGCGATCTGGAAGGCTTCGCTGACGGTGGAGGTCTGGTTCCTCTGCCAATACAGCGGCAGGTCCTCAGTGGTGTGCAGGGCCAGCAGGCGGGCGCCGTTGGACAGCCCCAACAGGTTGCTCTTGAAGGGAATCTTGAAGTGCATGTTGTAGATCGGGTGGTCGTTGGGCAGTTGCTGCAGTTCGCCGCCGGGGAAAAGCTGGCTATAGACCTGCCGCATGCCCCTGTCGAAGGGGGCCCCGGCCGAGCCGCCCTCGGCCATCGACAGCAGCATGCCCCCCTGCTGCACGTAGGTGCGCAGCTTGGCCAGTTCCTCCGGGCTGAACTGGGGCCTGCGCGAGCCCGTCAACACCAGGATCGGGGCGTCGTGCCACTCCTCCACCGGCGCCTTGGTGTTTATGATCTGCCAGTTGACCTCGTGCTCGAAGGTGCGGCCAAACCAAGCGCAGAGATTGGCGATGGCCCGGGGGCGGTTGTTCCAATCGCCCTCGTACTCCAGGTGGTTGAACAGCACCGGCTTGCGCCCGCGCACCAGGAACAGCANNTACTTGTAGCCGCTGGCCAGGCCCACGCGCTCCACGCCGTAGAGATAGTACTGGTACCATTCAATGCTCTTGGGGTCTAGATTGGCGAAGTTGCTGTCCAGGAACGTCAGGCCCTTCTTTATGGCCGGAATCTCCGTGTTCTGCCCGACCTTGACGTACTGGTCGTTGTACACCTGGTCGTACGCCACGAACAGGGTGGCCAGGCCGGCGGTGGTCATGGTGCCGGTGGATTCGGGAGCGACACTCTCGGACGGGGCCGAATACTTCCAGCCGCCGTCGGGGTTCTGGGCCGTCAGGTAATGGCGGATGGCCTGCTCCCACACCCAACTGGGGATCTCCAAGCCGCTGCGCACTCCCGCCCACAGCCCCAGGTAGCCGTACTGTGTGTTGCTGTGGTCGCCGTGATAAAGTTGCGGTTTGCCGGCGGAGGTGTAGGCCCACATGCCGTCGGTGCCGATCATCTTGGAGGGGTTTTCGGCGCGGTTGACGCTGCGGACCAGCAGGTCCACGTCGCGCTTGAGCAGGTTGCGGGCCCATTCATTCTCGCGCGGTATCATGGCCCAGATCTGGCAACGGATGCCCAGGACGTAAGTGCCCGTGCACTCAAACTTGCCCTGCCATTCCAGGGCCTTCTTCATCCTGGGTTCCTGGTAGCTTTCGCCGGCGGCCAGCAGGGCATAGGTGGCCAGCGCGGAATAGCCGCCGAAAGAGGTATCGTCGGGCGTCTTGGGCGCGTCCAGGTACTCCCAGTGACCCCGATCGGGCTTGTACATCGCCCAGAGGTAAGCCTTGCCCCGCTGGATGGCCTTCTCCACCGCCTCGTCGGAAAAGGGAATTTCCTGCGCCGCCAGCGGTGAAGCAAACATCCCCATCGCCAGCAGCACCAACAACGTCGAGATTCCCGCCCTTGCCGGGGCTTCTCTGGTCATCAGGATCGCCTCAGAGTCCCTAACAGAATGTCCCGTGGCCGCGACGCCGCAGGCTTTGACGCAGGCCAAGGCGGGAGGGCGAAGACGACCCCGAGGCGGGTCGTCGAGCCCGAGCAACGATGGCATGCGGCAAAAGATGCGGCGTCCCTGCGGGTTGCGGCGAAAACCGCCCATCTGCGGCGTCAGGCCTCCTAGCCATACCACACTGGGTATGGCTTCGTCGGCCTTCCTTGCATCTGAACGGTTTTGGCCGCAACGCGGTTCACGCGACATTCTGTTAGGGACTCTCAATTGGCCGCCGCGGAGGCCGGCTCAGTCGCCGCCGGAGCTGAAGTAGCCCCGCCGGCGCCGCCGGCCTTGCCCGCCTGCAGCATGATATTTCGCATCAGGGCCATGGCCGTCTTGGGCTCATAGCCAACGCAGGTGAAACAAGGCACGCCCAGCAGGCCGGTCGTCAGGTCGTCGCGCGAATACACAACGGCCAGCCGGCCATCAACGCTGACGCCCTGGAGGCGGGCGGTTTTCTTCCCGCTGCCCGTCTCGGCCGCCCGGCGGTACTTGACCGCGCCGATCAGCAGGTTGGCGTCCTTGGGCAGGTAGATGGGGCTTTCGGCATCCAGGCTGGCTAGGCTGTCGGCGCCGAAAAGCTCCTCCAGCAGTTTTTCGCTGCTCTTGGCGAAGTTGTCCGAACCGCCGGTGGCGTCGACGACCAGGGTGCCGCCGGCCTTGACGAAGTTCTTTATCGCCGCCTTGTCTTCCTCGTTCAGGTTGAGTTGGCTGGTGCCGGTCATGACGGCCAGGCGGTCGGCGGGGGCCAGATCCTTGACGTCCTTGTCCGACAGGTTGACCTGGACCTGGTAGTCGTTGCCCATGACCAGCTTGAACCGCTCCCAGGCCAACGGCTCGGCGTTCCAATTGGCCTTGTGGCGGAGGCGCACGATGTCCAGCGTGGAGGCCGGCTCGAAGGCCTTGGCCGGCGGCCAGAGCGTCGTGCCGCGGGCCCGCAACAGGCTGGCCTTGTCGGTGGCGAAGAAAAATACGTTGGCCGCCGTCTGGAAGGCCTCGCTGACGGTGGAGGTCTGGTTCTTCTGCCAGGAGAGCGGCAAGTCTTCGCTGCCGTGCAACGCCAGCAGCCGCACGCCGTTGGAAAGCCCCCACAGCCCGCCCTTGCCCGCAATCTTGAAATACGAGCCGTAGAGCGGGTGATTAACCGGCATCTGCACCAGCTCGTAATCGGGGAAGAGTTTCTTGTACACCTGCCGCATGCCGGCGTCGAAGCCCTTGCCCTGAGGCCCGCCCTCGGCGATAGACCAGATCAAGCCCCCCTGCAGGATGTAAGTTCGCAGCTTGACGATCTCCTCCTCGGTGAACTCCGGCCGCTTCGAGCCGGTGATCATCAGGATGGGCGCATCGTGCCATTCCTCCACCGGCACGGTGGTGGGGAT
>PMYM01000116.1 GCA_003171235.1 Phycisphaerales bacterium | reverse complement strand
AGTTAACCGGACAGTACTGATTTTCGATGTTCGATTTTCGATTTACGATTTTCAGACTGGTCCTCACTTTGCCTTAGCTCCTCCAAATCGAAAATCGCAAATCGAACATGCGACGAAGCGGTTTACGGCTGAAAGGCGTCAGCGATGTGCCGCACCTGGGGTTTGCCTTGCGGGGGAATAATCACCGCGACAACGTCGAACCGGGCGGAAAACTGGCCGTCGGCGTGGTGTGAGAGATAGTAGCGGGCGACGTTGGCGATCTGGCGGCGCTTGCGGGCGTCAACGGCGGATTCGGCCAGGACGGCCTGTTCGCCGGCGCGGGTCTTGACCTCGACGAAGACGATAGTGCCCTCGCCATCGGCCGGGGCAGCGGGTTTCTGAAGGGCGATGATGTCGGCCTCGCCGGCAGGGCAGCGGTAATTGCGGGCCAGGATCTTCAGCCCGCCGCGGCGGATTCGCTTTGCGGCCAGGTCCTCGCCGCGCTGGCCCAGGGGCTTTTTCCTCCGGGGCAAGAGGCGACTGAACGGCCAGAGTTCACGCAAGGGTTTCATAGAGCCCGGTAGCACAGTTGTCTCGCCTGTGCCCTCAGGATTCACAGGCGGGACGCCTGTGCTACCAGTCACAGGCCAGACGCCTATGCTACCTTGCCCATGCCACTCTTGGGGTCAGGCCTGCGGAACGGGATGGGCAGCCGCGGCGGCGCGAGCGGCGGCCGAATGGCCGGCGCCTTCGATGTTCTCGTCGCGCAGGCGGGTGGCCTTGCCGACGCGCTGGCGGAGGAAGTAGAGCTTGGCCCGGCGGGTGCGCCCGCCGCGGACGACCTCGATGCCAACGAGGTTGGGGCTGTTGACCGGCCAGGTGCGTTCCACGCCTTCGCCGGCCACCAGGCGGCGGACGGTGAAGGTCTCGCTGGTGCCGCCGCCGCGCCGCCCGATGACGGTGCCGCGGAAGACCTGGACGCGTTCCTTGTCGCCCTCGACGATCTTGACCGAGACGTTGACGGTGTCGCCGACGTTGAATGCCAATGGCTTGGCCTTCATGGCCTTGGCTACCGCTTTTCTCATCAGTTCCTGGCTCACGACTTCTCCTGGGGCTCTCCGGGCCTGGCCGGCCCGGGCGCCTGCTTGCGACGTTCATACTGCTGCCACAGGTCGGGCCGGCGGCAGCGGGTGCGAAGTTCCGCCTGGTCGGCCCGCCAGGCGGCGATCCGGGCATGGTCGCCGCTGGTCAGCACTTCGGGCACCTCCATCCCGCGGAACTCCCGCGGGCGGGTGTACTGCGGATATTCCAACAGTCCGATGCTGAAGGACTCTTCGGCCGTGCTTTCCTGGTCGCCCAGGGCGCCGGGCAGCAGGCGGACGACCGCGTCGGTCACCGCCAGGGCCGGCAGCTCGCCGCCCGACAGCACGAAATCGCCCAGGCTGACTTCCACATCCGCCAGGCCCAGGCGTATCCGTTCGTCAAAACCTTCGTAGTGCCCGGCGATCAGGATCAGCCGGTCGCGCCGGGCGAAATCTTCCACCATCTCCTGCCGCAGCGGCCGGCCCTGGGGGCTCAGCAGGACGACCGTTCCGGGCGGGCCCTGCGAGCGGACCGCCTCCACGGCGTCGAAGATCGGCTGGCACATCATCACCATGCCGACCCCCCCGCCGAAGGGGGCGTCATCCACCTTGCGATATTTATCCCGGGCAAAATCCCGGATGTTCGTCACCACCACCTCGACCAGCCCGGAGCCAATGGCCCGCCCCAGTATGCTGGTCGAAAGCACCGGACCGAACATCTCCGGAAACAACGTCAGAATGTCGATCCGCATCGCCATGACCTTCAGCGACACCCGGCGGGCGGTTACTTCTTGACCTTGCCCTGCTTGGCCAGCAGTTGCCGCACCGTGTCGCTGGGCTGGGCGCCCATCTTCAGCCAGTACTCGATTCGCTCGATATTGAGCGAGACCTGCTGGTCAGGCTTGTTCTCAGGGGCATACCAGCCAAGTTCCTCGAGCACCCGGCCGTCGCGCGGGCGTCGTCCTTCAATGGCGTTGAGGCGGTAATACGCTGCATGCCGCCGGCCGAACCTTTTTAATCTTATCCGTACCACAAAGCTTCTCCGACTGTGCGTTATCCTGGCGGGCAGGCCGTTCGCCGGCCGCCTTCACGCGAGCACAGCATTTTACTGGCCCTTGCCGCTCCGTAAAGCCTTTTTTTGGCAAGTTTCTGCACGCTCGCCAGCAAGAACGCCCCGGACGCCGGCACTTTGCCGCCCACAGCGGGGGCGAACCCCGCCGGCCAGAGATATCTTAGGCCCCCGGCCAGGGGTACGTTTGACCGATTTGGAAGGCGTTGCGGCATGCCCTTCCGCACAAAACGCGTAAGGGCATGGCACCCCCGACGGGGCGACGCTAAAATCTGCGGCATCTCTCGAAAGGATCGAGCATGCGCATCTGGGACTGCCATTGCCACTTGCGGGGCAACGAGACGCCCGATCAGGTCCTGCGGGCCATGGACCAGGCCGGGCTGGAACGGATCAACCTCTTTTCTAGCTATCCCGGGCAGATGGAGGGCCCGCGCGGCTACTCGCACAAGCTGGTGCGGGAGAGCATCGACCACGTGGGGGCCATCCAGGCCGCCAACCCCGATCGCATCTTCGGCCTGATCTGGGCCGAGCCGCGCTGCGAGGGCATGCTGGAGGAGATCGACCGCGGCATCAACGACAAGCACCTGCGCGGCGTCAAGCTCATCCCCGACCACTGGGAGCCCTGCGACCCGTTGCTCTTCCCCCTGTACGCCAAGCTGGAGGAGCTGGGCAAGCCCATCATGTTCCATTCGGGAATCCTGCACGGCTTTGGCGACTCCAGCCGGTTCTGCCGGCCGGTGCTGTACGAGGCCCTGATCAACTTCCCCAAGCTGCGCTTCTCGCTGGCCCACATCTCCTGGCCGTGGATCGACGAGTGCATCGCCGTCTTCGGCCGCTTCCGGGCCAAGTCCAATCACAAGCTGGACCGCTGCCAGATGTGGATCGACACCTGCCGCGGCACCCCCGACGCCTGGCGGCAGGAGGCACTGGCCAAGGCCGTGCCTCACTGCACCATCGAGCGGCTGATGTTCGGCGTGGACGTCTCGCCGGCGGCCCTGGCCGAATACGCCCCCGTCCACATCCGCAAGGACACCGACATTTTGAAGAACATCATGGGTCTCTCCCAGGCCCAGATCGAGACGTTCTTCTGGGGAAGCTGCGAGGCGTTCTTCAAGGCCGGCAAATAGCGACACAAAGATTAGCCGCGAACTTCGCGAACATCGCGAACAAGAGAAGAGTTATAAATTGATCTTTCCCTGTTCGCGATGTTCGCGGAGTTCGCGGCATATTCGTTTTGAAAGGTAGAAAGATGATTAGAGCCGCTGCTCGGGTCATTATGTCCCTGGGCGTTCTGGCCACGTCTATCACTCTGGCCCAGGACAGCCACCCTGCGTCAGCGCCGGCCAAGCCGGACTACCGCGGGCGCTGGCCCTTCGTCGGGGCCCCCAAGTTGGCCCCCCCGGCCAAGCTCGCCGGCGACCTGTCCGATCCCGCCTGGAGCAAGGCGGCCGTCCTGCCCATGAACGACGCCTTCACCGGCATGGGCATGAAGCTCCAGACCGTCGGCTACGTCTTCTGCACCGACGATGCCCTGTACATTGGCCTGCGCTGCCGGGAACCGCAGATGGACAAGCTCGTCACCGCCGGGGCCATCTGGGCCCGGGACGGCGTCGAGATCTTCATCGAGCCCCAGGCCGACCTCCTCGGCCGGCCATACAATCAGATCACTCTGGATGTCCAAGGCAACGCCGAGTTCGCCCGCCTGCACTATTACCCATATCCCAAGTACTTCAACCTCACCAGCGGCCAGGAGAAGTGGGAGCCGAAGGTGGAGCACGCCCTCGCCAAGGGCCCCGACGGCTGGTCGGTGGAACTCCGCCTGCCCTACGACTCGATGAGCATAAGGGACGACGCCTCGGCCGGAAAGGGTTGCTGGCGGCTGAACGTCTATCGCACCCGCCCGGCGCGGGACAGGGAAGCGGCCATGAACTGGTCCTGGGCCCCCACCGGCATGAAGTCCTACCACATGGCCGGGCGCTTCGGCCTGCTGCTGCCGCAGACGTTCGCCGATCCGGCCGTTCAGAAGACGCTGGAGAACCTGCCCGCCTCCACCTGGGCCAAAGCGGCCGACGAGGCCTTCCTGGCCAAGATGGAAGCCGCCCTTAAAAACCTCACCGGCGACGATGCCGCCCTCCGCGACCAGGCGGCCGATGAATTGATCGCCCTGTCACAGACCTCCATCTCCGGCCCGATGCTGATCGCCCAGCGGGCGACCAGCCAGTTCCGCCCGTTGTATGCCCACCGGGAGAAGATGCCGGCCACGCTGCGCGTGCTGAATTACTGCAGTCTGGCCGCCCTGACCGATGACGACGACGAACCGCCCATGCCCGTCCGCCGCATGGTGGACGACTTCGCCGCCCTGACGTACACCGATGAGGCCGGCAAGGCCCTGCCCTACCGCCTGCTCAAGCCGCCCGCCCTGAGCCGCCGGGCCGGCACCCGCTCGGCCGCCACCCAGGCCGCCACCCAGGCCGCCGACGACAAGACCCGCTATCCGCTGGTGCTGTTCCTGCACGGCTCGGGCGAGACCGGCGGCGACAACCGCCGCCAACTGGCCGACGGCAGCCTGTACTTCAACCGCCCGGAAAACCGCCAGAAATACCCCTGCTTCGTCCTGGCCCCACAGTGCCCGC
>PMYM01000229.1 GCA_003171235.1 Phycisphaerales bacterium | reverse complement strand
GCCGGGAGATGGACGTCGCCCCCGGCCAGGAGATCCAGCGGATCGAATTCCGGCGGGTCAAATCCGCACCTCCGGAATCTCCCGCGTGTAAACCACCCGCCCGCAATGCCGGCAGACCCGCCGCCGCCGGATGAAGCCGAACTTCAACTCCGTCTTGACCACCTCCCACGGCCTTCCATCCTCCCCCAGGAAATGCCGGCAGCCGCAGTTGGGGCAGATCACCCCCGGCGGGGCCGCCGGTTGCGGGTTGTCGCCGGGCGGCCCCCCGGCGGCGGGGACTTCCTGCGNNTCGGCGGGTCGGCCTCTTGCCTCAAGCGGCCGGCGGGTTTTTCTTTTTCGCGGAGGGGCCATCCTTGGCTTCCTTGGTTTTCCGTTTGGCGGCCTTCCGCAGCCGGCGGATCTCCGAGCCGGCCAGGCGGATGAGGTCGCTGTAGTGGTCTTTTTCGTCGCTCGAAAGCCCCAGCGGTTCGAGGTGGGCGTCCACGGCGTCGAAGATCGACTCCGCGTTTTGGTCCCTCTTCCTGGCCTTTTCGGATTGGTTTTTTTCGGGGTCGGGGGCGCTGGGGTCGGCCCCGCGCAGGCCCAGCAGGCGGTTGAGTTCCTTCTGTGCCAGCAGGGCGGCCCGCAGGTCGGGCAGCAACATCCCCGGCTCGATGGCCACGCGGGTCATGGCCCGCCGGTAGAGTTCCTCCAGCCGGCTGATGGCCCGGCCCAGTTCCTCATCCCGGTCGTACTGGGCGGCCAGGGTCAACTTCCGCCGGGCCGCGGGCAGTTGCGCCCGGAATTCTTCGGGGCTGTAGGAGCATTTGCCGGCCTCGGCCAGGCGGGCGAGCTGGGCGGCCGACAGGCCGTTGCATAACTGGGTAACAATTTCGTCGGCGACGGCCGACGAAGTTGTCGCGGCCGCGACAGTCGGCTTGTCTTGGACCTTGGTCATGTCGGGTTTTCCATCTCGTGGACCTCGCGGTGGCAGGGTTCACACAGAACTGTCAGATTGCTCCTGACATGATTCCGCCGATTTCCGTCTATGTGGTGGACCGTGAGTAGGTATTGCCCGCCGCAACGTGCGCAGCGCCCGCCTGCCGCCCGCTTGACGGCCTTCTTGGTCCGCGACCAGTGCATTCCATATCGCATTGACATTGTTTTGTTGCTCATGTTTTTTCCTCGAACATTCCGGCCGGCATCGCTGAATCCATTCGTACCTCAGTTCGCTAATCAAGGGGTTTGAAGGTGAACGTCTGGCACTTGGGGCACTTGGCCGGCTTGGTCTCCGTTACGTGCCCGCAACCGGCACACTCCCAGGCGGGAACCTTGCCGTCGCCGGGCTGGGCCACGCTCTGGCCGTTGGCGACTCGCCGGCGCATCTGGTCAAGTTTCTCCTGGCTGCCGGGCTTGGCGTCGGTGGGCCGGGCGTTCTGCTCGCCGAACTCCGCGCCGTAGTTATTTTGCACGAAAGTCGCGCCCTTGAGGGCCTGGCCGCCCATGAGCTGGTCGAAGACGAAGCGGATGGCGTTGCGGTCGCCCTTCTTGGCCGCCTCGATCTGATTCTTGACGATCGTCTCGACCACCTCGGGCGTGAGGTGCTTGGCCGCCATGTCCCGCATACGCTGAATCCATTCCGGGACCATCTGTTGGCATTGGGTGCTGGTAGCCAGTTCCGTGTCTACTCTTTTTGGCATGTCGGTTTCCTTTCGATATCAAGGGGGAGGGAATATAGGGCGGTGTTGTGGCCCCGGCCGTTTTTTGCTCCGGCGGGCTTGTTGCGGACGACGCGGCCCAGGTTGATGAGCAGGCCGCGATGGATCAGGTCGGCGGTATAGCTGGTGGNNGGGCCGCCGCGCGGCTTGTTGCAGGTCATCGGATACCACATGATGTGCTGGGAGCGGGTGACGCCGTGTTTCTGCTTCCGCAGGCCCAGGGCCGCCCCGATGTCCTCGCGCGTCATGGGGCCGCGCTCCCAGATCAACTCCAATATCTGCACCTGGCGCTTCTTGAGATCCTCGGGCCAGCCGCGATCGCGGGCGTACTTCTTGAAGGCCTCTACTCGCAAGTGGCCGATGCTGGGCAGGCCGGCCTTGCGGAGTTGCTCTTTGGTTTTCTCGGCCACCTGCCGGCGGCGGTGCTCGCTGTATGCGTTGTGCGGGATGCCGAGTCTTTTACGCAGATCGCAGACGGCGTGCCGCTCGCACCCCCAGGCGGTGGCCGTCTCCTGGTCGCTCCAGCCCTTGGCGTGGCAGTCCTTGACGAACTGGATGAACTTCGGATTTCTATAGAGTTGCGGATTCGCCTGCGACAACCCCAGCCGTCTTGCCAAGCGATAAACCTCCTGGACTGTGTGGCCAACTTGGGCCGCGAGTTCCGCCATCGGATGATTTCCGTACTGTTTTTGTNNATACGGAAACCTCCGCTTCCGTCAGCGGCCGGTAGCCCCGCCTAATCGCGCCTCTGTATGAAGCCTGCCTTATATGCCAGCGGGCCAGTCGCTGGTAGAAGTCGCGACCGAAGACGGCGACAACATGCGTCCGAAACATCGCATGCGAGGTGTGGAATCGCTTCACCAGCAGTTTGTAAGTCTCGCCCTCGCACCAGGCGAAGGCCAGGCGGTAACTGGTGGCCGTGGGCAACGGGATGATTGGCCGTTCTTTCAATGCGGTCCCGCCGTGACTGGCCTTCACCGAGGCAACTTCCTTTTTCTTTTTCCGGCCCATGTTTGCCTGTCCTTGTTCTTTCACATCGAACATCGAAAATCGAAAATCGAAGATTCCTTAACGAGATTGCCTTCGCTGGTTTTGGATTTCGGAGAGCGACATTCCCCGGTCGGCGATCGGCCCGGCGGGCCGGGCCGGGGACGAGGTCGGCGGGGCCGCCGGGGCGGCCAGGACTTTCAGGCCGCGGATGGCGGCGGCGGCGCAGGCCATGTAGGTGGTGTCGAACCAATGGTTTTTCGCCCGCGTGCGGTGCCAGCGCCAGATGTACCCCCGGCCGGGCTTGTACTCGGAGATCCAGCTTTCGCTGGTGAGGTGGGCGGCGAATTCCTTGTGGGCCGCCGGCTCGTTGCCGAAGAGCACCATGCTGCCCGGGCGGCCGGGGGAGGCCTGCAGGGCGTCATGCACGAACTTCTTCCAGTAGTCGGCGTCCAGGTTGTACAGCCAGGCCCGGTGGCTGGGCTGCCAGGAGGCGTGGGCGTGGTTGAACAGCCGCACGCCCCGGCGGGCCCGGCCGGGGTCGCGGTAGACGGCCTGGCCGGCCCCGGTGCCGAAACCCTTGCTGGGGCGGTAGAGGTTGCCGGGGGAGCTCTTGCAGAATTCGTACACCGGCGTGTCGAAGGCCGAGCGGGCAAAGCCGGCGTCGATGAAGCAAAGGTCGAGTTGCCGGGCCACCCCGCCGGCGTGGGGGTCGGGCCAGCCGCCCTCGGCCATGTCGCGAAACTCGCACAGGGCCTGGAGTATGGCCTGCTGGACGGCCGGGACGTTTTCGGGGTCCTCAAGGTTGCCGGTGACGGGCGAGCGGACGGCGATGGCCCCGTAATCCACCACGTAGGCGGCGGCGCCTGACCATGCGACGAGCGACCAGTGCAGCGCCCGGCCGGAGAGGTCGATGGCGGCGGTGAGCAGATCCGTCCCGGCCGGGAGCACGCCCCGGACCAGGCCGTCGCAACGTTTCATCACCCCCAGGCCGTCCAGGGCCAGGGAGTCGAGCACTTCCTCGGGCGGCGGCTCGTTTTGGTACTCGGTGTTGAAATGCGTCCAGTCGCCGTTGTTCTTGGCCACCACGTTGTAGCAGAACTGCAGGGCGGAAACCTCCAACTGGCTGCCGTCGGGGAGTTTGCTGGCCCCGAATCGGAAGGGATTGGATACGACCGAGCCCTCGTCCATGCGCTGGCGGTCGGCCAGATACAGCCGGTGGGCGCGGCGGATGTAGGAATCCCCGGCGATCATGTCCTCGATGGCGGTGGAGATGTACTTTTCCCAGAGGTCTTCGTGGAGCGGCCGGGTCTCCAGCAGTTTGCGGCGCGTGCCGGCCCAGGCGGGCTTCTGCTTGCGGTCGGTGTATCGGGCGGCCAGGGAGTGGGTGGACATGATGGTGCAGATATAGAAGATCGCCAGTTCCCGCCCCGGCCCGGCCAGGCCGATGACGTCGGCGTCGATCACCGACTCTCGCATCCGCGTGTCCTCTTCCGAACGGACCGATTCGCGGGTCTCGGGATCGTCCACCAGGACGAAATCCGGGCGCAGACCCTGGTAATTCATCCCCCGGATGGCCGACTCGATGCCCCTGGAGGCGATCACCGCGCCGGATGCCATCGAGCCGGGGACCTCCGGCAGCACGATGAAGTCGCCCGTCCACTGCATAAACGTCCGGGCGCCGTCCACCGTCTGGGCTTTTGCCCTCTGATTGGCCCCGCCCAGGGCTCGAATGGGGATGCAGATTTCCGGGAAGTCCTCTGCCAGCGTGTCATTCCGCTCAAATTCCAGCCGGATGTTCATCAGGTTGGCGTTCGCATCGCCGGCGTTGGCGGCGAGGATGAGGATGAACTTCCGGTGGCCGTATGTTTCGGCCCACGTCGCCAGGCCGCGGGCAATGCTCGTCTTCCCCTCGCCGCGCGGGGCGGCCTCGGCCTTCCGACCACCGTATTGAAGCCGTTCGATGAAACCGTCGATGATGCTTCGCTGATTCGCCGTGAAGGGGTTCCAAAAGATGTGCGGAAAGTACGTCCGGAGATAAAGAGCGGGGTCTTTGGCGCATCGCCGTCGACGCCGAGGGTTGTAGATCGGGGGAATAGATAGATCGCGCCCGCCGGCACGGATCCGCGACATGAGTTGTCGCTGCCGTCGCCGCTCGGCTTCGACGATTAAAACGTCATTTTTCCGTAAATCCACCACGTTTCGACATTTACTCCCGACTAACAGAGTCACAGAGGCGCGAACTCAAACACTGCGCTTTCTGCCCTGGGGCGGGGGAGGACCCACCGCCCGACGATAAGCGATCACCCTCCAAAACGGGGACAGCGCCTGGCCCCCTGAAACAACCGAGAGCGACGCGCCCTAGTGGTCCCCCGCCAGCGCCATAAACCCTGCAAAACCGGTTGCTACCGATAACGTGCACGCACGCCACTTTCCCGACAGCGCTTTGACCCGCTTTTATTGGGGTTTGTTGAAATTTCGCCTGAAAGTTGCTCACGATAATGCTCATTCTCGTTAGTAACTCCCGCCAGATGGATTCCCCGGCCTTCTGGCCACGTCCGACGCGATGTCCGCCGCCGTGCCCTTGACCTGGTCGTAGTAGACCTGCAGGGTGTTCAAACTGGCGTGTCGGCTGAACCGCTGGACGTCCACCGGGCTATGCCTCATCATCAGGGCGTCCGTGATGGCCGAATGCCTCAAGCCGTGTGGACTCGNNCAGCCAGTACAGCCCCCCGTCGCTCAGGCCCTTCCCCCGACTCGCATGGTTGAAGGATGTGAACAGCGGGCCATCCTGGCCCCCTCTGACCGCCACCCACACCGCCAGGGCCTCCAGCGTCTCCTGGGGCAGTTCCATCCACTCCCGCTGGTTCTTCCCCTTGCCCAGCACGCTCAATGCTGNNGTCCAGTCCGATCACCTCCCCCCGGCGCAGCCCCAGGTCGTACAAAAGGTGCAGAATCGCCCCGTCCCTGGCCGCCTTGCCCCCGCCCTTGCCGGCCACCAGCGCCAGCATCCGCCGATACTCCTCGCGCCCGGGCCCGCGAGTGTCCCGATACCCTCTGGTGGCCAGGTTCGGCACGCGCAGTTTCCAGCCCACCAGGCCCATCTTTTGCGCCGTGTCGGTGAGGCTGCGAAGCATGGACAGCCGCCGATTGACCGTGCTGGCCGAAATCCTGCCCTTGAGCAGCCCCGTCCACCCAGACGCAGCCTCGAACGCCTTGCCCTGGCCCCCAGCCAGCAACCTGGCCACCGCCAGTTCGGGATCCGCGCAACCGACGAAGGCACAAAACGCCCGCAGGTCCTGCTGGTAGGCGCTGGCCGTTAGCCGCTTCTTCCGGCCGCCCAGAAACACCGCCAGCACCCGAGCGGCCTTTTCCTGCCAGCGCTGCCCATCGCCCGCATGGCCTTTCGCCCTGGCAATCACTTTTCACCTTTGGCAGTTTGGGCCAGCGATGTTTTTCCGACCTCGCCGCGCTGCCCCGCGGCCTCTGCGCTGGGCCTTTTCCCCCCCGCCGCAACCAGTTCCGCCGCCTGATAGCGGGCCAGTTCCTCGCTGATCCGGTGGCCCCCCGGCCGGCTGCGAACCACCTCCAGCCACCGACCCCGCTCTTGGGCCGGCAGGGCGTCAAAGAC
>PMYM01000261.1 GCA_003171235.1 Phycisphaerales bacterium | reverse complement strand
TTTTCCGCGGGCTGCGCTGCGCACGGCTTTGCCGTGCTTGCTTTGCCCCCGGCTAAATTCTCGCCGGCCCTGTGGGCCTGATTCTGTCCTGCTTTGTGGCCTGGCTGGAACGGCTTGGGATTGGGGTTTGCCGGTTGCACAGCTAAAGGATCGCCGCGCGGGAGAAAAGCCATCCGCGTGCGACCTGGCAAGGCAGGTTCACGTTGGCGATGCCGGGGTTGGCTGGGCGATCATACGGGGATTCCCAAATTGAGGAACGGCCGCCCCGGCTGGGTGAAAAGCAGTCGCACCCGCCAATCCATTCATCGCCAGCCGGAGCCTGTCACCAGGGAGATCAGCGGATGGCTCTCCGGACCGTCGGGCGGGCAATTTCTGCTATCCCGGGATTTCCATCCCGGGCTTGAATGGTCCCGCCCCTGCCTGGGCGAGGAGATGGAAGAAGGAATGTACTCCTCCAGGCAACGTACCAGGTAACGGGCGCTGCCCGCACTCCGCACTTCGCACTTCGCACTGGGCAAGTTCCGATGATGGCAACTGGCGGCGCCTCCCGTGCCGCGACGTATCCCATCCTCGAAAAACTATGCACCTAGGTGTTGACGAATCCGCCGGCGGCCGATAAAGTAGTTAGAGATGCGTAACGTGCTCCGTCATCGCGATAGCGCTTTAGGGCTGGTGCTTGCCCTGGGGCTGCTGCTGCGCTGACGGATCGCGGTGGAAGGCTTTCCAGCCCCGCGGTCCAAACGGCCGCGGGGCTTTTTTTGTAGGTAGATTCGCCGAAAAGAACAAGGAACCCCCGACTCACGTCGGGGGGCACGAGAAAAGACAGCAAAGAACAAGGAACCCCCGACTCACGTCGGGGGCTATCAAGAACACGACCTGGAACAGGAAAACGATATGAACAGGCAAGAGCAGCACATGGAGACCCGGCCGGGCGCCAAACGCTCCGGCCGATTACTGGCAACGCGGGCCTGAGCGGGCGCAGGTGGCACAGGCCTTCCAGCCTATGCGCACAGCCTGGAAAGGCTGTGCCACCACAGAAGGCTGTGCCGCCCGGAAAGGCCCCTGCCCTTGCCGGAGTTCTTGTGGACCTGACCTTTGACCTCTTTACAATGGAACGAATCATGGAAACCAATCGCAACATTTTGATCTTCGACACCACCCTCCGCGACGGCGAGCAATCCCCCGGCTGCAGCATGAACCTCAAGGAGAAGCTCGAGGTAGCCCGCATGCTGCGGGCGCTGAAGGTGGACATTATCGAGGCGGGCTTCCCCATCGCCAGCCCGGGCGACTTCGAGGCCGTGGCCGCCGTGGCTGAGGAAATCCGCGACATCCGCATCGCCGGCCTGGCCCGCTCGATGGAGAAGGACATCGACGCCGCCGGCAAGGCCCTGGCCAAGGCCGCCAAGCCGCGCATCCACGTGTTCTGCGCCACCAGCGCCATTCACCGCCAGTACAAGCTGAAGCGCGCCAAGGAAGAGATCGTCAAGATGAGCGTGGACGGCGTGAAGCACGCCCGCCGCTACGTGCAGGACGTGGAGTTCTCCTGCGAGGACGCCGCCCGCACCGAGTGGGACTTCCTGGTGGAGATGGTGACGGCCGTCATCGAGGCCGGCGCCTCCACCGTCAACATCCCCGACACCGTCGGCTACGCCATCCCCGCCCAATACGGCGAGCTCATCGCCCACCTCCTGGCCAAGGTGCCCAACATCGGCCAAACCGTCATCAGCGTGCACTGCCACAACGACCTGGGCATGGCCGTGGCCAATTCGCTCTCGGCGGTCAAGGCCGGGGCCGGGCAGGTCGAATGCACCATCAACGGCATCGGCGAGCGCGCCGGCAACGCCGCCATGGAAGAGATCGTCATGGCCCTGCGCACCCGGCGCGACTACTTCGGGGCCGACACCGGTATCGACGCCACGAAGATCTACCCCGCCAGCCGGCTGGTCTCTTCCATCACCGGGCTGCACGTGCAGCGGAACAAGGCCGTGGTGGGCGAGAACGCCTTCGCCCACGAAGCGGGCATTCACCAGCACGGCATGCTCAGCAACCGCGAGACGTACGAGATCATGCGCCCCGCCGACATCGGCGTGCCCGCCAGCCGGCTGGTGCTGGGCAAGCACTCCGGGCGGCACGCCTTCAAGGAGCGGGCCGAGGCCCTGGGCTTCTCGCTCTCCGAGGAGCAGATCAATGCCGTTTTCGAGAAGTTCAAGGCGCTGGCGGACAAGAAGAAGGACGTTTACGACGAGGACATCGAGGCCCTCATCGACGAGCAGATGGGCGGCCCGAGCGAGGTGTGGGTTCTCAAGGCGGTGCAGTCCACGGCCGGGTCCAGCGCCATTCCCACCGCCACGGTTACGCTGGAGCGCGAAGGCCAGAGCGTCACCGACGCCGCCACCGGCGACGGGCCGGTGGACGCCATCTACGAGGCCATAAGCCGCATCACCGGCCTGCGGCTCAACCTGGTGGACTATAAGTTGCGGGCCCTGACCGGCGGCAAGGAGGCACAGGGCGAGGTGACCATCGAGGTCCAGCAGGAAGGGCGCACCTTCCGCGCCCGCGGCCTGTCCACCGACATCGTGGAAGCCTCCGCCCGGGCGTACCTGGCGGCGGTCAACCGAATACTCACCGCCACCAACGGCAGGAAGACCGAGACGGAGCAACCCTAAGACCCCAAGAAGCGCCTTTGGGCGAACTTAAAAAGCCCACGGCACCCCTGCCGTGGGCTTTCTTATTTCGCGCGGTACTACATCTTCCGGACGACCCACCTATGGGTTGGGCGTCGATAGGGGCTGCGGATACGACCCCACCCGCGACTGGGCAAGGTTGGTTATCTTCTGTTGCAGCAGGGCCGCCAGTTCCTTGTCCTGGCCCAGGTGCATCCAGGCATCCTCCGCCCCCGACGACAGCGGAGTCTCGTTCACGTCGCCGCCGCGGCCCAGGCCCGTGCCGGTCGAACGAAGCGAGGAGTAGTGAATCACCATGTCGTAGGCCTGACCCGTGCTGGTGATTTCCGGACGGTCCCGGTCCGAGCGATACACCTCCACCGCCACCGTGACGTAATAGGCGCGCCCGGTGGTCTGCTCGGCCGGCTGGACGTTGACCGTGGCCACCCGGTAGATGCTCTGCAGCGTGCCTTCCTGGCGAGCGTGGGGGGCGACGGCGTCTTTCCGCCACAGTTCCAGGCCGTGAGGCGCCAGCAGCGGATAGGTGCGGATAAGCCCCTCGCGCGGCACGGCCTTGTCCACGGCGAAGCGGTAGTCCCACAGCACGTCCATGGAGGCGTCCCACACGGCGTTGAAGGCGGCATCGGCCGTCGGCTGCTGGGTAGCCGTCGGCGCCGCACGCTGGGTGGTGCAACCTGCCAGCAAGACCAGCATCGCTGCCAGCGACAGTTTCATGGGTCACCTGAGATTCTGGGGGCGGATTTGCCCGCCCGACCGGCCATATTCTATACTTCCTTTTGGATAAGGCAACCCTAGCCAGGTCTGTTTGAGCCTGGCGAATATGCCTCCTTGCCCCGGCATCCCGCCCCTCGGCCGGGGCAGCTTTTTGCGCCACGCGCTGCCAGGCCCCATCATCCACAGCCCAGATCATCCTCCGGGGGCATTTGACTTTTTCCGCGATCCGCGTTAGCCTTAGAGGGTCGCAAGAGCGGCCTAAGTCCGTTCGCGGGCGTAATTCAGTGGTAGANNCGGTTCGAATCCGGTCGCCCGCTATCGCCTCGCCGCGGCAAGTGATTCTCCCCCGCTTAGTTAATCCCGGGCATGGATCTTCCTGACCGGGCCGGTTCCGCTGTATATGCGTTTGCATCCTCGACACAAACTGCGTGACACCGCCTGAGCGTTGGGGCATACTTGTCCGCGGCTGGCCAGGCCGGTGCAGTTCTGTGCGGCCTGAAAGCCCGGGAGAGGCAACATGGAAGCGTTGACCAACATTGGCTGGGCGGCGATCTTCGCCATCGTGGGCGGCCTGGTGGGCGTGGCGCTGGTGATGCTGTCGCTGCTGCTGTTGCCGCGGCTGCTGGACCGGCTTACCCCAAACCTGGACGAGGACAAGGAGATCGCCCGCGGCAACCAGGCGGTGGCCGAGTACTTCGGGCGGGTGGTGTCGGCCGGCATTTTGGGCGTGAGCATCGTGGCCGCGGCGGCGGTGCTGGGCGGCATCATCGCCGCCCTGCACGGTTAGCGGGCGGGCAGCCATGCACGGGCCAAGGGCGTTTTGCATAGCGGCGATGATGGCGGCGTTGGCCGGGGCGGCCTACGGCCGCGGCGGCGGCGGTTGCCTGGCCGAGGGCACGGGCATTCTGACGCCCTGTGGCCCGGTCGCCATCCAGAACCTTCAAGCCGGACAGGCCGTCCTGGCCGAAATCGACGGCCAACTTCGCCCGGCGACGGTGCAGGCCCTCTGGCCTGTCCAGCCGGAGGAGTTCATTGAGCTGTCCTTTGCCGGCGGACGCTTGCTGGCGACGGCAGAGCACCCCGTCCAGACCGAGCCGGGCGTATTCCGGCAGGCGGCATCGCTACGGGCCGGCCAGTGCGTGCTGACCTGGCGCAGCGACGGTGAGGGCGTACGGCCGGCGGCCCTCACGGCTGTGCGGACGCTCAAGGCCGACCGACCCGCTTACAACCTGCTGGTCAGCCCCGGCGGCACCTTCGTCGCCGACGGCGTGGTCGTCCACAACAAGGGATGCTTCCTGCCCGATACGCCCATCCTGCGTGCCGACCGGACCGCCGCGGCCATCCGCGACCTGCACGCGGGCGAGAGCCTGCTGGCCTTCGAGGCCGACGGCACGGTCACCACCGCCGCCCTGCTGGAGGTTCTGACCCACCAGGCCGACGGCTACGTCGAAGTCACGACCCAGCGATCCTTCCTGCGCGTGACGCCGGAGCACCCCTTCTACGTCGGCCAAGGGACGTTCAAGACCCTCTCGGCCCTGCGGGTGGGCGACGTCGTCTATGCCTTCGACGGCCAGGGCCTATCGCCACAGCGAATCGTGAGCATGCGGCGTGTGGCAGGGGCGGTGACCGTCTACAACTTGCACACCGACCGGCCAAATACCTTCTTCGCCAACGGCATCGCCGTGCACAACAAGGGCGGCGGCTGTTTCCCGGCGGGCACGTTGGTGCTGACGCCGACCGGCACAAGAACCATCGAACAGATCTCCCCCGGCGACACCGTCGTGGGCATTGACCAGGCCGGTCGGCCAATTCCGGTCCTGGTCGAAGAGACGTTTGCCACCCGGTCCCAGTTGCTCAAGATCACGACCGGCGGCGGCGTGTTGACCACGACGGCCGAACACCCCTTGGCCATGCCCGGCGGCGGTTTTCGCCTGGCCAGCCAACTCGGCGTCGGCGATGAGATAGTGTCCTGGCGCGACGGCCGGGCAGTCCCCGCCAAGGTCACCGCCATTGATCCCGGGCCGGAAGAGACGGTGTACAACCTCACCGTCGGCGGCCCCCACACCTTCATCGCCGGCGGATTTATCGTCCACAATAAGGGCGGCGGTGGCGGGTTCGGCGGCGGAGGTTTCGGGGGCGGAGGCTATCACAGCAGCGGCGGCGGAGGCGGCGGGTCTATCGACTCTACAACGTTCATAATATTCGTCGTCGTTTTTGCAGCGTTTATTCTGTTACCTATCATAGTGAGAAGATTCCAGTCCAACAAAGAAGACGAGGATTTAGATTTCCTCTACACGCTTCCGGCCGTCAAGGCCAAGGCCGACAAGACCGAGAAACTCCTGGATTTCATCGCCCGCACCGATCAGACCATGGATCGGCAGGCGTTGCGGGAGATGGTGCAGACGACCTTCCTCAAGCTCCAGCAATGTTGGCAAGCGCGGGATTACGCACCCATGCAGCCTCTGCTCATGCCTGACCTCTACGCCCAGCACTGCCAACAGATCCAGGGCATGATCCACGACCATGAGATCGATGTGATTGAAAACCCCACCGTCGAGCGGATCGACCTAGTCAACGTCCGTTACACCCACGACCCCCAGCAGCGCGAATTCACCGCCCTGATCACCGCCTCTGCCCGCGACTACTACGTGGACGACCGCACCCAGGCATTCCTGCGCGGCGATGAATCGAATGCCAGGTTCCAGGAATTCTGGACCTTCCACCTCCAGGGCGGCCAGTGGCTGCTGCGCGAGATCGAGCAGACGCGCGAGTCGGATGTGCTGAAAGAGGAGAACTTCTTCGAGGCCTTCACCGACCGCGGGCTGGATGGCGTCTACGGCGACCAAGCCAAGGCCGCCGGCCCGGCCGGGCCCTGGCTGGAAAAGTCTACCGAGACCAAGGCCAACAAGATCGAGCGGCTGCTCAACTTCCTGGTCCAGACCGATAAGCTCTGGGACCGCCGGCAGATGCTCGATCGCTCGCGCCAGGTGTTCATGAAGGTTTACCTGGCCCAGCAGGCCGGCGACCCGTCGGCCCTGCCGGATGGCGATCTGTTCCCCGACGTCGCCCAGTCGCTCCGTCAGGAAATCTCCGCCCGTCAAGCCAAGGGCTCCTCCATTGAATACCGCAATCTCTGCGTGCGCAAGGCCGACTTGGTGCTGGTGCGGAACTTCTCCGACAACACCCAGGACGAGTTTGTCGCCCGCATCAGCGCCCATGCCCAGACGATAATCAGCCGTAACCAGGTCGTGATTTCTCAGGACCAGTACGTCCGCCCGTTCGAGGAGTATTGGGTTCTCGGCCGGCTGGACGGACAGTGGAAACTCAAGGAGGTTCTGCCGCCCTCCGCCGGCCAGGCGGCCCTGGGGGCCGAGAACGTCGACCAGGGCAGCAGCCCCGGCCAGATGCAGTGGTACTACTCCCAGAACCGGGCGAATTAGGTAGGGCGTGCTACTTAGAGCCTATCCTAATAAC
>PMYM01000010.1 GCA_003171235.1 Phycisphaerales bacterium | reverse complement strand
GGGCCTGGGCGAGATGAACGCCGGCCAGCTCTGGGAAACCACCATGGACCCGGCCCGGCGGACGCTGCTGCGCGTGCGGGCCGAGGAGGCCGAAGAGGCCGAACGCATGTTCAGCGTACTCATGGGCGACAACGTCGAGATGCGCCGCCAGTTCATCGAGGACCACGCCCTGGAAGTCAAAAACCTCGACGTGTAGAACCAGCGAGATCGCCCAACCGCCTCTCCAAGAACTCGCCGCAGAGACGCCTTAAGGTTTGCCTACCGGCAGGCCATCCTGGAGTTTGAGGTGCCGGCCCATGCGGCGCCAGCGGGCGTAGCGCTTTTCCAGCAGGGCCTCTGGAGTCAGGCGACTAAGTTCGCGGTATGTTCGGCCGACGTAGCGTTCCAGGGTGGCGGCCATTTCGGCCACGTCGCGGTGGGCCCCGCCCAGGGGTTCGGAGATGATGTCGTCGATGACGTCCAGGGCCTTGAGGTAGCGGGAGGTGATTCTCATGGCCTCGGCCGCTTCCTGGGCCTTGGCCCCGGTCTTCCACAGGATGGCGGCGCACCCCTCGGGGCTGATGACGCTGTAGTAGGCGTACTCCAGCATGGCGATGCGGTCGCCCACGCCGATGCCCAGCGCCCCGCCCGAGCCGCCCTCGCCGATGACCACGCACATGATGGGCGTCCGCAGCCGGCTCATCTCGCGCAGGTTGACGGCGATGGCCTCGGCCACCCCGCGCTCCTCGCTGCCGATGCCCGGATACGCCCCCGGGGTGTCGATCAGCGTCAGTATCGGCAGGTGGAACTTCTGGGCCAGTTGCATCGCCCGCAGGGCCTTGCGATACCCCTCCGGCTGGGCGCAGCCGAAGTTGCACTCGATCTTTTCCTTGGTCTCGCGCCCCTTGTGCTGGGCGATGACGACGAACCTCTGCTGGCTGATGCGGCCAAAGCCGGTGCGGATGGCCCGGTCGTCGGCGAATCGCCGGTCGCCGTGCAGCTCGACGAAGTCCTTGACCATGCGTTCCAGGTAATCGACGCCCAGGGGGCGGCGGGGGTGGCGGGCCACCTGCACCGTTTCCCAGGGGGTAAGGTTGGCGTAGGTGCCCCGCAGCAGGGAGAGGTACTCGGAGCGGAGGTTGCGGATCTGGCTGTTGAAGTCCCGCCCGCTGCGCTTCTGCTCAGCCTCCAACTCGCCGATCTGGCGGTTGAGCCTGCCAAGGGGCTTTTCGAACTCCAGCAGGTATTCAGTCTGGCCGTTGCTTTTGGCTGGTGGCACGCGCATCTCCACCGCAAGGAACCGATACGAAAGAAGGACCCTCATGCGGGTCCTTCATAACCTCTTGCCGTGAGGCCCACATTACCCCACTTGCCGGCCGCCTGGCAAGGGAAATCCATAACACAGTGCGAAGTGCTCAGTGCGGAGTGCGAAGTGCAGGCGGTGTGGCATGGCCGTTCCCGCAGGGGCGGCCATGTAAAGCGACCTCACTGGCACTGCCGGCATGCGGCAAAAGATGAGGCGCACCTGCGGGTTGCGGCGAAAACCGCCCATCTGCGGCGTCAGGCCTCCTGGCCACACCGCCCTGGGAATCATCGAACTCGCCCAAGGCCCTTCAAAACAATTTATTACGCTCGCGGGGCCGCAGAAGCGTCTAATCGCAGACTCGGTGTATTCGAACTTGAGGCTGGATCGCGCAACTGTCGTTGGCGACTACAGGTTACCCTTCTCCATCCTCGCCGAGAACTCCTGACGTCCTCTTAACTACACCCGACAGGGCTCGAACCTGTAACCCTCGGTTCCGAAGACCGATGCTCTATCCAATTGAGCTACGGGTGCATGGGCGTTGCTCATTGATGCTTGTTGTGAGCAATTGCCTGTATTTATTGGCGATTTTGCACTTGGCCCCGACCGCTTGTCAAGCTTTTGTCCATGCTTGTTGATGCTCAGTTTTGGCCGCTGGGGCGCGCCGCGCACTGCCTGTGGCGCTACCCGCCGCCGGCCATGAAAGATCACATTTCCGGATCGTGCTCAGGATTCCGATGCAACTCTTGCCCCGATGCACTACACCCCCAAGCTGCGTTTGGGGGTGGCACAGATTCATGTCGCCCCACGATCCCGAGGTCTCGCTTAAGCGGCACAGGTGTCCGCTTGGGTGTATTAGAGCGGTTTAAGATTGGCTGGCAACATCATGAGTGGAAAGCGTTTCCGGCCTGTACGCACAAATGGAAATACACCTGGCGAGGCTTGAGCGACCCCTACAGGGCCATGGGAGGATCTGGGCAAATGCACAGCGACGCGGGGAGAGGCTCATCCAGGCCCACAGGGCCGGCAAGAATTTAGCCGGGGGTGGAGCGTCCGTTGTGGCACAGCTTTTTCAGCTGTGCAGCACAGGTTGAAAACCTGTGCCACCGGAGGGACGCGCAGCCCCCGGTAACGGCCTGGGCAATGGGCCAGAGGCAGTGGCCTGACCGGCCAAGGCATTGATTCTTCCTGCCGAGGCTGTGATTACCCTGGAGGACTCGCGTGCAAGAAGTTGCACGCCATACATTTGGCCCAATTCCCAGAAGCTCGCCGCACCATCGCGAGCACGCTCAACTTCGCGCGGAGGTCCAGCCGTTCGCTCTGGGTTGTGCGGCGCCTTTTCCGGGGGCTGCGCTGCGCACGGCCTTGCCGTGCTTGCTGCGCCCCCGGCTAAATCCTCCCCGGCTCTGTGGGCCTTGCTTTTTCGAATAGCTTGCCATGACCGGAGGTACCCAGGCCCGCAGGGCCGAAAGAGTTTAGCCGGGGGTGTAGCGTCCCGAGCGAAGTCGAGGGACGCGAAGCCCCCGGTAACGGGTCACCTGAGTGAGCAGAGGCAGTGCCGTGATTGGCCAAGGGGTTTCATCCCGACTGCCGATGGCGTTATGTTCTGGGAGAGGTCCGGCACGCAAATTCCTCGCCTTCGACGAGTAATCAGATCGCCCTGCCGGCTCGTTCCACCATCGCGAGCACGATCAACTTCGCGTGCAGGTCCAGCCGTTCGCTCTCCCTTGTGGGATGTCTTTTCCGGGGGCTGCGCGGCGCACGGCTCTGCCGTGCTTGCTGCGCCCCCGGCTAAATCCTTACCGGCCCTGCGGGCCTGATTGCGTCCTGCCTTGTGCCCTGGCTGGAACGGCTTAGAGCGTTTTGCATTACGGTGTAGCTCATT
>PMYM01000249.1 GCA_003171235.1 Phycisphaerales bacterium | reverse complement strand
GGGTTATTAGGATAGGCTCTAAGCCGAATAATGTCGGCTTATTCCAACCCGAAAAACCGCATCTTTCGCAGCAGGGTGGACCTGTGGATGTCCAGAACCCTGGCCGCGGCTGAACGGTTCCAGTTGGTGCATTGCAGGGCGCGGAGGATGGCGTGCTGCTCGGCCCGGGCCAGGCTGCAGATGTCAGGCTGGCTGTCCAAGTGTGTCAGCCTGCCCGGGGCGGGGTCCTTGGGCGGATCGGCCTGGTCGCCGGAGGCCATGTCCCAGAAGACGATGGAGGGCGGCAGCGGCGGCAGATCGGCGGCATACAGCCGCTCAATATAGGCGCACAGTTCACGCACGTTGCCGGGCCAGGTGTAGCTCTTGAGCTGCTGCCGGATGCCCGGGCCGAGCATCCGCCGCGTCATGTTGTACTCGCGGGAGTAGATTTCCAGGTAGGCGTCCAGCAGCGGCTCGACGTCATCCACCCGGCAGCGCAGCGGCGGTATTTCGATGCGCACGATGTTGAGCCGGTGGTAGAGGTCCGGCCGGAAACGGGCCTTCTCCACCTGCCGCCGCAGGTCGCAATTGGTGGCGGCGATGAAGCGGACGTCCACGGTTATGGGTTTGGCCCCGCCGACGGGAATAACCTCGTGCTGCTGCAGCAGCCGCAGCAGTTTGGGCTGCAGGTTCAAGGGGATTTCACCCACCTCGTCCAAGAGCAGCGTGCCGCCCTCGGCGGCCCGCACCACGCCCAGGGTCTCGTTGAAGGCGCCGGTAAAGGCGCCCCTGACGTGCCCAAAGAACTGGCTTTCAAACAGGCTGTCGCTGATGCCCGCGCAGTTGACCGGGATGAACGGGGCCCCCTTGCGCCTGGAATGGGAGTGAATGCGACGGGCAAGAAGCTCCTTGCCGGTGCCGCTCTCGCCTTCCAGGAGCACGACCGAGTCGTTGGCCGCCACGGCGTCAGCCATTGCCAGAACGTGCCGGAATAGCTGGCTTTCGCCGATCAGCGGGCCGTCAACAGGGCGACCCTGGGCGCACGCCGCGCCTTGAGATGTAGCTCCTCCTGGTTTCATCCTCTTCTTCAGACAAGAAACGACGCGATCAAAATCCGAAACACTCTACAAATGATTGAGCGAGGCTGGAGGTGCATGGTTGAGCGATTTCCAGCCCACTCTTCCCTTTTACACTAAAATGGCGTTTCTGACAAGGTAAAAAATCGCAACCTGGAGGTTATTCTGCCATCACTTCAGGCAAATCCATTAAGGGGCTCTGACAGAACCCTACACGGGCCGCGACGGAGCGGCTTTTGCCGCATGCCGTCGTTGCTCAGGCTGGGCGACCCGCCTCGGGGTCGTCTTGGCCCTGGCGGGTTGGCCTCGCGTCAAAACCTGCGGCGTCGCGGCCACGGGGCATTCCGTCAGGGGCTCTGAAGTTAGCAAAGTCCGACCCCCTCCGTTCCGATAAGCCAGTAATAGGATCATGCTCGCACTGCGCCAGAAAAACTCGCCGCCCCGCAAGGGGCTTGGCCTGCAGATCAAGAGCGCTCTGCTGCTTGGCTGCTTACTGCTCACTACAACACTTGGAGGCAGTTGGCTTTACGACAACATGGCCCGGCAAGCCCTCATGAATAACGACCGCCGCCAGGCCGACCGCCTGGCTGGGAGCCTGGCCGTCGCCGCCGCCCCAGCCCTGCTGGCAAACGACCAGAAGGCCCTGCAGGCCATCTGCTCGGAACTGCTTCGCCACTCCGACGTCTGCTCGGCCAGCATCCTCGACCAGTCCAGCCAGGTGGTCGCCTCCGCCAGCAGCGAGGTCATTGCCCAAAGGCACTTACAGCGCCGCCGCCAGGCGATATCGCTGACCTACGAGAACCGGGCAAACGATCTGCTGGAGGTCGGCTGGCCGATCCTGGCCAGCGACCGGGAGCCGCCCGAACTTATCGGCGCGGTCCGGCTGGTGACGGACACCCGGCAGACGGCCATGCTGGCCAACCGGATGCGGCGCGAGACCTTGCTGCTGGCGGGGGCCATGATCGTCTGCTCCATCCCCCTGGGATACATTCTGGTAAGCAACCTGCTGGTGCGCCCCATCCTGCACCTGCGCGACCAGGCCGGCCAGTTGGCCGGCGGAAAGCTCTCCGCCCGGGCCCAGACCATCTGGGGAGGCGAGATCGGCCAGTTGACCGGCGCCTTCAACGCCATGGCCCAGTCCGTCCAGACCAGCCAGGCCCAACTGCGGGAAGCCAATGAATCCCTGGAGCGAAAGGTCGCCCAGCGCACCGACGAGCTCCAATGCAGCAACTCCCGCCTGCGGGAGGAAATGGCCGAGAAAGAGGAGTTCCTAAGGGCCGTCAGCCACGACCTTAACGCGCCCCTCCGCAATATCGCCGGCATGGCCGGCATGATCCTGATGAAATGGAAGGCCCAACTGCCTGACGACGTGCCCGACCGGTTGGAACGCATCAACGCCAACGTCCAGTCCGAAACCCAGTTGATCGACGAGTTGCTGGAGCTGTCGCGAATCAAGACCCGCCCGGAGCGGCGCGAACTGGTCCACATGGGCAGCCTGCTCGAGCAGGTTCGCCACAGCTTCGAATTCGAGTTGCGCAGCAAGCAGATCTCCCTGCATACCCCCGGCGAGTTGCCAGCGCTTTACGTCGAGCGCAACCGGCTCAGGCAGGTTTTCCAGAATCTCATCGACAATGCCATCAAGTACATGGGCAGCCGCACCGACGGCCGAATCGAGATAGGCTATCGCCCCTGCCAGGGCGGCCACGAATTCTGGGTCAAGGACAACGGCCAGGGCATCGCCCCCGAGGACCAGAAGCGGATTTTCCAGGTCTTCCGGCGGGCGGCGGCCGCCAGCGGCATCCCCGGCAAGGGCGTGGGGCTGGCCCTGGTCAAGTCCATCCTGGCTAATTACGACGGGCGCGTGTGGGTTGATTCCCAGCCGGGCCAGGGCGCCACCTTCCACTTCACCCTGTCTGCCAGCCAGGCCCAGCCCCCTGCCCAGCCGGAAACGATTTCACCCCAGGTGGAGATGCGCCATGCCGTATGACGTGCTGCTGGTGGACGACGACGCCGACTATCGCCGGTTGATGGCGGAGATCCTGGAGGCCACCGGCCTGCCTTGCCGGCTGCACCAGGTGGCCACCGGCGCTGGGGCCTTGGACTTCCTCAATCGCCGCGGGGCCTTCGCCCAGGCGCCGCACGTCGACCTGGTCTACCTGGACATCGACCTGCCGGAGCGGTCGGGGCAGCAGGTGCTTTCGGCCATCAAGGGCGACCCCGCCCTGTGCGGCATCCCGGTGGTCATGCTTACCGGGCTGGACGACGATCAGCAGAAGCTGCTGGCCGCCCGGCACGGGGCCAACAGCTATGTCCTTAAACCATCCGACCCGCCGGCCATGATGGACCTGCTGGGCCGGACTCACCATTACTGGCTGTGCGTGCACCAGCATGCCCGGCGGGCGGCTTAAAAGGACGGAGCAGGATCATGCAGAACCAGAATCAGCCGCACGTGCCGCCCCTGGCCCCCGTTACCCTGGTGGTCGAGGACGACCCCGACCAGCGGCAACTGATCTGTGAATCCATGCGGATGTACTTCGACGACCCCGACGGCCGGCGAATCCAGGCCGTCGGCACCGGCCGGGAGTGCCTCCAGCGCGACCTGGCCGCGATGGACATCATCCTGCTGGACTTCAACCTGCCGGACATGTCGGGCCTGGACCTGCTGAGCAAGGTCACAACCCTGACCGAGGCCCCGGTGATCTTCGTCACCGGCGAAAACATCGCCGCCACCGCCGCCCAGGCCATTCGGAACGGCGCCCAGGATTACGTGGTCAAGCTGGGGGATTACCTCTTCGCCCTGCCGGTGGTGGTGGAAAAGAACATTCGCCAGCACCGCATGAAGCTGGAAAACGCCCGCCTGCAGACCCAGCTTCAGGCCAGCCTGGAGGAGATCCGGGTCAAAAACCTGCAACTGGAGGAGTCGCTGGCCCGGATGAAACAAATGGCCTCGACCGACCATCTGACCGGCCTGACCAACCGCCGCGTGCTGGCCGACATCCTGGAGCGAAGCTTCCAGGAGGCCCGCCGCTACAACTTCGACCTGACCTGCATGATGCTGGACCTGGACGGCTTCAAGCGGCTCAACGACACCCGCGGGCACCAACTGGGCGACCGGATCCTGGTCGCCGCCGCCGATGTCATCCGCGCCAACCTGCGTTCCAGCGACGCGGCCGCCCGGTTCGGGGGCGACGAGTTCGTGCTCTTGCTGCCCCACACCTCGGTGGACATGGCCCGCAAGGTCGGCAACCGCATCCGCAACGACCTGCTGACGGCCACGCGGCCGATGCTCGCCGGCAACATCCTGGTGAGCTTCTCGGTAGGCATCGCCTCCCTCAGGTCGCACTCCCCCGCCGACTCCGACGCCCTGCTGTCCATGGCCGACAAGGCCCTGTACGCCGCCAAGGCAAAGGGCAAGGACTGCGTGGTGGAATTCACCCCCGAGGACAAGATACTCGTCTGACATCGCTTCCGGTGCGGGTTGTGAGTTGCGGGATGCGGGATGCGGGTTGCGGGATGGATAGTGCAGGTTGGGCAGCGTGGTTTGCGACGCGCAGCCGAGCAATCACGTGGAATCCTCGGCAATTCGTAGTCTGTCCCGAATTAACCCCAGCTCGTAGACCATCTGCATCATGAGCTTGTGGCGGTAGTCCTCGATAACGTTGAAGAACTGCTGGAGCTCCTCTACGGTCAGATACCTGATCGTCTCGCCAAAACGGTCATACCGAGCTGATTTTGGTGGTTCTTTCACATTTGACAGGATGGCCTCCCCGGCCCCCTTGCGCAAGTCCAAAATCGAATCATTTTCTGCCATCTTTTTCACATTCGGTCCCAAATGTGAAGTGGCGGGGCTTTTTATAGTTTTCGCCATGCCAAGGAAAAGTGAGAGTTGCACAAGCCCTGGGAATCAGCCGGAAGGCGGCTGGGGTGGGTCCGGATTACGCGCCGATCATCCCCCCGAGGTGGGCCCGTTTTGCTCGCCGATTACCAACTGTACAACATCCGCACGAAGATCGGTGGATCACTACACCGGCTCGGACAAAGGCGGCCGCACCGCCGCGATCCTCTTCAGCCTGATTGCCACCTGCCAGCGTCATGACGTTGAACCCTTCGCCTACCTGCGGGACGTGCTGAACCGCATCGCCAGCCATCCGCACCACCGCCTGGCCGAACTGCTTCCTACGAGTCACGCTATCGATGGATGACGGACGGGGCGACTTGTTACGCACGCCTCAGTTTCTCCCTGATCATTGGCAGCAGGCTTGCGTTGATCTCCGCATTTGAGTACGCGCTGTTCCCTAAGCAGGCAGCACCTTCTAGTGGACGGACTTCAGACAAAGACAGGCCAAAGGCTTCCATGAAGTATCTGATGATCTCGAAGGCGTTCATGCGCTGCTTGCCCGAGTGCTGCTGAAGATAACCCACTATGGCCGGTACGTCACTGCCAGACAGCACCAAAGCCCTAATCTGTTCAATGATCGTCGTGTCAAGCATTCTGCGAGGCTCCTACGGTTTCGTGAACAATACGTGGATCTTCGTGTAGTTTCCAGCTGTGCCTTCAGCGGCTTCGATCGTGGCATTAGTGAACCCGAATTCGGCAGCTTGCCTAGCTGTCCATGCTTGCATCACCGCATCTTCCAGTGCCATGCCGTTGGCAGTAAGCCCATTAACCGTTCCTAGATTCAGTGGAATTCGGGGACAGACTACGAATTAGCATACAAGCCTCCCTTCGCGGACTCCGCCGGCGGCAGTTTTGACTTGGGTTTGCGGCCGCGTTTGGCAGGGCGGAGGATTCGGCCAAGGGTGTTTTCCAGTCCCTGGATGAACTTCGCCGAACCGCAAGGCCGCCCGGTGTGCGTGGCGGAACGGATGGCGCCGGCCTGCCCGTCATCCGGCTCGGCCAACCAACCCGACCAGTCGGCGACCTCGTCGGCCCAGGGCAGCGGCCCCGACAGCAGCGCGTCACTTCGCAGCCCGCAATGGGCGGCAGCGCTGGACCAGGGCCAATCCTCCGCCCGCTTGGCCAGGCCCGCCCGCACCGGGTTTCGCTCCACGTACCGCACGGCCGCCTGAAGGTGCCATTCGTCCAGCACGCAGGAGAAAAACCGCCCCTGCCAGAGGTGGCCGCTGAGGTGCTCTCTGCGGTTGACGTAGAGGGCGTAGGCGGTGTGGGCGTCGCGCAGTGTCTTGGCGAGTGAGTAGGCCGACGCCGGCACGGCCACCAGGTGTACGTGGTTGGTCATCCAACAGTACGCCAGGATCGTCAGGCCGTGGCGCAGGCTACAGTCGCGCATCAGGGCAGCGTACTTGTCGCGGTCGGCGGGGGCGAAAAAGATCTCCTCACGGCGGTTGCCCCGCTGCGTCAGATGGTGCGGCATTCCCGGAACGACGATTCGCGCCACACGCCCCATGGTCGGGACACTACCGCGCCGTTGGCGGCAGTGCAACTATGAAGGAGGTGGCTATTTCGTAGTCTGTCCTCGATTTCCCGTCCTCGATTTCCCGTAGAAATTAGGATTTTTGACTGCCGCGTTTTGCGGACAAGGATAATATAGAGGTATAAACAAAGCCCGGGACGCAATTCCGCAGATCGAGGGCTTGGCAGCCATCTCAGAATCGCGCCCGGGCTGGTTTTTTACCTATAGGGAACGCCCCGCTACGGGTCGGCCGCGGCGAGCGGCCCCGTCGAGGGGGGCGGCGAATCGATAACCAGGTTCACCGGCCCGGCGGCCTGACTGCGGATGCGCATGTCGGCCCCGAATTCCCCGCCGGCAACCCGTACGCCCTTTTGGGCCAAGGCGGCCAACAGCGCCTCATGCACCGGCCGGGCCTGACCGGCTGGCGCCGCGCTGTCGAAACTGGGCCGACGACCCTTGCGGGCGTCACCCAGCAATGTGAAGTTGCTTATCAGCATCAGTTCTCCACCCACTTCCTGCAGGCCCAGGTTGAGTTTGCCCTGTGCGTCCTCGAAAATCCGCAGGTTCACCAGCTTTTCGGCCATCCACTCGACTTGGGCCGCTCCATCCGCCGGCCCCGCCGCCGCGTACACCAGCAGGCCCTGCCGGATCAGCCCGATGACCCGGCCGGCCACTTCCACTTCCGCCCAATCCACGCGTTGGACCAGGGCCCTCATGGCTTGGCCTCCCGGGCATATTGCCTGGCCACGCTCAGGGCCGTGCGGCGCACGCGCTGGGCCAATTGGGGCGGCTGGAGCACCTTTACGCAGTCGCCGTAGCCCAGCACCCACCAGGCGATCTCGCCCAGGCCGTCCACCCGCACGCGGAAATCCACCGAGCCGTCCGGCCGCCACTGCACCTTCTGGCTGGGATGCCAATTGACCTCGGCCACGTTGCCGGCCGTCTTGGGGGAAAACCGCAGGTGCACGTCGTACAGCCGGCCCTCGGGGATCATGCACCAGGCCTGGCCGAAATCGACCTCGGCCGCCTTGTCCGAGGGGGTGAAGCGATCGGGCGTAACCGTCAGGGACTTGATTCTCCCCAGTTTGAACGTCCGCTGCTGCCGGTGGCGGCGGGAGTAGGCCACCAGGTACCAGGCCCGGCCCACGAATACCAGCCGCCGCGGCTCCGCCAGCAGCGACATCTGCTTGCGCTCCAGGAAACTCAGGTACACGATGCGGCAGAGCCGGCCCTGGCTGATGGCCACGGAGAGGCGCTCGAACATGTCCTCCAGGCCCTCGTGCCGGGCGGAGGGCGCGGGGCGAATGGTGATCTTGTCCAGCACCTCGCCCAGGTGCTGCCGCACCGGCTGGGGCAGCACGCTTTCCAGCTTCATCGCCGCCTTGTTGGCGGATGAGGCCAAAGGCAGCACGCTGGAATGCTGCGTCCGCCGGGCCGACACCAGCAGGGCCAACGCCTCCGATAGCGTCAGGTTCAGCGGCGAGAGGAAGAAGTGCTGGTTGATGCGATAGGAATCCTGCCGGCGGTCGTAATAATACGGCACCCTGGCCATCTCCAGCACGTTGAGGTCGCGGAAGACGGTCCGCCGGCTGACCTCAAGTTCCCGGCTAAGCTCCCCGGCGGTGTAGTTCCGCCCGCTCTGGAGCATGGTGATCATTTGCAGCAACCTATAGATCCTGCTGACGTTCATAGTCGTCCTCACTATCCAAAGGGCCAGTGCCAACAGTATGTCACTGGCCAAAAATTTTCAGGTATTTTTTCCGGGGGCGGGCATGCGCTCCGGCCGGACTTCGCGCCTTCGGGAATCAGAACTGAAAGAATCCACACAGAGACGCAGAGACGCAGAGAGAACCAGAGGCAACGTCAGAGATATAGGATTCTGCCCCATTAGTAACAGAAAGAAACTGCTTCTCTCTCTTCTCCTCTCCGTGCCTCTGTGTCTCTGTGTCGCATCCTGCCGTTCTTGGCGGGGGCTTTCTCCTGGGCAAAGGGCTGTAGCTTTGCGGCCCTTCCGTCCGATATCAGAGACGAGATAACCCGCCATGACGGCGGGCCCCGGGCCTATGGAAAGGCCTCCGCGGGCCAAACGGAAAGGCGCACACCGTGGTCTATCTGGCATTTGGCTTGTACCTGTTGCTGATGATTCTGGCGGCGGCGGGCATCTACAAACTGTTGGCCGGCCTGATCAAACCGGCGGCGACGGCCTGGCTGCTGCTGCCCGGCACGATCGTCTCGGAAATGGGCTATATCTTCGGCTGCCTGATCACCGGCGGCGAAATCCGCCGGGCCAAACTGATCGATTCGGGCGGCAAGCCCAAGGCCGGCGAAGGCGGCGGCTCGGGCGGCGCGCACAAGGGCGGCTCGGGCGCCGACGTGGCGCAGAAAAGCCACGCCATCGGCTCGCTGGCCGGGGCCTTGATGTCCATAGTGGCCTGCGGCGCCTGCATCGTCGTCGCCCACCAGTACCTTGGCCAGCCGGTGGTCCAGCAATACACCATGCCGGCCGAAAAGAGCCTCGCCCCGGCCAGGCTGCCGGTTGACCTGCCCAACAGCGCCAACACCTTCTGGGGCCAGGTCCACAACAACATCTACCTGCTGCAGCGGATGTGCACCGTGGTGCCGGAGCTGAAGTGGGACTGGCGGATAGGCCTGTTCATCTACCTGGTCATCTGCCTGGCCATCCGCATGGCGCCCATAAGCCGGAGCCTGCGGGCATCGCTGGCGGCGGCCGTCGTCCTCTCGGGCGGCCTGGCCCTGGTGGGCCTTGCCTGGCCCCACGGGCCCGTGCCAGGCCAGCTCTGGCCGCTGCTGAGCTTCCTGTGGGCCTGCCTGCTCCTGGTTCTAGTGGCGACGCTGCTGCTGCGCGGCGGCATCGGGCTGTTCCGGGCCCTCTCCGGCCAGCACGCCAAGCCAATGCCCAAACCGGCAACGTAAGACTTGTAGCACAGGCGTCCCGCCTGTGAGTTTGGGTAGCACAGGCGTCTCGCCTGTGAATGATTGTCCTTTGTGTGTCAAAGCCCCCGGCAGACCTGCCGGGGGCTTTTCTTTTTGTATTGCTGCCAAGGCGGTGGCGGGGTATGGTCCTGGCGTCAAGTCAAATTGAAAGGGGTTGCAAGTGACAACCGAAGAACGCTTAGACCAATTGGAGCGGGAGTTGTCTCGCGCAAAACGTCGCTACCGTTGGCTGCTGGTCGGGGCCGCCGTCTGCCTGGGGACGGTCTTCGCCTGGGCATTATCCGCGCAACCTGGCCGACTCGGTACGGCGCAGGCCGAAAGCCCGACGACTGCCCCTACACAAAAGGAAATCCGGGCGCGATCATTCATCCTAGAGGATGAAAATGGGAAGGAGCGCGCCACGCTGGCAATGAGCAAGCACGGGCCATCGCTGGCCTTGCTTGATGAGAGCGGAAAGCTCCACGTCGGGCTTGGCGTTGTCAATAACATGCCGGGGCTGGGCCTGTATGACGAAAAAGAGAAGCTCCGCGCTGCTCTGACTGTGCTCAAGGAAGGGCCGGGGCTGTGCCTTTACGACGAGAAGGGCAAGCCCCGTGCCGAGCTTGGCGCTGAAAAGAGCGTGCTGGGGCTGCAGCTGTCGGACGCGAACGGCAAGAATCGCGCGAAACTGTGCATCGGGGAGGACGGCCCGGGGCTACAACTGTTCGACGATAAAGAGAATCGCCGCGGTGGGCTGGACGTGGGGAAAGATGGGGCAATACTGTATTTGTTGGACGAGAACAAGAAGAACCGCGCTGCGCTTGGCATGGACAAAGATGGGGCAGTGATGATCCTGCGCGACGAGAACGAGAAGACTATCTGGCACGCCCCGTAGAATCGAAGAACCATCGGGAAGACCCGCCGGCCAGTGTTACCGCCGCCGGCGGATCACCGCTAGCCCGCCCAAGACCAGCAGCGACAGCGCGGCGGGCTCAGGAGGAAGGGTGAAGCGCGCGGTGATTTTGGGCGAGCGGGGGAGGTATCACCCACACCCCCGCCGGAGGGTTGTGGATCGCATAATCTGTCCAGACGCCTTCTTCAACTCCTATAAGATTTCGGACGGACGCCCTAATAGTCTGAAGGCCTTTCGTTCAGGGCCTTTCGTCTGAGTGCGACCCATGCAATTGATAGAGCAATGATGATGAGACATACAGTATCATCAGTACGAGATAACATAGGGCAGATTTCGTTCCAAATTCCCCATACTCCGTAGAACACTATCGCAATTAATATGCTCACCGCAAAGATAATGGCGATAACGCAAGCAATGCAGTCTACCGGCAGTAGGAGCTTCTTAATGAGTCGCTTGCGATGCCATGCTTTGAGTCCGCCGGCCGCCTCTATGGCGTCCGCCTTTCGCTTGGCCCAAATCCTTTCCGCCTCGGCGCATTTGCTACAACGTCCTTGCTCGTCAGGCTCGCCCTGATAACCGGGCCCCAACCGCTGGAAACAGTGCTGGCAGCACCAGAAATAATCCGACAGTTCCACCGGACCTGGTTCGAAGTCTCGGTCCTTCTTACGGCAGTATTCGATGTAGTGGTTGTTCTTTGCCCTAACGGCAGACGTCTTGGGATATAGAGTTAACTGGTTGCCTCGACAACTTACGCACTTCCCGTCGAGATCATCTGGCGTCAGAGGTTGCCCACAATGGCACAATCTCTGGCACGGCTCTTCCACCGCCTGCCCTGAGCCTCCGGAGGCAGTAACGCGGAGATAAGCCGAGCAACGGGCGCAAAAGGAGGAGTAATAGACCTCCGAGTCCTTGTATTTGTCGAAGCGTTTAAGCCTATGGCCTAGCCTTTCGGCCTGCGCGACCGCTTCCCGTTTAATGTCGTCTATCCGGTTCTTGCTTCCCATGTGCGCATTGCTCATATCGCATCCTTTCGATTGTGTTTGTTAGTGTCCGCGCCGGCGTTTCCTCAACAGAGTTGCTACCTCCATGAGGATCACGGCCAACACCAGCACCACGGCCGCCGCAATATCCAACGCCCGCCAAGTGCTGACGGAGAAGTGTAGCGGCGCGATGGGATTGAACAGTATCGCCAACGGCACAAGCGCCCAAGCCCACTTTGCGCCCTGGACGGCCCCGCGCCAGACTAGCATCACCGCCGCCGAACAAGCCAGCCACCGGAGCACGGTGTAGTAGGAGTAGGGATGCCTGCCCAAGGCTCCGATCAATACCCCGGCTGCCGCCAGAACCACCACAACCGTTGCGACACGCAGGGGGGGATTGACCTTCTTCTTTTCTTCGCTCATGCCATCCTCTTTTCGCGGCCCTGAAGCCATCCCATCCACCGGCAACGGTCCGTTGTCTGACATGGTTACCCCCTTCGCTCGGGATTCTACGGCGGCGATTCCCGCATTGCAAGGCATTAACGGCGCGTTAGAATTGTCGCTAATGGGTAACCCGCCGACGGGCGGGCCAATCGCCCCGCGCGAGTCCGCCGTACTCACCTGTCCGGCAGGCCCGCCGGGGCGACCCGAAAGACAGGTGAGCAATGGCACGAAAGAGCAAGACGTATACGGAGGCAGAGCAACTAGAGGCTCAGCGGCTGGCGACCTTCCTGATCCTGAAGGATTTGAGTGACCCGCAGTTGCCAGAAGGTAAAGGAACTCTTAAACAGCGAGTGGCGCGGGATAAACAACGAATCAAAGAGTTTTACCAACAGCCGCCGGAATTGGAAGAACAAGCAAAAAAGGAATTCCAGAAACTACAGGAGCAAGTCCAGGCCGCCCACAAGGATGATGTCCCGCCGCCCCCTTCTCCCTTGCCCAAAGAAGCAGATCAAGAGGGCGATTCGGATTGGGCAGCTGCGGCGATTGCACACGCAGAGACACCACAAGATCTCTACGAGGCGTTGCAAGTGATACGGGTGGATGAGGATTTCGCGCAGGACGGGTTTGAACCTACAGGCTCCCACGGGGGTTTTGTCCGCTATCGTGTGCTGATGCAGTGGATCATGTTCAAAATGCTAGACATGAATCCTGAACTTCCCCCCGTGCCAACGGGTGACGATAGTGTGGATTACATGAACTGGTGCATAGAGGCCAACAAACTGCTGGAGAATCCCAAAGTCGAACAAGTCATCATTGCCGTCGCCCTTCTGGTTCTGCTTGAATCGTTTGCCGTAGCGGGTGCATGGTGCTGGGGCGAGGGGGAGAATATTCTTCAGAAGATAGGGAACTGCTGGTGGCTTTTTGTCGTTGTATTCGGAGCCGTTTCTCTCGCTTGCCCCTTTATTCTTGGCAAGAAAACATGGTTGAGAATCAAGACGATTTGGAATTGATGGAGGAGGCCGGTGGCGTGGTTGGTCAAGGGTGCCGTGGGTTGCGGAGCGAAGCGGAGCAACCACGCGATGGTTATCGCAGAGGGGTAGTTGCTACTGCCGTTCAAGGCTTCTGCAACCCACGGATAACCCAGGCCCGCAGGGCCGAAAGAGTTTAGCCGGGGGTGAAGCGGCCCCGAGCGAAGTCGAGGGCCGCGCAACCCCCGGTAAGGGGCTCTGAACCAACAGTCCGTAGGTCGGGCATACTTGCCCGATACTTCGTTGCCTCTTCAAGAGCGTCGGGCAGGTATGCCCGACCTACCCGCCTGCTTCTTCCACAAAGTTCACCGCACCATCGCGACACGATCAATTCCGCACGCAGGTCCAGCCACTCGCTCTGTCGCTTCGCAGGCCGCTTACCGGGGGCTGCGCTGCGCACGGCTGCGCCGTGCTTGCTCCACCCCCGGCTAAACTCTTTCCGTCCTTTCAGGACTTGGCTGTTCAAACAGGTTGATTTGACCGAGGGTATGGAGGGCCGAAGGAATGCAGGGTTCTTCGTGGTCTGCAAGACCTGCCCCTTCAAACAGGTTGCCTCAAACGGGATTGGCAAGGTGCGCCGGCAGTCGCCCGCAAGTCACCGGGGCGTGAACTGTGCCAATTCGTAGATGCCCAGCGTCTTCTCGGCCGCGGCCACCTGCTCCACCGCGTGCTCGAAACCTTCCTTGCCCAGCACCTGCTGCTCGCGATCCTCCAGCGCCTCGCCCAGCCGGCGGTATTGCTCCAGGGGCAAGGCCTTCTGGAATGCGGGGAAGGCGATGGTGTCCTCGCGGAACATGTGCGGGAAGTACATGGCCAGGAACTGCCCGATGGCGTCGATGGCCTGCTGGCGGGCCGGCCCCTGGCAGCCGACCTGGGCGCTGGCCAGGATGTGATCGGTCATCACCCGGCCGGCCTGGTGCTGGGCCAGCAGCGTCCGGACCAGTTCGGCCTGAGCGGCCTTCTCCAGCACGGGGAAGACGTACTGCTCCTCGTTCCGCTCGTGGTAATCCTCAACGAACCGCCGGATGAGCATGGCCTGCCCCGCCAGCAGGCCCTCGGGCAGGTTTTGCCCCCCCTGCAGGCGCCGCTGGCAGACCTGATAGATGAGCAATATCCGCCCCAGGGCCCCGTGCTCGCGCATGAGGTCCTCGCCCGGCGTGACCTGCTCGTTTTCCTTTTCCTCTCCGACGCCGGAGCCGCCCGCCAGTGCCGGCGGGCCCGACGGGCTGGCGCATCCGGCCAGCATGATGGCGGCTGCGGCGGAGCATCCGGTCTGAAGCATCTGCCGACGCGTGCACTGGTTGTGCGCCATGCCTGTTCTCCTATGGGGAACGATAAGCCAGTATATGCCCCGCCGGCGGCAATGGCTGCAATAGGCCCCCTGGCGCCGCGTTTAGTCCAGCAGCGCACCAGCGCCACGCCCAGGGAAGGGGCCGGGCGGCCAGGTGCGCGACAACTCTTTGAAGGGATCGAACATGACAGCCAGCCGATTGCTTTTCGTAGTAGCCTTGTGTGCGATGATCTCGGGCGCGGTGATAGCTCAGGAAAGCCGGCCGGCCGGGCCCAGGCCAGGCCCCGGGCCGGGGTTAATGGAACCCGGGCGAATGCTGGAGGTGCTGGTCAAGGAACTGGGCCTGACGGCCGACCAGCAGACCCAGGTCAAGCAGATCCTCGAAACCCATCGCCAGGCGATGGGAAACATGCTCAAGGAACTGGGCGAGGCCGCCAGCCGCCCCAGCCGCGAGGCCATGCAAAAGCTGACCGATCTGCGCCAGCAGCTCGTTGCGCAACTGAAGGCCGTCCTGACCGAGGAGCAAAAGGCCAAGCTGGACGCGCTGCCCATGTTCGCCGGGCCGCGCCCGCCCATGCTCGACGGCCAACGCATCCAGGAGATCGTTGACAAACTGCAACTGACCGACGCCCAGAAGCAGCAGGCCCAGGCGATCATCCAGCAGACGCGGCAGACCGTGCAGCCGCTCAAGCAGCAGGCCAAGCAGAACCGCCAGGCGCTGATGGCCGCCGTCAAGGCCGGCAAGGGCGATGTCGAGATTCACCAACTCGCCCTNNCCCGAGCAGAAGGCCAAGGTGGAAGAGGCGCTTCGCGCAGCCATTCCCGCAGGCCCCCTGGCCATGTTTGCCGACCTGAAACTCACCGACGATCAGCGGCAGCAGCTCCAGAAGATCGCCGCCGACGCCCTGGAGCAGGCCCGCACGGCAGAGCCCGGCCAGGCCCGAGCCATCTTCGAGGCCGCCAGGG
>PMYM01000209.1 GCA_003171235.1 Phycisphaerales bacterium | reverse complement strand
TCCGCTATACCGCCGGCTAAATTCTTCCGGCCCTTCGGGCCTGGGCCATCCCCGGACAGGCCAAGCCAGTATCCTGCAGGAACCGGAAGTTCAGTGGAGTGACCGGACATGCCCTTCCGCACAAAACGCGTAAGGGCATGGTACCCGGCAATGGAGTGATCGGGGTGCAAGTCCGTAGGTCGGGCATACTTGCCCGACAAATAAAGGCGAACATTCAGAAAGATGTCGGGCAAGTATGCCCGACCTACCCAGCTCACCATGCCATCGGCGATACCCCGGCATGTGGGGAATTGTAACGTTCGCCAGGAGGAAGACAATGGGATTGCGCGAGCGGCCCAACAGCCGCTCGCCCTGCCGCGATTAGGCGCGCACGCGCAGGATGATCGACGCCAGCATGATCTTCAGGGTTTCTCCGGGCAGGAAGCACACCAGCCCGGCCCCTAGCAGGTGACGGGCGGGCAGGTGCAGGCTCAGCACGGCCAGGCCGCAGGCAAACAGCACGGCGTCGGCGGCCAGCATGGCCGGCAGGGCCGTCCAGGGGCGGCGGGGGTCCAGCAGGTACCCGGCCAGGAAGGCGGCCGGCAGGAAGCCAAGTAAATACCCCGCCGTGGGCGAGAGCAGGTAGGCCGGCCCGCCGCCGGCGGCAAAAACCGGCAGGCCCGCCAGGCCGCAGAGCAAATAGACGCCCACCGCCAGCACGCCCCGCCGCGGGCCCAGCATCGCCCCCACCAGCAGCACGGCCAGCGTCTGGGCCGTCACCGGCACGGGGCTACCCGGCAGGGCGAAGGCCAGCCGGGCGGAAACCGCCAGCGCCGCTGCCGCCACCAGCACCTTGAGAGCCTCCGACCCAACCGAATCGAGCGATACTGTCGTCTGCTTGACTGCCAACACGGAATTCCTTTCCCGGCGGCGCCGCCTGCTGCCGGCCCGCCTGGGACGAAAGATACGCCCACGCGACCCGCCGGTCAAGGGCTCACTAGCGGGTGGCATGGCGGGCGCCGTTTGCCGTCATGTCCGATGACCCTTGAGCCAATCGCGCCATCGGCAGGAAGAATTCTATCCCCCAGCCGGTCGAGGCACTGCCTCTTACGCGTTGGAGGTCGCTTACCGGGGGTTGCGCGGCGCCCGGCTACGCCGTGCTTGCTCCACCCCCGGCTAAATTCTTTCCGTCCCTCCGGGACTTGATTCTCCGAGCGGGTTGGCTTGCCCGCATTTCCCTGAGGCCCACGGGGTCGAAAGATTTTGGCCCGGGGATATCGGGGAATGAGATGGTTCACGACTGGGTGAGGCCCGCAGGGCCGAAAGGTTTTAGCCGGGGGTGTAGCGTCCCGAGCGAAGTCGAGGGACGCGAAACCCCCGGTGCGCCGCTAAATGAACAGAGGCAGTGCCATGACCGGCCAAGGGGTTTGGTCAGGTCTGCCGATGGTGTGATGACATGCCCGGTCAAGGTCGCAGGGACAGCCTTTTCATCAGCATCCGGGCAAAGCGGCGCGCGCTGGAATATGATGAAGCCGGATGGACTTCTACGACGAACTTGCCGGCGACTACGACGCCATTACCGGTTCGGCCGGCCGGGCCGAGCGGGCCCAGGAGTTCTTGAAGGCGTTGGCCGCCAGGTTTCCCATCAAGTCCGCCCTGGACGCCGCCTGCGGAACTGGGCTGTACGCCATTCAATTGGCCGGCATGGGCGTCAGGTCCGTGGGGGCGGACATATCGCCCGGCATGCTCGAGCAGGCCCGCAGGCTGGCCCAGCAGGCCAAGCTCAACGTCGAGTGGGTCTGTGCGCCGATGCAGGAACTTGCAGCCAAACTGCCCGAGCGGTTTGACGCCGTGCTGTGCATGGGCAACTCAATTCCGCATCTCTTGAGCGACGCCGATCTTGACGCAACCCTCGCCGCCTTCCTGCAACTGCTCAACCCGGGGGGAATCGTGGTGCTGCAACTGCTCAACTATGCCCGCCGCCTGGGCCGGCAGGAGCGGATTGTGGGCATCAATCGCCGGGGCCAGAGGGAATTCGTACGCTTCTATGACTTCCAGGGCGACCAGGCCCAATTCAACATCCTTGAAATAGACTGGTCAACCGGCCAGCCCCAGCACCGGCTTCACACCACCACCTTGCGCCTATACACGGCCGAGGCTCTGCGGCAAGCCTTGAATCAGCACGGCAGCGAGCGCGTGGAGCTATTCAGCGGGCTTGACTTCGCCCCGTTCGACAACCAGCGCGACGAGACGGTCATGCTGATCGCGCACAAGCGATAAGGCCTTTTCCCGGCGGCGGGGGCTGAACTTCTCAGGAACCCCCGCCTCAGGCCGGCAGCTTGAAATCGATGAAGACAAACCCCGCCCCGGCGGCGATCAAGCCGAAGCCCACGTAATAGTTCCAGGTGAACTTGTTCTGGGGGAAATACAGCGCGCAGAAGACCACGAACACCGTCAGCGTGATGACCTCCTGGATGGTCTTGAGCTGGCCGACGGTAAAGCCGTAGTCGGCCCCCAGGCGGTTGGCCGGCACCTGCAGGCAATACTCAAAAAAGGCAATGCCCCAGCTTACCCCTATCGCCAGCCAGAGCGGCGCCGAACGGTGCTTGAGATGCCCGTACCAGGCAAAGGTCATGAACACGTTGGAGGCCAGGAGCAATACTATCGTCCACATATCAATTCAGACTCCTCTCACGGGTGTAAAAGGCTGATTGTACGACACGCCCTGCCGCGTGAGAAGAGAGCGATGGCGGCGGAGGCAACCCGCCACTACAATTGGCAGGGCCGGCGCGGCGGCCGGTCTTTCCGGCGGCAGGAGAAAGCCTTGTCCGACCTGATCTACTGCTTTCAACCCATCTACCACGAGCGCATCTGGGGCGATCGAGCCTTCGAGCGGCTCTTCGGCCGCACCCTGCCGGAGGGCAAACTCATCGGCGAAAGCTGGGAGCTGGCCGACCTCCCGGAGGGCCGGTCGCGCCTGGCCGAGGGAGAATTCGCCGGCCTGACCATCGACCAATTGCTGAGGCGGCAGGGTAAAGAAATCCTGGGCGCCTCCGGCGGCGCCGGCCAAGGGTTTCCCCTGCTGCTGAAATACCTCGACGCCAACGACACGCTCAGCCTTCAGGTCCACCCCGACGAGCAGACCGCCCGCCGGATGGGCGGCTCTGCCCGGTCCAAGACCGAGTGCTGGTACGTCCTCGAAAGCCGCAACGGATACATCCTCAAGGGCCTTGCCCCCGGCGCACAGCCTGAAGATTTCCGCAAGGCACTGGCCGGCGACGACCCCGCCGCCCTGCTGCCCCTGGTGCGGCGATATGCGGCCCGCCCGGGCGATTTCCACTACCTGCCGGCGGGCACGGTGCACGCCCTGGGCTCGGGCGTGGTGGTGGCCGAGGTGCAGACGCCCAGCGACACCACCTACCGCGTCAGCGACTGGGGCCGCGGCCGGCCGGTGCACCTCCAGGAGGCCATGGCCTCGATAAACTTCGACCCTGCCGTCGCCTCCCCGCCCGGGGCCGCCGGAACCGCGGAGGACCCCACGTCCATCCTGGCGGCCTCGCCCTATTTCACGGTGATGCGGCACCGCCGCCCAGCCGGAAAACTCCCCTGGCGCCTGGGCCGCTGCGCCGCCTGGATGGTCATCGCCGGCGCCGGCGACGTTTGGGCCGGCCAAGGCGATCCGGTCCGGTTGCACCCGGGCAGGACGCTGCTTTTCTCCGCCGCCCTGCCGGAGGCGACCTTGCGGATCGAGCAGGAAATGACCTGGCTGGAGATCATCCTGCCCCAAGACGCCAACCCTCATTAGGAGCCGATATGCGCCCGTACCTGATGCCTGGACTGCTCTGCCTGCTCCTGCCGGCCGCGGCTTGCGGCGGCGCGGACTTGGCCGGCGGTCCAGCCACGCAAGCCTCCAGCCAGCCATCGGTCATCAAGGTCGCGCCATTGCCTTGGGAGGCAGTGTCGTGGCAGACTGCGCCCGACGGCAACGGCCAGTACCTGCTGGTCCCCTCGCCCCAGGCGCAGATCGATATTGGCCAGCGGGAGTGCGCCGCCACGAGCTTTGGCATGCTGGTGCGGGAGCAGTTGCCGATTGGGGCCGCGTCAAGGCCGACGGCCCCGGGGCCGTGGAAGATCGTGCCCGAACTGTACACCAAGAACCTCCAGCCGATGCAGGTCAGGGACGGCCTGCTCTGGGTAGTCGAGGGCAAACGGTACGGCCAGGCCGACGCCGCCAAGCGCGTCCGCGACGAGATCGAGCATTAGAGAGGCTTGGTTGAGCAGCCTCCGGCCCGTGCGGGGCAGGGGCCCGCGACGTAAGAAAAGACATGGCCAGCGGCGAACTTTTCGATGACGAATTCCTCCGGCGGCTCCAGCGGCTGGGGCTCATTGCCAAGCGCATGCCCGCCCCCTCCGCCGCCAGCGGGCAGCGTCGCAGCCAGCGGCTGGGCGACGGGCTGGAGTTTGCCGACCATCGCCAGTACTCCCCCGGCGACGACATCCGCTTCCTGGACTGGAACTATTACGCCCGCATGGAGCGGCTGCTCTTGCGCCTGTTCCACATGCACAGCGAGGGGGCGGTGACCATCCTGCTGGACGCCTCCGCCTCCATGGCCCTGGGCAACCCGCCCAAGTTCGATTACGCCCGCCGGGCCGCCGCCGCCCTGGCCTACGTGGCCATGATCAGCCTGGACCGCGTCAACATCCTGCCCTTTGGCCAGGCTCTGCAGGCGGGCCTGGCCACCGGGCGAAACGCCGGCAAAATCCTCCAGGTGCTGGAGTACCTCAGGCCGCTGCAGGCCCAGGGGCCCACGGCCTTGGGGGCGGTGCTGGACCAACTGCTGCGCCGGCATCCTCAAAGCGGCACGGTGCTGCTGCTCTCGGACCTGCTGGAGGTGGAGGATGAGCTTTCCGCCGGCCTGGCCTTGCTGCGCCGGCGGCGCGACGAGGTCATCGTGCTGCACGTGATCGACCCGGGCGAGGCCCAGCCGCCCGCCGCCGGGGCCGTGCAACTGGAGGCTGCCGAAAGCCGCCGGCGCATGGAGATCAACCTCACCCCTGAATTGGTGGACAATTACCGCCAAAGATTCCAGCGGTTTGCCCACGGCGTGGAAAAAACCTGCCTGGCCCGCGGGGCGATCTACCTGCCGGCCCACACGGAAATGGAATTCGACCGCCTGGTGCTCCTCACCCTGCAAAAGGCCGGGCTGCTGCAGCAGTAGCCGCCCCGGCCGCCGCCCAAGATCGCTCTTGTCGCCGGGGGCCAACCGGGACGGCCGGTTCACGGGGATATTCAAGATTGAGATGCGGCGCGGACACCGGCGGGGAATTTCAAGACAAATCCCCGTGTAATTACATTTAACTACTTGCGGGATTTGCCGGGCGGGGTGACACTAGAGCAGTTTTCACAAATCA
>PMYM01000068.1 GCA_003171235.1 Phycisphaerales bacterium | reverse complement strand
CCTGCTCGTCCTGGTGGCGCTGGAGGTTGGCCTGGAACTCCTGGTCGTCTTCCAGAGCGTCCAGCAGCGGCTTGGCCGCCAGGGCGGGGTCGGAATCCTGGTGGCCGCGAACCAGCAGCCGGAGTTTGGCCAGCAATTCAACCTGCTGTTGGAGGGGCAATGTCTTGACGAGCTGGAGGTCGGTGAGGGCGGGGGGATCGGCGGCGCCGGTTTCATCGGCGGGTTTGTCGGCGGGCAGGGGGGCGAACTCCCGGCGGGCCTGCTGGGCCGGCTGGAGCTTGGCCCGCTGGGCGGCGATGGCCGACTGCACCGCCTCGGCCAGCGACTCGGCCGGGGCCAGGTTGCTCTGCTGGCCCTGGGCAAGCTCGGTCATTTTCTGCCGGGCCTTGGCCGAAACCGGCGTGCCCAGCCCGGAGAGCACCTGGTAGATCTGGCGGGCCCCGATGACGTCCCGGTTTTCCGCCAGCGTGTCAGCCCGCTCCAACAGGCCCTGGGCTGCCCGGTCGATCTGCCGGGCCAGCTCATCCAGCGGCGCCTTGTAGTTGCCGCCGGCCTTGATGCGGGCCTGACGCAGCCAACTGGCCGCGCCGCCCAGATCCTTCTGCTGCAGGGCCTGGGTGGCCTTGCCGATCAGGTCAAAAACGTCCGTCTGGTTGTTGTAGGTATTGCCGTTGCGCCCGGCCCTGTTGCTGGGGCTGGGACTGGGTGAGGCAGTCTGGTTGGGCCAGGAAAACCTTACGGTGTTGACGCGCCTGGGCGGCTGGGGAGGGGGAAACGCCCCCCATCCCTGTGCCGATATGGCCAGGACCACCCCCAGAACCGTCGCCAGTTGTCTTGGCTTTGCCATTGGGTCTCTCCCGCAACATCCAGGGAATACTACAATACCAAACCCTTCCCTGCCCACCGCCGGGCGGAAATGTGCCGCCACGGGCCGTGAATTACCCTAAGGAGCTCTAACAGAACTACACGGGCCGCGACGGGGCAGATTCCGTCGCAGGCCAAGAAGCAAGGGCGAAGGCGTATCCAGACGATACGTCGAGCCCGCGGCGACGAAGGCATGCGGCGGAAGATGCCCCGTCCCTGCGGGTTGCGGCNNGTTTTGGCCGCAACGCGACTCCGCGTAGTTCTGTTAGAGCTCCTAGACTCGGCAAAACCCTGCCGCTATTTCGGTAAATTCCCTGCCTGGAAGAGCCCAAAGGCCGCCGGGGTGTGGAAGTCCGCCCGGGGGGTATGGGGGTTGATCCAGGTTATCCAGTGCACCGGGCCGTCGTCTTTGGCCGGCAGGTCCGCCCGGAACAGGCCCACCCGCCAGGTCTGCTGGCCGCGCAGTGCCGGCAGGCCAAGTTCGCGCAGGCTCTCCAGCGGGATCTTCCCCTCCACCACGTAGCCTTGCGGGCTGGGCAGGCCGGCGACCACCAGGCCGGGCATGCTCCAGCGGTCGTCCCACTTGCGGGGATAGGAACCGGTAAAGTCATGCACCCGGCCGCGAGAGTCGATCTCGGTGCAATAGTATTTGTCCAGTTTGTCGTCCAGGGCGAAGTAGAGCTCGACCCGGTCCTCGTCGTTGAGGGTGCCCTTGCCGGCCCACTGGGCGACGAACGCGGGCGTGGAGTCCCCTGCGGTGAAAGCGAAGTAGAAGTTCTGCTCGTCCATGAAGGCCTGGAATTGCGTGGGCGTGCCGCCGCCCAGCCAGGGGTCGCTGAAATCACGCAGTGGGGTGGCGCGCCGCCAGGCCGGTTCGTCCAACTTGCCGTCGATGTTGACGACGGCGTGGCTGACGAAGTTCACGCGATACACATTCGCCGGCGGCTGCGGCTGCGCGCAGCCCCCAGCCAGCATCGCTCCCAGAACCAACCCTATTGTCCACCGCATCTGGCGGCCTCCTTGAAGGACTAAGAATTGAACCACAAAGATCACAAAGGACACCAAGAGAATAAGCAAGCTCAAAATGTAGCGTGAAAAGGAGCCTTCCCACCGTTAGTCGGCACCTTTCCGATTCCTGAGTGTCGGCGTCGTTTCCGTAGGTCGGCACAGCGCGGAGTGAGGTGAGGACCAGGCCCGAAGGGCCGGCAAGAATTTAGCCGGGGGTGGAGCGGCGACGCTTCTTCTTTTTGTCGCCGCGGAACCCCCGGTCAGCGGCCAGCAAAATGACATAGCGAGTGCCGTGATTGCACTTGGGGGCTAGCCTGACTCGCGATGCCGTGACAAGATCACCCATCGCGCCGCCGGCAGTGAAGAATGTGCCACGCAGGATATCAAGGCACTGCCTCCCGTCTTGTCGAGTGCTCTTACCGGGGGCTTCGCTGCGCTTCGCCCCCGGCTAAATTCTCGCCGGCCCATCCGGGCCTTGATTCTCCAATGCATTGACCATTCCTTATCCAGGGTGGATTATTCCGTCATATCCGCGCCGGAGACCGGGCCGAGAGCCTCTGCTGAATTGCCTTTGCCCTTGATGCCGGCACAGTGGCTGGTACGCCCATGGCGCCGCGGCGCAAAGAACCTTGGCGCAAAGAACCTTTGGCGCGGGCCAAGAACGGGGGGTATCATGCCGGTTCTTGTCCCGCACTTGCGGGGCTGGGAAGAGTGATAACGCCCGATTTCATCGGGGGCTAACTGATACTGGAGACGTGACTCATGAAAAAGGTAAAGCTGGGAATCATCGGCTGCGGGGTTATTGGAATCAACCATGTCAAGGGCGCGCTGTCGGCGCCGGACCGGGTGGAGTTGACGGCCCTGTGCGACATTCGCCCGGAGGCGGTCAAGGCGGCGGCGACTCAGTACAAGGTGCCCAAGGCCTACACCAATCCCGACGAACTGCTGGCCGACCCCGACGTCGAGGCGGTGGTGCTGGCCATTCCGCTGAAGGGCCGGCCGGAGCTGGGCGTGAAGGTCCTCAAGGCCGGCAAGCACCTGCTGATGGAAAAGCCGCTGGTGCGCAACATGGCCGAGGCCCGGGCCCTGCTGGCCGCCCGCGGCGAGCGCGTCGTGGCCTGCTGCTCGGCCCGACACAGTGTTTATCCCTCGGCCCGTGCGGCCGCCAAGGTCGTCTCCGACGGCCTGCTGGGCAAGGTCCGGCTGATTCGCGCCCGCGGCATCACCGCCTGCGGGCCCAAGCCCAAGAATCCGCCGCCCGTCTGGCGCGTCAGCAAGGAGCTCAACGGCGGCGGCATTTTGGTCAACTGGGGCGTGTACGATCTGGACTACCTGCTCTCCATCGTCGGCTGGTCGGTGCGCCCGCAGACGGTGCTGGCCCAGACCTGGCGGGCGCCGGAAATCTTCCGCGACCGCATGGCCCCCGGCTCCGACGGCGAGAGCCTGTACGCCGCCATCGTCCGCTGCCAGGGCGGCGAGATGATCGTCATGGAGCGCGGCGAGTTCGTCGCCTCCTCCAACGACGTGGCCTGGAGCATCATCGGCGAGAAGGGCACCATTCACCTGAACCTGATCCCGGATGTCGGCAAGAAGCTTTTGCTGGACGAGGCCACCCCCGACGGCGTCAAATCGCGCGTGGTGTGGGAAGGCGATGAGAATTGGGACAGCATCCACATAACACTCGTGCCCGACTTCGCCGACGCCATCCTCCAGCACCGCGCCCCCTACACCAGCCTGGAGCAGGGCATGGTCATCCAGCAGATAACCGACGCCATCTACGCCTCCGCCGAGAGCGGCCGGGCGGTGACCATCGAGTAAATGTGGTAGCACAGGCGTCCCGCCTGTGTTTTGTGTGAGTGCACAGGCGAGACGCCTGTGCTACCCGGTGAGAACATGAAAGATTATCTCCCCATAGACGACCGCCAGATTGCCCGTTTTATGCAGCTTTACGCCCGCTATCGCCGCCTGTACACCCACCCGGACCAGTGCGAGCCGATGTTCATCATCAATTCACCGCTGGCGGCCATGCCCAGCATGGCCGAGCGCCTGGCCGACCCGCTGGCGATGCTCAAGTCCGAACTGGAGGCCATCCGCCCGCACCTGGCGATCGAGGACGACCGCCTGCCCACCGTCCGCGTATCCTTCGGCACCGCCCAGGTGGCCGCCGCCTTCGGCTGCGAAATGTTCTTCCCGCCCGACAGCCTGCCCTGCGCCGCCAACCACGTGGTGCAGCGGGCGGAAGACATCGAAAACCTCAAGCTGCCCTCGCTGGACGCCGGCTGGTACGGCAAACTCTGGCAGTGGACGGATATCTGGCTGGCGAACCTGCCGGCCGGCGTGCACATCCAGCACCCCGACATCCAGAGCCCCTTCAACTCGGCCCACCTGGTCCGGGGCAACGACATCCTGATGGATTTCTACGACAACCCCGCCGCGGTGGACAAACTGCTGGACCTGGTCACCGACTACATGATCGCCGTTACGCGCAAGGCCAAGTCCCAGATCAGCTCCGACAAAGAGTGGTTCTTCGACTGGGGCTGCCTGTGGAAGGGCTTTGCCCGCATCAGCAATTGCTCGATGCACCTGATCAGCCCGGACTTCTACCGCAAGCACGTGCTGCCGCGCGACCGGCGGTTCCTCCAGGCCGTCGGCGGCGGAAGGGTGCACTACTGCGGCACGCAGGCCCAGGTGATCGACGAGTACTTCAAACTGCCGGGCGTGTCGGGCCTGGACCTGGACTGGCAACTGCACGACCTCTTCGATATCGCCCGCCGGACCCCCGCGCAGATGGCGCTGCTGGTCGCCCTCAACGCCAACGATCACAAGGCGACCTTGGAGCGGCTGCTGGCGGGCGACTGGCCGAAAAAACGCAACCTGATCGTACAGGTCGGCGCCGCCTCGGTGGACGAGGCCCGCCGGCTTCTGCAAACCCTGCGGGCCAGTTGGCAAAAACACGCCGGATAACTGCCGAGGTTTTTTTGCAGCCCCCGCCGTGAGGCGGGGGTTGTCCGCCAGGTCGTCACCCTGTGGCGCCAGCGCCCGAGCTTGATAAACTTGCGGAATCAGGCCGGCGAGAGATAATCATCAGTCGCCGGTGCTGTCTTCGGCAGCGCCCAATAGGAGCACACACATGAACAGGTGCGTAATCGTCCTGCTGAGCGTCCTGATTTTTAGCGGCCTTGGGGCCCTGGGCGCCGACGTGGCCGTGTGGACTGAATCGCCGGGGACCATGATCCTCGCCAGCCGGCCGGCGGGGGCGGGCAAGAACATCGTCCGCAGCGGCGTGCGCAACGAATATGTCTGCGCCCAGATCGGCGTGCGGGCCGGCCAGGACCAGGACGGCCCCTACGCCTTCGAATGGGGCGAACTGTCAGGCCCAGCCGGTAAGATAACCAAGGACAACATCACCCTGTTCCGCGCGGCCGACATCGTGGTCGACCATTATCCCTACAAGCACAACCTTAAGCCCGACGATTGGACCTCCGTCCGCGCCCGCCCGCTGGGGTCTTTCCCCGACGCCCTGGTGCCCCTGTACACCGCCGCCGGCGAGAACTTCGCCAATTCCATCGCCCTCAAGAAAGAGCAGACGCTTTCCTTCTGGGTGGACATCTACATTCCCGAGAACACCAAGCCGGGGGCCTACTCCGGCACGATCCAGTTCAAAAGCGGTTCCGCCGCCGTGGCGGACATCCCCCTCAACCTGCAGGTCCTGGACCTGACGATACCCAAGTACTCGACCTTCCCCTCGCTCTTTAACCTGCGGTTCTACAACCACGCCCACATTGCCAAGAACCTCGACGCCTACGTGGAAGAGACCCTCAAGCACCGGCTCAGCCCGACGTGCTACGCCTACGTGCAGACCGCCATGCGAGACGGCTTTGGCCAATTGGACAAGCTCACGCCCAACGGCGTCGGCTATACAAGCGTCTATGTCACCAACACGCAGGTGGACGACAAGACGCCCCAGACCATCGAGTCGGTCAAGAAGATCACCGCCCACCTCAAGGAAAAGAACCTCTTCGAGCACAGCTACCTCTACCTCAAGGACGAGCCCGACCAGAAAGACCTGCAGGGCATAGCCGACTTCACCAACGCCCTGCTCAAAGAGATACCCGAGTGGAAGGGCAAGACGCTGTGCACGCTGCGGTTCGAGAACGCCCCGACCGACGCGGTGGTCACCCACCACGTGCGCATCCCGCCGCACTACGACAGTTGGGCCTGGACCAAGTTCGCCGACCGCGACCAGTGGGACAAGTGGCGCAGCGAGGGCCGCCAGATATGGATGTACATCGGCGCCGCCGTCGAGCTGCCCTTCGCCAACTACGACGTCAACGCCCCCAACCTGGCCTACGAGGCGCGCGTGCTGCCCTGGGGCTACTGGCACGAGAAGGCGGCCGGCCACCTGTACTGGGACTTGATGTTCTTGCAGTCCTGGGAGCTTTCCAAGAAGTGGCCGCCGGGCGACGGGGAACTCATGTACCCGGGCGACTTCAACTTGCCCGGCGCGCCGAGCTGGACATTGAGCAAGGACCTGCACGGCCCGGTGGTCTCGCGCCGGCTGAAGCTTAACCGCGAAGGCCTGGAAGAGTGGGAACTGCTGACGATGGCCCAGAAGAAGGTCGGCCGGGAGAAGGTCGAGGCCGTGGTGGCCAAGGTGTACACCGCCCTGGGCAAGTCCGTCAACTACGACCCCGCCCACCCCATGTGGAGCTACAACGAAGCCGATTGGGACAAGGCCCGCGATGAAGTCATTCAACTCCTGCTGCAGAACACGAAGGGTGTCGCGACAACCAGCATTCCATGGGATGAACTGATCGGCATAATCACCTGGGATGATGCCCGATTTGATATGTCGGAATTGCGGGCGACTGACCCGCGCTGCCGCAAGAAATCAAAGTGAGTAGTGCCCAAAGGTGGGAGACCGCCCTGCGGGGGGTTCCTCCCACCCTACGAACTGGTTGGGTGGCTTGAGTGGATCGGAATGGGCATAGATGAGGTGAGGATATGCAGAACCTTTGGTTTGCCATCATGTCGTGTGTGGGCACGTTAATTTGGAATATCGGATGCGTGCCAACGCAATCAACAGGAAGTATGCCTGCAAACCTGCTGGTCTTTCAAGAGGCTAGAGTCGCAATGCGTGAAACCGGCAAACCTATGAGCGGGGATCAATTTGTTGCCAAAGCCGGGCGACCTGAGATGATAGTCGACCCGGAGCGGTTGTTTAGGATGTTGGAAGAAAGCGGAGGGGATCACGAGCGAGTCATGAGCAGCATCTATAAAGGGTATTTGTACACGCAGCGAGAGGGGCCCGACGGGAAGGATTGGAGGACAGATCAGACGTTCATGAGATGCGATATATGGTTGTATCGATGGGGGAGTCCAGATTACTTATATATTGATTGGTGGCTGATCCCGGCGGGCAGGGCATCGGCATATTGTGTTATCAAGAATGGAATGGCGATCGATGCGGGTGGGTTTTCCAGATAGAGTGGGGGGAATTTCGGCGACAGGGGAATTTCGGCGACACAATACTTAGGCCGGGTGGCATGGTCACGCTTCTTTTCGCGTGACCATGTTTAGCCTTCCAGCGGGGGCAGATTCTCGCGATCAATACGCAAAGGCTCATCCACGCCGTCTTCCCACGCCCGGCAGCTTGACCAAGGGCCAATCCCGCGGCGAGTGCACCAATCCTCGCCGCACAGGGTTGGGGCACGGGGCGGAAGTTGATGCACACCGCGCTGGCGCGCATGGCCATGTACCCGCCGGGAGTTGTCGCCCCGTGCTTTGGGGGCTCCTAAACTTCTGATGGAAGACGAAGGTTTCCAGATTGGAGACGCGTATGAGCGCCGCAACGGTCAAGAGCGAGTTGGCCCGGCAGGTCAAGCAGTTCGTGCTGGAAGGTTTTCAGCCGCACTACGGGCAACTGGAAAAGGAGTTTCCCTCCAACCAGGTTTGGCTGAGGATGCGGGAGCTTGGCACGGAACTGTGGCTGGACACCGGCAGCCTGGAGGAGGCGGGCAAATACTGGACGCGGGAGTTCACCGCCCTTACCACCAACAACACGCTGCTGAACAAGGAGGTTCAGTCGGGCCAGTACGACGACTTGATCAAACGCGCGGCGGCCATGCTGCGCGGGCTGGGATTGCAAGGCCGGGAACTGATCCTGGAGCTGGCCTTCATCCTCAACGCCCGTCACGCCCTGCGCCTGGTGGAGCGGTTCGACGCCCGCGTCAGCGTCGAGGAGCACACCGACCTGGCCGACAAGCTCGACCTGGCCGTCGCCTATGCCCAGCGCTACTACGACATCTGCCCGCAGCGTTTCATCGTGAAGATCCCGTTCACGCCGGCAGGCCTGCTGGCGACGCGCAAGCTCGCCTCCCAGGGCGTGCCGGTGAACCTGACGCTGGGGTTCTCGGCCAGGCAGAACTACGTGGCGGCGCGGCTGGCCCGGCCGCAGTTCGTGAACGTTTTCCTGGGCAGACTCAACAGCTTCGTGGCCGAGAACAAGCTGGGCGACGGCCTGCTGGTGGGCGAGCGGGCCACCCTGGCCTCGCAGAACGCCCTGTCCCAACTGCGGCAGATGGAGGGCGTTCCCTCCCGGCAGATCGGGGCCAGTTTCCGCGGCGGCGCGCAGGTGCGCGACCTGGCCGGCATCGACGTGATGACCATACCGCCCAAGATCGCCGGCGAATTCCTGGGCCTGGGCCTTTCGGACGAGGATGTCCGCGACCGCTGCGCCGAGAATTACCAGCCGCAATTCGCCGCGGACCCCAAGCCGGTCGGGCTGGACACGCTCTGGTCGCTTGGCCAGAACCTGGCCGACACGGTGGATGCACTCCAACAGGAAGAGCTTGACCGCTTCGGGCCTGACCAGTTGGTCGAGCACTTCGCCGCCCACGGGTGCGGGGACTTGCTGGTCAAGTGGACGCCCCAGCAGGCAGAAAAGAGCTACCAGGAAGGCAAGATCCCCAGGCTGGAGAACTGGAAGGGCGAACTGGCCACCGGCCGGATCGGCCTGGACAGCCTGATGAACCTGGCCGGCCTCAGCAGCTTCCGCGCAGACCAGCAGGCCATGGACGAGCGGGTCGAAAAAGTGCTGCGGGATTAGTGAATCGGTTAATCGGTTGACCTGGAAGTCCTCGACAGTCGCTCCGAATGCGATTAGCATCTCCGTGGCGGATTGGCATAAGACCTCCGCTCCACTAATCAAGGGGAGGCCGTCATGGCAGCGCGAAAGAGACGAGTTGCCTGGTTCATCTACCTGTTCGTACTCGTGTGCTTCGTCGCATTCTGGATACATGGCTACTTTAGATATGACGTTGCGGCCATTGCGTTGGGTTCAGAACGGAGTTTCATTGTGGATTCCTATTTCGGGAGAATCCAGGTGGAAATGACGACCGGTCTGCCTGCCCAAAGCGGGGCATCGGCGGTCGATCCGGAGGAATACGATGCGCCAGTCCGCATGGCACAAAGCGTAGGACTCCCTATGACACTGCTTCGGGACCGCCCTTCTTTCAGTTACTGGAACCACTGGTACGAACATCGGGATCAAAGGTGGCATAGCGTCTGGGTCTCGTTCCCCTGCTGGCTCGTTGCGGCCATTCTGTCCTTTCCTTTGCTGCTGGTTCTCTGGCGAAGGCATGCTCAGAAGAAGTGTGCCGCCAGCCCGGTTTCTCCCCCGCCTGCCGACGCAAAGAGCTAAGGCGGCATCGCCAAGGATGATCTCACAGCGGGGGGGGGGCAAGGCCACGGTCTCCCGGACAGGGCCAATTCCAACATCAAGGTGAAGGCTGGGCAGCCATTTCACTCACGCGCGCGAGGATAACCTTGCGCGCCGACCTACCCAATCAGACGAGATGGGTCAAGTTGTTGCAGGCGGCAATGGCCAAAGATTATGATACGCGGCACGGAGAACGGAAATGGCTGTTTTTCAGATTGAAAGGTTGAAGCGGCTCCCTCAGCGGTCAAATGAGACCTGGCAGGGAGGTTTTATCCGCCTGCCCGGCTGGGTCACGGATGAGGGGCCCAAGCCTTTCCGGGCCATGAACGTGATGTGGGGCAGCCTGCAGACGGGCAAGATTGGCGCGGGCAAGGATTCATGCCGCAAGGAAGCGATCGACTTTGCCGTGGCGATCGATTCGCTGGTGAACTTCGCCACCAGCCCCGACGCCGGCTACCGTCCCGGCAAGCTGGAGGTGAACGACCCGGGGCTGGCCGAGCACCTGTCGGGCCTGCTGGCAGAGGCTGACATCCGGGTGGAGCACCGCCCGCGCCTGCTGTTAATCGAGCGATGCATGGAGGAAATGACCAAGTTCTGGTTTAAGGACAAGCCAGTTCCGCCGGGCTACCTGCAGGGCAAGGGTGTCACGCCCCAGCGGGTGGAGGCATTCGCCCAAGCCGCCAGCCTGTTCTTCCAGGCCGCCCCTTGGCAGCACCTCAATAACGAGGACCTGATTGAGATCGAGTCGCCCCGGCCGGAAGCGGACTTTCGTTTTGCCCTGGTCCTGGGGGCCGCACGAGAGGAGTTCGGCCTGGGCTTCTACCGATCCTTGGACCACTTCTGGCAGGGCACCGATGGCGAGTACGAAAGTTTCCTGGCCGGGGGCGTATGGTCGCTGACTTTCGACGACATTGCGTCGATACCCTTGGCCGACGCCGACCTGTGGGAGGATAACGGCCTGCCGATAGCCGGCGAGAATGCCTACCCCGTGGCGATGCATTTTGAAGAGTCGATGCGTTTGCGCCGGCCAAGTGCCAGCGCCATGACCTTCATGGAGGGCCTGATGCGGGCCTTGGCCGCCACCACCGAGGACGAGATGGACGCCGGCCGCTGGACCAAGCGGGTGGCGACCTTCGACGGGCCTGCCGATTATGTCCTGAGCCTGCCACTTCTGCTGAAACCCCCCGCCCACCAGGAGATGTATGAACACGGGCTGGGCGATCGTCGCGCCATGGAGTCCTTCCACGCCCAGGTAGACCGCTTCCTGGCCGACAAGGACTTCGACAATATCGACGACTTGAACAAGGCCATTGAAAAGGAGTTCATGGGCAAGAAGCTGGACCCCGCCAAGTACAAGCCCCGCACGCCGCTGGAAGAGGCGCAGGATCTTTGCTTCCAGGCCTTCGATTCCGTTGGCCGGCGGCGTATCGCCCTGGCCCGCAAGGCCATCCAGGTATGCCCCGACTGCGCCGACGCCTACGTGATCCTGGCCGAGACCGCCGCCACGCCGGAGAAAGCCGGCGAGTGCTATAGCGCCGGCGTCGAGGCTGGCAAGCGGGCGCTGGGTGAGAAGTGTTTTGAGGAGAACGAGGGCCATTTCTGGGGCGTCACCAAAACCCGGCCGTTCATGAGGGCTTTGCAGGGCCTGGCCGTAGTCCAAATCGAACTGGGGCAGATTGATCAGTCCATCGACAGCTTCCAAGAGCTTCTGCGGCTCAACCCGGGCGACAACCAGGGCGTGCGCTACCAGATCTTACCCCTTTTGCTGATCCGGGGCCGGCCAGAGCAGGCTGAATCGCTCATGGCGGCTTTTGGCGAAGACGCGATGGCGACCTGGCAATACTGCCGCGCGCTGTTGACGTTCCTCAAGGGCGGCGACACACCTGAGTCGCGCCGGCAACTGAAGAAGGCAATAGCCGCAAATCCTCACGTCGTCAAGTTCCTGCTCGGCCAGGCCGAGCTGGAACCTGAGCCGGACAGTTATGCCCTGGGTTCAAACGAGGAAGCCATTATCTGCGCCAGCGCGTGCAGCGGCGCCTGGCAGGCTGTCCCCGGCGCAGTGGACTGGCTGAAGACGCAGGCGGCCAAACCTGCGCGGCCACGAAAGAAACCAGACAGGCCCAAGAGTAAATGACTTCCGCGACTGGAGACAGGAGCCGCGACCATGCCAAATCGCGTAAAACTTTCAGCCATTGTTGAAGCCATGGAAATGCAGTTCGACGAATCGCATTCCTACCTCGACAAGCAGGCGGGCGAAGTCGTGATGCTTTCGGACGAGGAATTGGCCGCTGCTGAAGACCAAGGCGATCCAGCCGATTATCCCCAGTGGCAGCAGGACAACATTGAATTAGCCAAGGCCTTCCATGCGGACGATGGCAGCCGTTTCCTTCCCCTGCCGGATCGCTTCGAGATAAACGAGTGGGACATGATGCGGGACTTCGCCTCCGGGCTGGAGAACGCCGATCAGGCCGAAGCCTTGCTCACCGCCATCCAGGGCCGCGGGGCGTTTCGATATTTCAAGGATCGCCTCCACGAGCTTGGTCTGGCGGAGGCGTGGTTTGAGTTCCGAACAGGCCGGTATCGCCAGGCGGCGCTGGACTGGTGCCAGGAAAACGGCCTTGAAGTCGATGCCGAGGCGTAGTGCCGCCGAAGCGCATCAAAAAACCCAGGATTCTTTGGGGAATCCTGGGTTCCTAGGATACTGGAGGCGAGGGGGCTCGAACCCCTGACCTTCTGCATGCCATGCAGACGCGCTCCCAACTGCGCCACGGCCCCAGTCGTTCGTGCTTTTGATAATATCGGCCCGACCGGCATCCTGCAAGCGCCGTCTTCGATTCTTTGACGGCTAACGGGGCAGGTCCGGCGGGCTTTGTCCGCTGGATCTTTTCCCCGTCTTTTCTTCTTCTCTCTGAGTCTCCGCGTCTCTGGGGTTGCCTCTACGCCGTTTCCGGCCAGCCTTCCTGGCCGATGAGCTTCACGAACCGAACGGGCATGATTTCCTTTCGCAGGATCATGCTCCCACGCTTGTCCAGCACCGTGATCTGCTGGAGGTCCGCGCCGCCGATCGGCGCGACGATCCGCCCGCCTTCGGCCAATTGATCGATCCAGCTTTGCGGGATTTGCGGGCCGCCCGCCCCGCAGATGATGCGGTCGAACTTTCCCAACTCTGCCTCTTCCGGCCAGCCCAGGCTGCCGTCGCCCACGCGAAAGCTCACATTGGCCACGCCGAGGGCCCGCAGGGCCACCTCCGCGCGGAGGGCCAGGGCCGAAACCCGCTCGATGGCGTAGACCCACTTCGCAAGCCGGGCGAGGATCGCCGTCTGGTATCCGCTGCCGGCCCCCACGTCGAGCACGCGATGATGCTCCCCCACGTCCAGCGCCTGCACCATCACGGCCACGACCAACGGCTGCGACATCGTCTGCTCGTAGCCAATGAACACCGGATGGTCCTCGTAGGCCTCACCCTCCTTGCCCGGCGGCGCGAAGCGGTGGCGCGGCACATCCTCGAATGCCGCCAGGACGCGTTCGTCACGCACGCCGGCGGGGCGAAGCTGCCCCGTCACCATCTGGTGCCGGCGAGCGGCCTGCTTGCCTTCCTCGATTGGATCGCCTTGGCTCATAAGCCAGAGCATTGTAGCCGCAATTAGGCTTCGGGCTTCAGGCATCAGGCTTCGGGGATACCCTCCGCGCCCATAGGCAGTTGCATAGTGCCTACATCAGACTTTAGGCTACAGGCCAGAGATTCCAAGTTGGCGGATGCGCCCGAAGCCCGAAGCCTGAGGTCTGAAGCCTGAAACCTAGAGCCCAAAGCCTATGCCCAAGCCGCCCCCACTGGTGACGCTGCTGACGGACTTCGGGACGCGCGACCCTTACGTTGCGGCCATGAAGGGAGCGCTGCTGCGCAACTGCCCGGAGGCCCGCATTGTCGATCTGTCCCATGACGTGCCCCCGCACGACATCCTGGCGGCGGCCGTCGTGCTCTGGCAGGCCGCGCCGCAGTTCCCCACCGGCACGCTGCACGTCGTTGTGGTGGACCCGACCGTCGGCACCGAGCGGCGAATCCTCGCCGGGCAATTCGGCTCGCACCTGTTCCTGGTGCCGGACAACGGCGTCATTACCCTCATCGAGCAGACCATGCCGGCCGAGGCCCTGCACGTCGTCCGCAACACGCAGTACCTGCCCCGCGAAGCCTCGATGACGTTCCAGGGGCGCGACCTTTTCGCCCCCGTCGCGGGGCACATCCTGCACGGGGTGCCCTTGAACCGCCTCGGCCCGCCCCCGGACGCGTATACGCTCCTGGACATCCCCGTCCCCAAACAGGCCGGCGATGCACTCGTGGGGCAGGTCATCTACATCGATCGATTCGGCAACCTGGTCAGCAACATCTCCCGTGACCTGCTGACCGAACTGGGCTGGGAACTCGACCGCCTGAGAGTGGTCTGCGGAAACCGCGACGTGGGAACGCTCCAGGGCGCTTACGGCTTCGTCAAGCCGGGAGAGGCGCTGGCGCTGATCAACTCCATGGACCTGGTGGAAATCGCCGTCAATCGCGAATCCGCCTCGGACGGCTTGAACGCCCGCATCGGGGCGGAAGTGAGAATCCTGCCGGCGTAGGCGTGCTCTTGAGCAGGATGGCTAGATCCGCAACCATGAGATCCCGGCGAGGATGCGAAATGAAAGGCATAGTTCGTGAGGCTTTGACCAAGGCTAGGGATTCGGCTCTATTAGCGGTGGAGGTCTATAACAAGCCGGCCGTTACGTTCAAGTCGGCCGCCTACGTCACGCTTATGGTCATCGCCTGGACCTCCCTGCTTCACGCCGTCTTCTTCGGCAAGGGGATCAAGCCGTACTACCGGAAAAAGCAAGCGGGCAGGTATGAGCGCCGCGACGGAGACTACCTCCACTGGGATCTGGCCGAGTGCCTGAAGGAGTATTACGCCAACGACACTGGCAACCCCGTCCGAAAAAACCTAGAGTTCTTCATCCCGCTCAGGAACAAGATCGAGCACCGTAGCCTCCCAGAGTTGGACTCAACCATCTTCGGCGAATGCCAGGCGATNNTCCTGAACTTCGACGAGTTCATCAGCCGTGAATTCGGGGAGAAATGGTGCATCCGACAGTGCTTGTCATTTGCCCTTCAGTTGTATCCCTCCTCTGAGAACCTGGCCCAGGCGGTCAAGCAGAACCGTTCGGCACAGGCGGCAGCGCTGTTCATTGAGAAATACCGCTCATCCCTCGATCCTGGCGTTTACGCTAGCGGCAAGTACGCCTTCAAGGCGTTTCTGATCCAGGTTGCTAACAATCCAGGCCAAGACACTCTGGCCATTCAG
>PMYM01000103.1:256-17339 GCA_003171235.1 Phycisphaerales bacterium | reverse complement strand
AAGTTCTACGTCGAGGCCAAGAAGTGCGGCGTCAACATCCACGCCGACCCCGGCCCAGCCTACCAGCTTCGCCGCTACGGCTGGAGCGCCAAGGTCGCCCTGTCCATCCTGACGGACTTTGAGGAACTGGCCGTTTACGATTGCAGCCTCCGCCCGCGACCCAGCGACAAGGCCGCCTACGCCCGCACCCTCTACCTGGGCTACCAGGAATACCCCGAGCGCTGGCGCGAACTTTGGGACACCTTCTCGCGCGAGGCCGTCTGGTCGGGCGCCTTCGACCAGCGCGCCGCCGCCAAGCGCAAACGCGGCACCTCCGAAGTGGACGTGGAATTCCTGAGGGAGATCGAGGGCTGGCGCGACGAGCTTGCCCGGAACATCGCCCTGCGCAATTCCCGGCTGTCTTCCGACGAATTGAACCGGGCGGTGCAAATGACCATCGACCGCGTGATCTTCCTGCGCATGGCCGAAGACAAGGGGCTTGAACCTGAACAGCAACTCCTGACGCTGTGCGAGCGGGCGGAAATTTACGACCGCTTCATGCGCGAACTATGCCGCCGGGCCGACGAGAAATACAACTCCGGCCTGTTCCATTTCCAGAAGGAAGCGGCCGTATCCGAGGCCCCCGACAACATCACCCCCCGCCTGGCCGTGGACGACAAGGTCCTCAAGCCCATCCTGCAAAGCCTGTACTTCGCCCACGGGTCGCCTTACGAGTTCAAGGTGCTGCCGGTGGAAATCCTGGGCACGGTGTATGAGCGGTTCCTGGGCAAGGTCATCCGCCTGACGGCCGGGCACCAGGCCAAGATCGAGGAAAAGCCCGAGGTCCGCAAGGCCGGCGGGGTGTACTACACGCCCAAGTACATCGTCGATTACATCGTCCGCCAGACCGTCGGCCGACAGATCGAGGGCAAAAGCCCCGCCCAACTGGCCGGCAAACGTGGCATGGGCGTCTCGCCCATGAGTGCCACAAAGCAGCCCTTCCGCGTGCTGGACATGGCCTGCGGCAGCGGGTCTTTCCTGCTGGGCGCCTACCAGTGCCTGCTTGACCATTGCCTGAAGTGGTACATCGACAACGGCCCCGAAGGCTTCCCCAAGGCCGTGTACGCCGCCCGCCAGGGCGACTGGCGTTTGACCATCGCCGAGAAAAAGCGGATTCTGATCGCCCATATCTTCGGCGTGGACATCGACCCTCAGGCCGTGGAAGTGTCAAAGCTCTCGCTGCTGCTGAAGGTGCTGGAGGGCGAGTCGGCCGAAACCGTCGGCGACACCATGCGGCTGTTCCACGAGCGGGCCCTGCCCAACCTCTCCGACAACATCAAGTGCGGCAATTCCCTCATCGGCCCGGACTACTTCACCGGCCGCCTGATCCCCGACCCCGAGGAATTCACCCGCGTCAACGCCTTCGACTGGAAACGCGAATTCCCCGCCGCCTTTTCCTCAAAAACCGCCGGCGGGTTCGACTGCGTTATCGGCAACCCGCCGTACGTTCGGCAGGAGGGCCTGTCCAAACTGAAGGAATACTTTGCCCAGCATTACAAGTCCTTTGACGGGACCGCTGACCTCTACATCTACTTCATGGAGAAATCGTTGAGCCTGCTGAAGGTTGGCGGGCTGTTCAGTTACATTGTATCCAGTGGTTTTCTTCGCGCAACGTTTGGCGAACGGTTGCGCCGTCACTTAAAGTCGGTTGGCACGGTCCTGCAAATGGTGGACTTTGGCGGGTTGCCAGTGTTTGCGAGCGCAAAAGATACCTACGTTTGTATCCCGCTGATTTCAAAAGGTGCGACCATACCGTTGCCACGGATACAGATTTGCAGTATTCCATCCTTGGAAATCGCGAACCTGATGCCGTATGTCACACAGCAATCATACACAATCCCGCCCGAAAGATTTTCGGTAGCGGCATGGGCCTTGAAGTCCGATGCAGAAGCGGCAGTTTTTGAAAAAATAGCGAAGGCGGGGAAATCGCTCGGCGAATACGTTGAACGAAAAATGTTCTACGGCCTGAAAACGGGTTTGAACGATGCGTTCGTGATTACGGCAGTGCAGCGGAAAGCGATAATCAAGAAATCGCCAGCAAGCGCGTCTTTGATCAGACCCTTTCTCGGCGGCGAAGACATTCGCCGTTACCACGTTGAAGACGACGGCAAATTGATGATCGTCATCCCCTGCGGTTGGACATGGGGGGAAATTGCGAAGGCCAGGAAAGGTAGCGTATCTGAAAAACAGGCATGGGAATGGTTGAGCCAGAATCATACTGGCATCGCCAAGCATCTTGAGCAATTCGAGAGCGCACTACGGAAACGCCAAGACCAAGGAAATTTCTTTTGGGAACTGCGCCCCTGCGATTACTACTCTTATCTCGAAGCACCGAAGATTATTTTCCCCGACATCTGCAAAGGTCCGCGCTTTTGCGTTGACCGTGAAGGAGTCTATCTGGCGAACACCGCGTATTGCCTCGGGTCCGATAGTCTTTATCTGCTCGGCTTGCTCAATAGTCGGTTGTTTTGGTTTGCGATTAGTAATATCAGCATCCCATTCGGCATCCGCGCCGGCGAATACCGCTACCGCCTGATTTATCAGTACATGGAGCAAGTCCCGATTCGCCCGATTGACGCGAAGAATCCATCTGACAAGACGGTCCATGATCGCATGGTAAAGCTGGTCGATTCGATGTTGGCCATGCACAAACAACTTTCTTCGGCCAAATCTGAATCCCAGCGGGCGGCGATTCAGCGCCAGATAGAAGCCACCGACGCCGAAATCGACCGGCTGGTTTACGACCTCTACGGCCTGACCAAAGAAGAAATCGCAATCGTGGAGAGTGAAGTCCAATGAATAACACGCTGACAGTTACAGAGTTCGTGGCAATAGCAGGTGTTACAATAGCCTTTTTCGGTGCCCTGTTTGGGTTGTTTGCGCACCTAAGGGAGGTCCGGCGTGATAAGGTGCGATTGAGAATCAGTGTTGGGAAAGCCATAAAGGTGGTTTCAGGCAATACCCCTACGGAGAACTTTCTCACGATCGATGTACTCAACCTTAGCTCATTTCCCGTGATGATCGCGAACGTGGGGTTTTCGGACGGGGAAAACTGTTTGTACCCGCCTCCGAACATGATTGATGTGCCATTCCGGCTCCTACCCAGAGAGGCAAGGACGGTTATCTATCCCAGGCGGTGCGTCGGTGATGAGACGAGGCTCAGGCGGATGAAGTCTGCGTTTGCCAAGACACAGTGTGGGAAGCGCGTTGAAATGCGATGCATAAACCGACAGATTGAAGAATTCCTGGCCAATGCCCAATAGTGTCATGAAGCATGATTGGGTAGGTTGCAACGGACGCCAGATTAACACGACGAACGCGGAAATAGACCGGTTGGTTTACGACCTGTACGGCTTGACGGGCGAAGAGATCGCTATTGTGGAGCGACCACAATGACGAGTGATTACCGGAACAAGGTGGTTGAAGCTCGTTGCCAAATCTCGACGTTGGCCAAGTAACAAAAGCAAAGGAACACCCATGTACCGATTGACCAAAATGCGACTCCAGAAGGCGAAGCCCATCCTTGAGAAGTATCTGGCTCAGCTTAATCAGCGTTATGCGTTCGATGTCGGAGGATTTGAATCTGAGCTCAAGGAATGTTGGAACCTTGGATATCAGGAACTTAAGGGCATTGCAGAGGACATGTCGAAGAACGACAGATACAGATACCTTGCAATCTACTACATGGAACACTCGAATACCCCAGGGATTGTATCTGAGTTCCAACCTCTGCTTGCCAAGGCATACGGGATTTCCTGGTATTACGACACAGACCGGGAGAAGAAGCAAGTGGAGTTCTGGGCGGCCTTTAAAGCGAACGTCGGTCGAAATGCCGCGCGATAACCGGCCGGGTGGCATGGTCACGCTGCTTTTTGCGTGACCATGTTTGGCCTTTCAGTTACGGCAGGATCATACTGTTGTGGGCAGACACCCGGGTTGCCAAGGTCTTTCATGGCCGCCCGCAAGAGACGCGGACTGCCATGCCACCCGGACTTGACGTGTTTCCCAAGGACATGACGGAATTCTAACATCTCGACATGGTCACGCGAAAAGAAGCGTGACCATGCCACCCGGCCAAACATGTTCCACCAGGCGGGGCAAGCCCGCCGGGCAATCACACCGTCGGCAGGGCGGACCCAACCCCTCGGCCGGTCAGGGCACTGCCTTTGTTCGCTCAGCGGACCCGTTACCGGGGGTTTCGCGGCCGTCCGGTGGCACAGGTTTTCAACCTGTGCATGGAACAGGTTACAAACCTGTTCCACCAGGCGGGGAGGGGGCAGTTGGGTAGGGTGGGAGAAACCGCCCGCAGGGCGGTCTCCCACCGTTCTTCTGGAATTGTGGCGGTGGGACATCGGCCTTCGGCCGATTCGTCCCACCCTACACCTTCACCATTCGGGACAGACACCTATTTCACGCGGTGCGAGTGCGCAGGCGTGTGGACGGGGCAGGGGGCTTACCAGAATCGCCAGAGGGCCGACGGGCGCCAGCGGCGGACCCAGCGGCCAAGGCGATAGGTCAGTCGCTGAGCGGGGCTGATGACCCCCAGCCGGGCGGCCAGAGTGCGGACGTCGGCGTCGTCGGGGAGGGCACGCAGGGCCTTGGCGACGTAATGCCGCCCGCGGCGGCGATTGCCCAGCCGGTAGTACGCCTGGGCCAGGTTGTACAGGGCCAGCGGGTAATCGAACTTGAGGGCCAGGGCCTTACGGCAGTGGAGGATGCCCTGGGGGAGCTGGCCCATCAGCAGATAACTGACGGCCAGGGTATGCTGGGCCAGCGGGTTGCCGGGATGGCGGGCGACCAGCCGGGCCAGCAGGGCGTTGGCCTGCTTGATCTTTTGAGCCTCGATCAGCAACTGCCCCAGTTCCATGGTCGCTTGCGGATCGTCGCCGGTGTGCCGCAGTTCAGCCAGCAGGTGGATGCCCGCCTGCTTGATTTGCCCCTGCCGCAGCAGCACCTCCCCCAGCCGCTGGTGGGCGCCGGGGAAGCGCCGGTCCAGGCGAATGACCAGCCGCAACTGTTCCTGGGCCGTTTTGAAATCGCCCCGGAGGAAGGCCACCTCGCCCAGGCCGAAATGGGCCGAGGCGTTCTCGGGCTCCTGTTCCAGGACGCGGCGGAATTTCTCCGACGCCTCGTCATACTGGCCCATCTCCGTCTGCAACTGGCCCATGTCCAGCAGGGTGTCCAGGTCGCCCGGCTCCAGCCGCAGTTCCTCCAGGAACGACTCTCTGGCCTGCTCCAGCTTGCCCATGGACCAGTAGGCCTCGGCGATGCGGGCGTGGGCCTGGGGGTGCTCGTCGTCCAGTTCCAGCACGCGTTTCCAGCAGGCGACGGCCCGCGGGTAGAGCCCGCGGTCATACAGGCTGTCGCCGATGTTGAACAGGCAGAGCGGGCATTCGTCTTTGACCTGGCGGGCCAGGTGGAACATCAGGTCCGCCTGGTCGTGCCGCCCCATCTGGGCGTAGGTGAGGATGCGGTTGCAGTAGGAGGGCTCGTAGGCGGGGTTGATGCGTTCCAGCCGTTCAAAACACTCCAGGGCCTTTTCGTACTTGCCGGTGCGGCTGTAGTCGATGCCCAGGGCGTTGAGCGCCTCCAGGTCCTCCGGCTCGAGCTGCCAGGCGTTGTGGTAAGCGGCGATGGCCTGGTCGTAGGCGCTCATGGCGTCCAGCGCCAGGGCCAGGTTGAAATGCCAGGAGGCGTTGTAGGGATTGATCTCTATGGCCTTGCGCAATTCGCGGGCGGCGTCCCGGTACTGCCCGGACTCGTACAACTCCTGAGCTTTCTCTACGCGATCCTCGGCTTTGGACCAATCATTCATTGCCAACTGCTCTAGTGAGGCGACGGCCCCCTCCCGGATGACACCACCGGTTACGGTTGATGACGTCGGAGACCGCGGCCTCCTACGAGCATTGTACGTTGCCGCCCGGAACCCGACAAGCGGGGAAAGCCCCGCGTCGTTAAACAAATCCGCCGCGGCCCGGGGGGGCCTTTTTGCCATGCCGGAGGGCAATCCCGCCCTTGGGCGGCTAAGGGGCTCTAACAGAACCNNCGGTTTTGGCCGCAACGCGGCTCCGGGTAGGTTCTGTTAGAGCCCCTAAAAAGCCGCGGTTTTTCAGGAAGCCCGGTTATAATGGGCGGGATATCGTTCCGCGCAGTTCCGGACTCGCCGCTTTGCATACGGAGTGCAGTTATGACACGTTGTGTTCTCCCTCCGCTGGAGGCCCTGGAAGGCCGTTTACTGCTTAGCCTGCCCGCCTTTGCCACCCCGCTGTACGACTACTACTGGATTGACACCACAAACCCCAACCCCCTGGCACTGGGCGTCGACGGCAGCGACGATCCGGGAACGGCCCTGACCATCACCGCCCAAAGCGACAATCTCGACGTTACGGCCACGGTGCTGCCGGGCGCCAATCACTTTGCCCGGCTGCACTTCGTTTCGGCCGGCGGCACGGCCATCGGCGACGTGCTGGTGGAACTGCTCGACAGTAATGCCTCCGCGCTGGATGCGGTCAACCGCTTCATCACCCTCTCCACCAAACACGTAAGTTCCAAGGGCGTGGTCTCATCCACGGGCAGCCCCTTCTACTCCGACGTGGTGGTGCACCGGGTGATTCCCGACTTCATGATACAGACCGGCGACGCCCTCAACGGCACCGGCACCGGCACCAGCCCTTTGCCTAACCTGACCGACCCGCCGGTGATCGACGACGGCTTGTCCTTCATGGGCACGGGCGTGCTGGCGATGGCCCGCAGCAGCAACTCCGACGGCAGTTTCAAGGCCGACAGCTCCAACTGCCAGTTTTTCCTCACCGACGCCCCCTATACCAGCGGCGACGGCACATACATAATCTTCGGCCAGGTCGTCAGCGGCATGGACGTGCTGCGGCAGGTCATCAGCGTGCCGACCAACGAAAGCGACCGGCCCTTTGACCCGCCGGTTCTCCAGAGCGTGGAGATCCTGGGCGGCAGCAGCCAGGACGGCACGGTGGTGATCACGCCCGACTCCAGTTTCACGGGCACGGCCAACATCACCATTACCCTGGACGACGGCACCAACACCACCGCCAAGATCATCACCATCGCCGACACCGCCGCCCGCGACAGCATCGCCGGCGACCGCCCGACCATCGCCGCCATGAGCGACGTGCAGTTGGGCTCGGTCAAGTCGGCCAGCTTCACCGCCGCCATTGCCGACGACAAGTCCGACGCCATGCTGCTGGAGACGCGCACCAGTTACACCGGCGTGAACGCCGCCATCGATCAGGTCACCCAGGAGGTGACGCTGGTCGCCCCGGCCGATTTCAACGGCGTGGCCAAGGTCACCGTTTCGGCCCGCGAGGCCGACTGGGGCAACCTGACCCCCACGGAGAGCACCTTCTATGTCATCAGCCAGCCTGCCGATGCCGCACCCATAGTCAGCCCGCGCCTGGTCAATCCCCTGGGCGGCAGCGTCACCATGGGCTTGCAGTCGGGCGACCTGCTGCTGAACCTCACCAACGGGCTGGACGTCTTCGACGTCTCCTTCCCCAGCACGCCCATTCACCGGGGCTGGGTTTCGCTGGGCAGCACCGGCTGGGACATGCAAGTGGTGGGCAGCACGGTTTACGTGGCGGCCGAATCCGCCGGCCTGGTGGCGGTGGATATTTCCGATCCGGCCAACCCGGCCATTCTGGGTAGCGTGCCCGGCGACCCCTCCACGTATCGCTACGCCGTCAGCGTGCAAGTGGTGGGTGACCGGGCCTACGTGGCCGACTGGGGCGCCGGCCTGAGCATCTATGACATCCACGATCCCGCCAACATCACGCGGGTTTCCTCCAACAATGTCATCCAGGCGGCAACGCCCACCAGGCGGGGGGTGAGTTTGCAGGCGGCCGCCTCCGTCGCCGTCAACGGCAATTACGCCTACGTCACCGACGCCGCCGGGCGCCTGGCGGTCTTCGACGTCACCGACGCCGCCCACACCAAGTGCCTGGGCTACAGCCTGACCGACTCGGCCCCCTGGGGCTTGAGCCTGTCGGGCAATAACCTTTTCCTGGCCGAATCCGGCGGCCTGGCCATGTACAAGGTGACCAGCCCCGCCCATCCGCGCAAGGCGGGCCTGCTGGCGCTGCCGGGCATGCCGCAGTACGTGGCGGCGGTAAACCAGTTGGCCGTTGTCGGCTTCGAGCGCGGTTTCGTGCTGGTGGACTTTTCCGATCCGGCCCACATGAAGGAACTGACCCGCCTCACCGCCCCCGGCCGGGGCAACCAGGCCGGCATCGATGGCGAAATGATCGCCTTGCCCATGGGCAACGACCAGACCGTCATGCTGGACGCCACCACCCTGATCGACCGGCTGATCGTCCACAAGACACTGACTTTCCTGGACGACCAACTGGTGCCGGTCACGGTGAAGGTCAGCGGCGGCACCGCCATCATCAACACCAGCGGCGCCGGCACGGGGTCGATCCTGGGCGTCACCAGCCCCGACGCCACCGCCAAGACTTCCATCACCCTGAGCACGCTCAGGGGCACGACCACCACGATACACGGCGCCAGCTTCGACGGCGACCTCAAGTCGTTCTCGGCCGCCACGGCCGCGCTGGACGGCGCCTTCAGCGTTGCGGGCACGGTGGGCAAGCTCACCCTGGGCGACGTGGCCGCCGGCAGCACCATCGACGTGGGCGCACCGGCCGTCAAGGGCAGCCTGGCCGTCACCCTGGGCAGCGTCCAGGACCTGAAGCTTACCAGCCTGACGCCCCTGAGCAAGCTGACCGTGACCGATTGGGCCGATAGCGATGCCGGGTACGACCTCACCGCCCCCTCCATCGGCAAGTTGACCGTCAAGGGCGCCACCGGCCAGGCGGCCGATTTCGCAGCCGACCTGCAATTGACCGGCGCCGCCGCCGGGGCCAAGACCCTCAATTCGGTCAGTATCGGCCACGACCTTGCGGGGAGCACCTGGGACATCACCGGCGCGGTGGGCAGCGTGAAGGTGACCGGCACGGTGCAGGATTCAACCTTGCGGGCCGGCTCGTTCAACGCCATCAGCGTCGGGGCCGCCTCGGGCAGCGATTTCCTGGCCGGCATCGCCCCGGCCATGCGCCACCCCGCCGCCCACGGCGACTTCGCCGATCCGGCCGGGTTCATCAAGAGTTTCAAAGTCGCCGGCTGGAAGATCCCCGCCGGCCAGGCGCCGCCCGACCTGTTTGTCGATTCCAACGTGGCCGCCGCCACCATTGGCAGCGTCTCGCTCAAGAACGTCGATTACTCCAGCGGCGCCGGCACCTTCGGCATCTGGGCCCGCACGCCCGACCTGCCGACGGCCAAGCCCCTGGGCAAGGTCAGTTGCGCCGAAGCGGCCCTGGTGGGCGGCGTCATCGTCACCACCAAGTGGGTCTGGCCCGGCCAGTCCATGCCGCAGGATCACCTGGACATACAGGTGCTGTAAGAGGAAGGCTACAGGCTATAGGCTACAGGCTACGGGCTACGGGAAGGCTCCGGCTTCTCCTGCAGCCTGTGGTCTATAGCCTTTCTTTTTCGCATGTCCCGAGGTGTGTCCGGCGGTAGAATTCAATATCAGTAAGGCGTGCGGCACTTGGGCTACATCTCACAGTCATGGGAAGAATATCACCGCCAGATGCTGGAGGAGACCAGCCGTTTCATCGAGTGGGGGCTTAAGCATCCTGAACTGGTCAGTTGGATTCCGGCCAAACCCGTGGATCAAGGGGGCTTTCCGCGCCGGGTGGCGGAGTGGTTCTGGTCGGCGGCCCTGTCGGAGAAGGATGGATTGTGGCGGTGGCGATTGCGTTCTCACCGGCTGTCAAGACACAAAACTGAAAGCTGAAAGAAGAGTCCAGCCGCCGGCTTTGTTTCAGCTTTTAGTTTTTATTTTTAACCGTAGGCAGGCGGTTTTCCAGCAGTTGGGCAAGTTCGCGGAAATTCCGCAGCCGCCAGCGGTCCAGCACCAGGGTTCCCTCCTGGCCGGTGCGTCGATAGTTCAGGCGAAGGACGCCTTTGCTGGCGTCTGAGGCGTCCAGGCCGGTCACTTCGCTCCAGGCAATGCGTTTTTTGCCGACGTAGCCGATGCCGTCATTGTCGGCCACCAGCACTCGCCGCAGGTCGCGCAGGCCCCAGGCCAAGGGCACAAGCCCGATCAAGGGAAGGACGATGGCCCCGCCGCGGTTGAAGAGCATACTGGCCTTGCGGTTGAAATCATCGGTGTCGCCGGTCTTCTTGACCGCCACAAAGCCGTCGTAGAAGCACCAGGCGCCAAAACCAATCAGCATGGCGGCCACCAGGAACTTGCGGACGGAGGGGTCGCGGGTGGCAGGGCAGGTGACTTGCGCCGGGGCTTCCTGATTGGCCTGGGTCATGGCTTGTTCTTCCCTTTGTGGTTTTTGGCGCCGCTACTCCCGTCCAGTTGCAGCGTGGCCAGGGCGGTGGTTATGTCGTTGGAGAACTCGAAGATCTTGTCCAGGCCGGTGACCGTGAATTCGCTCCAGACCAGGTTGCCGATGGAGCATAGAATCAGCCGGCGGGAGCTGCCGGTCATCTGCTTGCGCAGGCGGAGAAGCTTGGCGATGTTCGAGGAGTTGAGGAAACTCACCTCCGCCAGGTTCATGACCACGTGGGCCTGGCGCTCGGCCAGCATCTCCGAGAGCACGGTCGTCTCGTCGCTGAATGCCGGGTCGTCGGCCAGTTCTACCACGATTATTTGATCGGACCAGTTCTGTATAGGCATAGCCACTCCTCTAGAGAGACATGCTAGCAAGCCCTGCGACCAGCGCCAACAGGCTTTGCTCCGCTGCCCCCGCCGGAGGAGGCCCTTTACCCGCGGCGGGCCAATGCCCAAGGCCGAAAAGGGCACTTTCCACAATTGACCTGTTGAGGCCGCCCGGCCGGCGGCTACAATCTGCGCTCCCGGCGGCCTGGCCGCCGCCGGGCATTTACAAGGAGCAGGCGATGAACATGCGGACTATCCTGGCGGTGCTGGCGGTCGTGGCGACGGGAACGCTCTTGGGCGGCGGACTGGTTGGCTTTGCCCAAGGTCAATCCACCCAGCCGGCCAGCGCCAGCGCCCCCTCCGGCGAGGAAGTCACCCTCAAGGGCGTGCTGATGTGGGGCATGACCTGCGTGCCCAATCCCGCCCGGGGCGAGCAGGGGCTGGTGCTCTTCGCCGTGGAGGGCACGCCGAAGATCCAGGCCGAGGCTGAAAAGATCGTCCAGGACTTCTGGACCGGCGATACCCTGGATTGCGACCAGGCCCAGAAGCTCAACGACGAGTGGTCCAATCGCCTGAAGTTCCACATCACTCCCGGCGACGTGGCCACCAAGGCCTCCAAGGACTGCCGCTGGAACAACCCCCGCACCGCCATTACCGGCGTCATCTCCGAGAAAGACGGCAAGAAGTGGATCACCCCCAGCGACATCAAGCTGCCGGTGCCACTGACCTATCCGGCCAAGATGCTCCTGCCCGACAAGCCCCTCTCCCCGGCGGGCAAAGAGCCGCTGGTGCTGAAGGTGACCGACACGCTCTCCCTCAAGTGCATCCTGCTGCCGGCCGGGCGGTTTCTCCAAGGCTCGCCCTTCTACCAGTGGCGATACCAGGACGAGTATCCCCACGACGTGACGCTGACCAAACCCTTCTACATGGCCGAGATCCCCGTGACACAGGAGATGTTCCAGGCCGTAATCGGCAAGAACCCCAGCCAGGCCAAGGGCCCGCAGTTGGCGGTCGAAAACGCCACCTGGGCCGACATCAACGAATTCTGCCGCCTGCTGTCGGAAAAGAACGGCGTCAAGGTTCGCATTCCCACCGACGCCGAGTTGGAGTACGCCTTCCGCGTCGGCACATCCAACCCCTGCCTGCCCGATAAGTACAAGGACATCATCAGCCTGGCCGGCACGCGCGAGGCCGAGCCGGCGCCGGTCAAGACCAAGAAGCCCAACGCCTGGGGCCTGTACGACACCCTCTGCGGCGGCTGGACGGTCGATAGCGACCTCAAGGCCGACAACGTCCGCACCAAACAGGTTGACCCGATCGGCCCGCCCACCGGGGCCGACAACATGTACCGCACCCACGGCGGGTGGCATTACGAGCACATACGCCCCAGCATGCACGGGGCATACAGCAAGAAGGGCAGCATCTACGAGGGCGGCTCGCCCATCTTCCGCATCGTGGTGGAGGCAGGAAAGCCCGCTACCGCCCCGGCCACCCAGCCGGCCAACGCCAAGTAGGCTCCAAGACCCTTGCTTCAACAATGAAGACCATTACGCGGAGCCGCGGAGGCTGAAGGCCGCGATGACCTTAAACTCTCTTTCCGCGCCTCTGCGTCGCATTTATGTTTTTCGTAGTTCCGCGCCGACAGGAGAAGCTCGTGATCGAGAAGCACTGCATCGGGCCTGACGTGGGCCTGGCCAACATCTCGCCGGAGGCGGAAATCTCCGGCAGCAGCTACATCACCGGCCCGCGCACGCGCATCGCCGCCGGGGCAGTCATTCGCGATAGCCGGCTGCACGACGCCGCCGTCGAGGCCGGCGCCCAGGTCATCGATTCCATGCTCCTGGCCGAGGGCCACGGGCACAAGCACAAGTGCGACTCCGCCGCCCGGACTGTAGTTTCCGCAGCCGACCAGCCCGCCGCCGGGGCCGGGGCCGTCATCCGCGGCAGCACGCTGGTCGACAGCTCCGTCGGCGCCCGCACGCAGGTGATTGATAGCTGGATCGCCGACAGCCGCATCGGAGACGACGGTCTGGTCCGCCAGGCCAAGATCATCATCACCAACACCGGCTCGCACATCCGCGTCACCGGCCCGACCGAGATCAGCGAGAGCTACGTCGGCCACCACGCCCGCATCGACCAGCGCGGCTACCTGGAGGGCATCTTCGGCAACGCCTTCCGCCTGGTGAAGTTCGACCCGGCCTCGGGGAAACTGACGGTGACGGGCCAGATCGACCTGCCGCACGTCAGCCGCTACGGCGTCAACACCATCAACTCCACCAACTCCGGCAAATTGCAGGACCAGCAGGGCCGGCCGGTGGCGTCATACGGCAAGCCGGGCGGCCTGTGGCGCGGCGAGAGCTTCCTCTCGCACGAGCAGATCGAGCTGGGGCCGTGCTGCTGGGTGGCGCCCTGGACCAAAGTGGTCGGCCAGAGCGCACAGCCGCACCACACCGACGACCAACTGGTCAACGACGAGCTGAGCACATACCTCATGCCCTTCGCCCTGGCCGGCTATCAGGGCGAGATGACGCGCGGGCTGGTGATGCCCGGCGAACTCTCCACCGGCCTGGGGACCAAGCAGCGGCGGGGGGCCTGGGTCTTCACCTACGCCCCCGACGCGGTCTTCCGCATGGTCGCTCGGCTGCACGAGGCGCTGGAGCCGCGGCGTAAGGCCGTCGCCGACACCATCGTGATCGAGGCGATCAAGGTGGCGTTGGAGATGACCAAGTGGCTGGCCCGCAAGAACGAGGTGGACCTGTCTTTGCCGCTGGCCCAGCAGCGCCCGGGCTGGCCAAAATGGCTGGGGCAGACTTTTGCCCTCTTGTTCGCCCACCTGGAACAGGGGCTTTGGCAGTTCAAGGGCGGCAAGCCGACGGAGTGGAGCCAGGAGGGCGGCAAGTGGGTGCATCCGCGGCTGGCGGCCGTCCTGGCCATCGCCCCCGACGCCCTCCAAAAGCAGGTGAGCGAGGAAGAGATATTCCGTTTTGCCGACCCGGTGCCGCCGGCCGGCGTGGCCCTGCCATCGGGCGAACTTGTGGGCACGGGCGGCCCGCCGGTCATCGACCCCGGGGCCAAGATCGCCCCGGGCGCATTCATCGGCCCGGGTTGCCGCATCGGGCCTACCTGCGTGGTCGGCTCGGGAGCGGAGCTTTGGAATGCGGTGCTGCAGGCCGCCAGCGTCGGGCCGCGCAGCCGAGTGTATCGCAGCCAACTGACCGGCGCCACCGTCGGGGCCGACTGCGTCGTGCGATCCTGCCGCATGGAAGAATCAGACCTGGGCGACAACTCCACCGCCCAGTGCGCGACCATCTTGGCCAGCAAACTCTCCGACCAGACCACGGTTAGCTGCTTTGCCGACGTGCGGCAGAGCACCTGCAACTACGGCGCCATCATCGGCGGCAGGTTCCACCACGCCGAGCTGGACGTTTACCTCATGTCCATGCACATGGCCGGATCCTGCCAGCACCTCCAGGCCGTGCCCATCGAGGTCGAAGTCGGCGGCCGGCGCCAACTGGTGAGGGCCATTCCCATGATCGGCGGCGGCTCGGTCATTCGCGGCCAACCCGGCCGGCCGGTAAGGATGCAATGCACCTTTGTCGGCTCCAACGCCATCATCGAACCGGACACCTACCTGGGCTTCGGCTGCTTCCTGCTGGGGACGGTCGGGCCGAACTGGGGCCTGCTGCCTTTTACCGTCAGCACTGACGGCCAGGTGGCCCACCACAGCGTGGGCGCCGCCCTGAGCCTTATGGCCAGCACGGTGATGACGCACTTCATTCCCTGGGTGTATTCGGCGGCGGGGGATGCGGGCGCCCCGGCCGTGGCCGAGATGATCAAGGCCGCCTGCCGCCAGGGGCTGTCGGCCGTGGAATGGGAAACGGCACGGCGGGCGGGCAAAACGTGCGCTGGCGGCGCGGCCTTCGCCAAATATCGTTGCCTGAGCCTCTACAGCGACCAGCAGCTCGCCGCGGCCAAGACCAACTACACCCGGGCGCTGGAGAGCGGGGCCTGGGACCTGGCCTTCGTGGACGGCGAGCTGCGCTTCGTCTCCGCCAAGGGCACCTGGATGGAGCGCGCCGGCTCGGCATTGTGGAAGCCCGCGGCCAAGTAGAAACCGTAGGGCGTGCAGGTTAGCGGCGAAGCCGCGCTCTGCACGCGAGTAGAGGAATCATCACAGGTATTGCGGGTGCAGTCCGTCGCGAAGCGGCTAAGGTGCATGCCTACCCGCTGCGGCGCATGGGCGGGACGCCCATGCCACGAGCAAAAGCATGTGGATCGACACGCACTGTCATTTGACTGATCGCCGGTTGGCCGGGCAGGTGCCGGCCGTGCTGGAGCGGGCTGCCCAGGCCGGCGTGCAACTGGTGATATCCGCCACCAGCGACATCCCCGATAGCGCCGCCGCAGCCAAAATCGCCGCCGCCGACGCGCGTGTTTTCTGCACGGCCGGCGTGCATCCGCACGAGGCAAAAGACGTCCCTGCGGATTACATCGCCCAGTTGGAGCCGCTTGCCGCAAGTCCGCGCTGCCTGGCCATCGGCGAGATCGGCCTGGACTACCACTACGACTTTTCTCCCCGCCCGGCCCAGCAGCGGCTCTTCGCCGAGCAACTTGCCCTGGCGGCCCGCCTGGGCAAGCCCATCGTCATTCACACGCGCGAGGCCTGGGACGACACGCTGGCGATCATCCGCCAAAGCGGCGCCGACGGCCGGCGAATTATCTTCCATAGTTTCACCGGCGATGCCGCCCAGGTCCGCCAGGGGCTGGACCTGGGGGCCTGCGTCAGCTTCAGCGGCATAGTGACCTTCAGGAACGCCTCCGACATACGCCAGGCGGCCCTGCTGGTTGGCGACGACCGGCTCATGATCGAGACCGACGCCCCGTACCTTTCGCCCGAGCCCCTGCGGGCGATGAAAGTCAACGAACCGGCCAACGTCGCCCATGTCGGCAGGTTTTTGGCCAACCTTCGCGGCTGCCCGGAAAATCACCTGGCCGAGATCACCTCCGCCAACGCCATGCGGTTTTTCGGAATTACACCTATCTCGGGTTGAGAATCGCCGGGCCTTTTAAAAACATGGCGGCAGACAGCGGCCGCCATGCCACCAGTCTTGCCGGTTAGATCAGTCGGAATCAGCCTTGCGAGTGGTTGGTGAGCCGGAATTCAATCTCTTGACTAGGTCATTTACCTGCTGTTGGGTGAAGTCGCCGGTGATGATGCCGCTATCGTAAATGGGGGACCGGATCACCGGGGCCGAGTACACCTGGTCGTCCAGGAGGATGGCCATGTAATGGCCGATGTTGTGACCGGTGAGAATGCCGAAGAGGTTGGCCCCGCGGCTGTCGAACTCGAAGCCCACCGCCGGTTTCATGTTGTTGTCGCGGGTGGGAATCGACTTGACCAGCGACCAGGCCGCCGCCCCCGCCCCGGTGTGCAGCAGCGTGCGGTCGGGGTCGGGGCGGTTGAAAAGAAGGATATAGTCTTCGCCCTGGTACGAACCGGTCACAAGATTGTGGTAGCGATCAGCCTTGCCCTGGATGAGGAACCAGCGATAGACATCATCATCCTTGCCTTCGGGCCCTTTGGTGCGCAATTGCTCCAGGCAGGATTTGTGGTCGGCATCACTGAGGGACAGTTCGCCCGTTCCGGGCAACGTTGGGGCGATGCGGAATTCCAGCACGCCTCTCTCCGCCTTGTCCGTGCTTGCCCTGCTGGCGGTGGCACTGGTCCGCTGCGACGTCGTTGACGGAACTCCCAATTTGGGGGCGTCGTTGGCGGCCAAGGTTGCCGAGATGATTACCGCTCCGAAGACCAGCAGAATTGATTCTCTCATTTTTGTCCCCTGTCCAAGTGGGCAAAGACGGCCGTGGTTTCCTTTTCCGCTTCCGGGAACTTCTGAATGATTCATTATCCCTTCTGAAAGAATGGAAGCAAATGCCTTTTCTTCTCTGTGCGTCCTCTGCGCCTCTGCGTAGAGTTTTGGCACTCCCACGTATTGCCTCGCGGGACCCGGTCGTCTACACTGCCGGGCCGACATGAAAGCCATCGCCATCATTCCAGCCCGGTACGCCTCGACGCGCCTGCCGGGCAAGCCCTTGCTCAATCGCACGGGCAAATACCTCATCCAGCACGTGGTCGAGCAGGTGCGGCAGGCCCGCCGGCTGGCGGGCGTTTACGTCGCCACCGACGACGAGCGCATCGCCCAGGCTGTGAAGTCCTTTGGCGGCCAGGCCATCATGACGCGCTGCGACCACGCCACCGGCGCCGACCGACTGGCCGAGGCCGCCGCCAAGCTCGCCCTGGATGACCAGGACATCGTCGTCAACGTCCAGGGCGACGAG
>PMYM01000103.1:0-130 GCA_003171235.1 Phycisphaerales bacterium | reverse complement strand
CCTTCGACCGCGACCGCACCGGCGCCGACTACCTGCTGCACCTGGGGATTTACGCCTATCGCAAGCAGTTCCTGCTGGCCTTTGCCGGCATGGAACCCACCCCGGCCGAGCGGGCCGAAAAGCTCGAACA
>PMYM01000017.1 GCA_003171235.1 Phycisphaerales bacterium | reverse complement strand
CCGGCCTGCCTGTGGTACCCCTATCGCAACCCGCGGCTGCAGAAGCTGTCCCAGAAATACGGCGTGGTGGGCAAGTGGACTCAGACCCAGCCGCCCCAACAGCCTGCCTCTCCCGAGAACGGCGCCTACGCACCCACCCCGCGCGCCAAGGCAGACGCCGGCAACGAGTCCTAGGTTAGCATTGTTGGGCGGCCTGGTAGGGCAAAAGAGAGCCGTTGAACACATCGGCCCCGAGGAGCAACCTGTCAGGGTCGGCGGGATGCCGCGCGTTGGCAGCCCGGGGCCGCGCAGCGCCTCGGCGGTTTGAAGGAATCAGCCTCCCAAATGGGATTGTGAAGCATTACCAGAGAAGTCGCCCACATGGATAAGAGTCCCTAACAGAATGTCGCGTGGGCCGCGTTGATTCTGTTAGAGCCCCTATAGCAATTCACGCTCGCCCGTGACCTTCCGGCCGGCAGGGCCGCCACGGCGGGGCAATAGAGCACCCAACCCCATAGTAACGGGCCATTCGATCAGTAGCGACCTTACGGGCACTTTACCCTTCCCCCACAGCAGCCTTCAGCAGACCTCACTTCACCCGGCGGATGACAAGCGTGCTGTTCTGCCCGCCAAAGCCGAAGCTGTTGGACATGCACACATCGACGGATGCCTTGCGAGGCGCATTAGGCACATAGTCCAAATCGCAGTGGGGATCAGGGCGGTGGAGGTTGATGGTAGGCGGCAACACCTGATCGCGGATGGCCAGAATGCAAGTGATGAGCTCCGTGGCTCCGGCGGCTGCGACCAGGTGCCCAACCATGCTCTTGATACTTGAGATGGGCACGCGTGAAGCCAATTGCCCGAAAGCGGCCTTTACAGCCCGGGTTTCGGTCACATCGTTTTGCCTGGTGCCTGTGCCATGGGCGGAGATGTAATCAATATCGGCTGGCCCCAGGCCGGCGTCTCGGAAGGCGGCCGCCATGGCGGCAACTGCGCCGGCGCCAGCGGGATCTTGATCAGTGATGCGGTAGGCGTCGGCGGAACTGCCATAGCCGACGATCTCGGCCAGCATGGGGGCATTGCGGGCAAGGGCCTGCTCATACTCCTCCAGGATGAGTATGCTTGCGCCCTCGGCCAGCACGAAGCCGTCGCGGGTGGCGTCAAATGGCCGGCTGGCCCCCTGGACGTCGTCATTCCGCGTGGACAAGGCTTTGAGCAGGTCGAAACCGCTTACGCCAAAGGGGTGGATCATGCTGTGTGCGCCGCCGCTGATCATCACGTCAACGTCGCCGTCGCGGATCAGCATCATGGCCTCGCCCAACGCCTGGGTGCTGGCGGCGCAGGCGGTCAAGACGTTTATCGCCGGCCCCAGGGCGCCAAACTCGGCTGCCAAATGGGCCACGACCATGTTGGCCTCCTGTTCCACCTCGCGGTACAACTGGTGTCGGGAGAAGGCCAATTGCGCCCATCGACGCGTGTCAATCCGGTTGTCCGCCCAGGCGTCAATCATCAGAGAGGTGGCGGCGTCGTTGTCTATGCTGCCCTCCCCGCCGCCCAGGTAGATGCCCAGCCGCGACTTATCCAAGTCGTAAACCCCCAGGCCTGACTGCCGCCAGGCCTGCAGGGCCGCTCCCAGGGCAAAGCGGCATTGGCGGCCGGCGTGGGCGTGGCGCTGGGCGTCGGGCACCTGGGCGGCCATGTCGTAGTTGGCGACCTGCCCGGCGAACGTCGTCGGATACGTGCTAGCGTCGAAAAGCTCGATGGGGGCGACGCCGCTTTTGCAGGCCAGCATTGCCGCCCACATGGTCTCGACGTCGTGCCCGAGCGGGTTGACCGTGCCCATGCCCGTGATGACCACACGCCGTTGACTCATAGATCAGCTAGCCTCGTTCCTCTTCAGGACGCACGCGCAGCTCTGTCCGCCGACCGTGAAGGCGCCGGTGACGGCGCAGCGGATTTGGGCTCTGCGGGCGGAGGAGGACAAGTTCAGTTCGCAGCCGGGCGCGGGGCGAGTGAAGTTCACCGTTGGCGGTATGCAGCCAGAGTGAATAGCCATGGCGGCCGTGGCCACCTGCACCCCGCCCGCGCCGGCAAACAGCGAGCCAATGGCGCCGGTTAGCGCCACGGCCGGAATGGCTTCCACGCGCTGGCCCAGCGCCCAGCGCCAGGCCTCCGCTTCGGCCAGGTCTTCGCCGGGCACGCCGGTGCCGTGGGCGACGATGAGGTCCACATCCGCCGGCGTGACGCCGGCGCTAGCCAAGGCGTTCTTAACGGCCCGGCCCAACCCTCCAACCGTCGGGCGCAATACGTCGATGGCCTGGGGATCGCACCCGCAGCCCACGCCAGCCAGTTCCGCGTAGACGCGAGCCCCGCGACGGGCGGCAACGGAGGCTTCTTCCATGACAACCACGCCGCCGCCTTCGCCGATGACCGTGCCGTCGTGGGCCTCATCGAAAGGCCGGCAGGCCGTCGAGGGGGCGTCGTTGGCCCGGGTGCACAGGCGGCGGAGCATCGATTGCCTCAGCATCCCCATGAGGTTGAGCTTGCTCTCGGCGCCGCCGGCCAAGGCCCCATCCGCCAGGTCGCGTCGTATGTGCCGCCAGGCCTCGCCGATGGCCAGGTGCCCCGAGGCGTCGCCACAGGTGATCGTGTTGCTGGGGCCCCGAGCGCCGTGGAGAATCGTCACGTGGCAGGAAAGCATGTTCGGCAGGTACTTCAGCAGCCACAGCGGGGGCAGGGCGACCATGCCTCTTTCGCCCCAGGCTTTCATGTCGAAGCGGCCGTCGGTCTTGGCCACGTTGACGGCTGTGCCCAGTTCGTCGAGATCCTGGCAAATCAGGCCTGCGCCAATATTGCAGGCCAGGCGCCCCGACGGAATGTCGGGCCCGTCGGCGTTGGCGGCGGGGGTTACCAGCTTGCTGTCCTGGACGGCCAGGTGCGCGGCGCCCACGGCCACTTCCGTGCCGGGGGCCATTACCTTGATGGACTTGCGGTTATCGTGCGTCAGGTATGGACGAGCCGAGAAGCCGGTCAATTCGGCGGCGATGTGGCAATCAAAGCCAGTGGCGTCGAATCGCTTGACCTTGGCCACGCTGGAATGAGATTCCAGCAGGTGTTTCCAGAACTCCGCGATGCCGATGCCAAGTGGAGTTACCACTCCCAAGCCGGAGATGACTACCCGGCGATCAGGCACGTCCGCCCTCGTTCACTTTCTTGAAGATGTAGCTGGTGATGGCCCCGACGGTGAACAGGCCGGCGATCTGGCTGACATCGGGATTCTTCTCAAACTCCGTATAGTCCAGGTGAGGCAGGCTCTGCTTGAGATGTCCCAGGCCGGCGGGGGTCAACTTGCCGTTCTGGATGAACTTGGGATTGTTGAACACGTTGTCCGGAAAAAGCTCGCCGGGCGGGATCTTGATGCCCAGCGTCTTCTCCAGGCGGAAGACGATGTCCAGAAAATCGATGGATTCCGCACCCAGATCGGCGGTGATTTTCGCACCGGGGACCACATCGTCATCGCTGACGCTTAGAACCGCGACCAGCGTTTCCTTGACCGTCTGGAATACGGCGGCTTCGGACATGCGCATATACAAGCTCTCCTGTTTTCAAGCTGACCGAGGTCCACAACGACCTGGTGCAAACGGGGATGTACAACGCTCGCTTATAGGGTGTGCGGGGCCTTGAAGCAACCAGAAACTGGCGATTTCAAGGATGTGTCGGGCGTCAGCAAGGCAATCGCGGCGCTCCACCGCATCGTTTTGCCCCGCCCGGCGTTAGGGGCTCTAACAGAACCT
>PMYM01000057.1:19580-19763 GCA_003171235.1 Phycisphaerales bacterium | reverse complement strand
AGCCTTGGCGGCAGCCTTGGCGGGGGTCTTGGCGGCGACGGGGGCCTTAGGGGCCTTCTGCATTTGCTGGATTTCGGGCTGACTGGCCTGCGCCTCCCGCTCCCGCCAGCGGAGGAACTTGTCCCAGCCGCCGCCGATGACCTTCACCCCGTGGTCCCGGATGACCCAGATGTCGGTGGCCAA